>NZ_CAMPFU010000002.1:622500-922500 GCF_946848805.1 Deinococcus sp. Marseille-Q6407
AATCAATGACGGACACCGCCTCTCCCCCCATGCAGTTTCTGATGAGCCTGTGGGACGCCTGGCAGGGCCTGACCCGCGCCGGCGAGGGGCAACTGCGCGGGCACCACGGCCTGTCGCTGCGTGAATTTATCGTGCTGAGCTACATCGGCGGCGGGACGCAGCAGCCCAGTGCGCTGGCGCAGGCGCTGAACGTGCCGCGCTACGACATCAGCCGCACGCTGACACGGCTGGAAGCGGCCGGGCTGCTGCTCCGTCAGACCGACGCCCAGGACGCCCGACGCAGCGAACTGCACCTCAGCGCGGCCGGGCGGCAGCTGCAGGCCCAGGCTGAAAGCACCGTGCTGGAATTCATCAGCAGGCCGCTGGCCGGGCTGGCGGCGCAGCCGGACCTGCCCGACACGCTCACCCTCAGCCGGGCGCTGCGGGCACTGCATCCTGCCGGTCCCCTTTCCCCTTCTGACACCTCACCCCACCACACAGAACCCACACAAGGCCACCACCAAGAACCCCACCACAAGGAGCTTTCCCGATGACCACGCCTGCTTCCTCCGGCTGCCCTTTTCATGGCCCTTCCAGCGGCTCTGCCCAGACCGCCTCACTGACCCGCCGCCCCAGCTTGCCGCCCCAGCCCCCACAGACGGTGCAGCGCGGCGACGACGGCGTATATTACGTGGGTTCCTTTGACCTCTCGCGCCAGATTCTGCGTTCGGAAGACGTGACGCAGGCCGGCTTCATGGCCGAAAGCGCCACCGAAACCGGGATGCTGGGGCGCCCGCCGGTGTTGTACGCCGAGGGCGAACACCACCACGAGATGCGCCGGGCCACCGCCCGCTACTTCACCCCCAAGCACGTGGCCGAGTACCAGCCGTTTATCGCCGCGCTGGCCGACGACCTGATTGCGGAGCTGTGGCAAGGCGGCGAGCAGAACCTGGATGACCTGTCGCTGAAGCTGGCCGTGCGGGTGGCGGCGCAGGTCATCGGCCTGACCGATTCGGCGGTGCCGGGCATGGAGCGCCGCATCACCCACTTTGTGGAATCCGGCGGCGACGGTAACCCGGTCAGCACCAATCAGCTCAGCCCGGCGCGCGGCCTGCTGATGCAGGGGCACACCCTGAACTTTTTCCTGCTGGACGTGAAACCCGCCATCGCCCGGCGGCGCCGTGACCCGCAGGACGACCTGATCTCCTATCTATTGGAGCGCGGCTACAGCGACCTGGAAATCCTGACCGAGTGCCTCACCTACGGCACCGCCGGCATGGTCACCACCCGCGAGTTCATCTCGGCGGCGGCCTGGCACCTGCTGCACGACGCAGAGCTGCGCGGCCGTTACCTGCACGCCCCCGAGCAGGAGCGCTTCGCGGTGCTGCACGAGATTCTGCGGCTGGAGCCGGTGGTCACGCAGCTGTTCCGCCGGGTGCAGCGCGAGCTGGAAGTGGGCGGCGTGACCATTCCCGCCGGCTCGGTGGTGGCGCTGAACGTGCAGCAGGCCAACGTGGACCAGGCCGTGGTGGGCGAGGACGCCGAGGCGCTGTGCCCCCACCGCCCGCTGCCACGCGGCGTGCAGGACCCGGTGCTGTCGTTCGGTGACGGCCACCACCGCTGCCCCGGCGCCTTTTTAGCCATCCGCGAGAGCGACGTGTTCCTGCGCCGGCTGCTGATCTGGCGCGACCTGGAACTGCGCCGCGACCCGTCGGTGGGCTACAACGAGGTCATCAAGGGCTACGAACTGCGCGGGCTGCGGGTGCGCTTTGCAGGTTCGGCGGCCTGACTGCCCCCGCGCCGGGCGCTTCCGTTCCAGCTTAGGCTACAGCCGCACCTCCCATTCGGTCGTGACGGCGTAGGGTCGGAACCCCAGCGCCCGGTTCAGCGCGTTCATGGCGTCATTTTCCTCGGCCACGTTGGTTTTGATGAAGCGGGCGCCCGGCGCTGCTTCTCGCAGCCAGCGCAGCATATCGGCCTTGACCCATTTGCCCAGGGCCAGCCCCCGGCACTCACGCCGCACGGCGGTCGCGCCCTGGTATGCCAGTTCCGGGCGCTGCGGCCCCCAGTAGGTTTCGGAATAGGCGACCAGGCGGCCCGTGCGGGTGTCTTCCAGCGCGGTCATAAAGCGGGTTTCGCCGTCGGCCGCCACCTCCGCCTCACGGTCGCGGATGTTCTGCGGCGTGTAGACCAGCTCACCCAGCTCGGAATCTCCGGTGGGCATGTCGTTGATGACCGCCTGCAGGTCGGCCACCCGCGCCAGATACTCGTCCGGCACCCGGGTCCAGCGGTGCAACGCATAGGGGTCAGCTGCCGGCAGGAACGCCAGCCCCTCCGGGTAACGGTCTACCCCCCAGGTCGCGACAATCTTTATGCCCTGCGCCCGGGCAGGATCAGCGACAGCCGTCCAGAGTGTGCGGCGCAGCGCATCGCCAGCCATGGCCTCATAATCCGGGTGAACCAGCAGGTTCAGGCTGGCCGAGTGGGTGTTGTGCTGATGGCTGCCTTCCAGCTGGGCCCAGGCCAGTGCGGCGGCCCCGTCCCAGACGGCCCAGACGCGGCGCCACGATCCAGCACTTTTGGTGAACAGTGTCCTGGCTTCCAGCTCGGGCACCAGCGGCGGTTCTTCGGGCCAGCTGCGAGCGTAGCGGTCGCTCAGCAGCTGACCCAGAGCCAAACGCTGGGCCTCGGTGGTGGTCTCAGGAGTCAGGGTGGCAGCTTTAAAAAGGGAAAAGGACAAAATGTGCCTCCAAACGGCATGAAAAAAGGGCGACTCGGGAAGCCGCCCTCAGGCCAGATAGAGGCAGGAAGCTAGCGAAGAGCTTCGGGGGCGGCGCAGCAGGGAACAGTGTTGGGTTGTCTCATACGCCACCTCCAGATTCAGGGCCAGTCTTGGACCCGGCGAGTACTCAGCCGGGATAGGCCCGAATAGGTACAGTATACACATTCAGGCCCGGGTCCAGGCCGGCCGGCAAAGGCCTCAGCCCTGCAGGCTGTTCACGTAGTAGTTGCCGATAAAAAAAGCCATCGCCGTAAAGGCCAAGGAGGCCAAGGTCAAGCCGGCCGCTCCTCTGGGGCGGGCGCCGTCCGAGCGCCAGGGCAGCCAGTAAAACAGCACCAGCAGACCCACAGCGCCGATGCCACCCAGGTAGTGCACGTACTTTTGCATCACGCCCATGCCCTGGTCCAGCAGCTTGATGCCAATCAGCGTCTGGATCAGCAGCGCCACCTGCAGGGCAATCATGGAAATGGACGCGGCCTGGGTGAACTTGCCCCGGCGGGCACCCATCACGGTCAGTACCGCAGCGACCAATGCCACCAGTAGGGTGGTGCCGCCCACCGCCTGATGCAGCGCCGGCTGAATAATGAATTCGTCCATATCATCTTCTCCTGTCCGGAGTGGGGCGGCCGGCTGGCCCGACTCCTCTCTCTCTTCCGACCTACCTACCGTACGGTAAGAAGACCAGAAAAGCAAACCTGCACTCAGGCAGTGCCTGCCTCCGCGCAGGCAAGAGCCAGCGGCCCAGCAATGACGCTGCCGCCAGAAAACTCCCCTGCCAGACACGGCGCAGTGCACGCCCACCTCCGCAACCTGCCCCGGCTCCCCGTTCCTCATGGGCTCAGCCGGTAGACTGTCTCTCATGCAAGCTGTGTACTTCTCTCAACAATTCTCCGGTGCCGGCCCGGAACGTGAGCCGGACGACTGGGGGCCAGAATGCTAAGCCCACGCCTGGCTGAACTGGTCAGCGAATTCGGCATGGTGGAGCGCGCCCTGGGCGACCCGGCCGTGCTGGCGGAGGGCGGCGGCCGCGAATACGCCCGGCTGACCCGCCGGCACCGCGAACTCTCGCCGCTGGTCACCCTCTACCGTGAATATGAAACCTTGAACGCCGAGCGCGAAGGCAGCCGCGAGTTGCTGGCCGACCCGGGCAGCGACGCCGAACTGCGCGAGATGGCGCAGGCCGAGCTGGACCGCATCGCGGCCCGCCTTGAAGCGCTGGAAGCCGAACTGGAAATCCTGCTGCTGCCCACCGATCCCAACGACCCGCGCGACGTGGTGCTGGAACTGCGCGCCGGGGCGGGCGGCGCCGAGGCTGGGCTGTTCGCTGCCGACCTGCTGCGGATGTACTCGCGCTACGCCGAGGCGGCCAGGCTGAAGCTGGAAGTGCTGGACGCCGGCGAAAGCGACCTGGGCGGTTACAGCAAGGTGATGGCCGAGGTGACCGGCGAGTACGCCTACCGCGCCTTCAAATGGGAAAGTGGCGTTCACCGGGTGCAGCGTGTGCCGGCCACCGAGTCGCAGGGCCGCATCCACACCAGCACGGTGACGGTGGCGGTGTTGCCTCAGGTGGAGCAGAGCGAAGCGCAGCTGGACCTCAGCGAAGTCCGGATTGACGTGTTCCGCTCGCAGGGAGCCGGCGGCCAGAGCGTGAACACCACCGACAGCGCGGTGCGGGCCACCTACCGCGCCGGCACCCCCGACGAGATCATGGTGGTATGCCAGGACGGCCGCAGCCAGATCAAGAACCGCGAAAAAGCGCTGATGGTGCTGGCTTCCCGCCTGGCCGAGCGTGAGCGTGAGCGGCAGCAGGCCAGCGAGCGCGAGGCCCGCAGCAGTCAGATCGGCAGCGGGGACCGCAGCGAGAAAGTGCGCACCTACAACTACCCCCAGAACCGGGTGACCGATCACCGGCTGGAGGGAGACATCAAAAACTTCCCGCTGGACAGCGTGATCGGGGGCCGGCTGGAAGAACTGGTGGGCGCCCTGGCCCGCAGCGAGCGGGAGCGGCAGCTGCTGGAAATGGCCGATGCAAGCGCCACAGCCGCAGCAGACGGGAGCACCCAGCGTGCCTCGGCGTGACCTGCTGGTGGCCGCCGGTATCCTGCGCGACCGCTTTGGCCGGGTGCTGCTGGTCGGCAACGACTGGCAGGGCCAGGGCCGGGTGCGCTACACCCTGCCCGGCGGCGTGGTGGAACCGGGCGAGACGCTGCTGGAAGCCCTCTACCGCGAAATCTGGGAAGAAACGGGCCTCAAGCTGACCGGCATTCAGCACATGGTGTACACCGTGCACATCGAGGATGAGCGCCGGGGTGAGCGGGCCATCGCAGTGGCGTTCGAGGCCACCTGGGAAGGCCTGCTGAACCCCAGCGACCCGGACGGCTTTATCACCGAAGCCCGTTTCTGCACCCCGGAAGACGCCGGCGAGCGCCTGGATTCACCGCCCATGCGCGAGCCGCTGCTGGACTATCTGCGCACCGGCGAACCGGGCCGCTTCTATGCTTTCAAAGGCTGGGACGGCCGCGGCGGCCTGCGGATTCCGGCGCTTAAAGGCTGAGCCGTTGTCCGCCCCCGAGAAGAGAGAAACACCAGTGAATGAACCCCCCACCCAGCAATACGCGGCCTCTCCCGGCCGGCTGGACGCTGTCGCCGCCGAACTGACCGGCCAGAGCCGCTCGCAGCTGACCGGCTGGATTGCGGCGGGCCGGGTGCTGGTGGACGGCCGCCCGGTCACCAAGGCCAGTTTCAAGCTGCGCGGCGGTGAGGCGCTGAGCGTGTCTCCCCCGCCGCCGGCCGACCTGAGCGTGGCACCGGAAGATATTCCGCTGGAGATTCTGTTCGAGGACGAGCACCTGATTGCCGTCAACAAGCCGCCGGGGATGGTCACCCACCCGGCGCCGGGCGTGACCAGCGGCACCCTGGTCAACGCGCTGCTGGGCCGAATGAAGCTGCCGGAGCAGCAAGACTTTGACAGTCCCGCCGGCTACCGCCCCGGCATTGTCCACCGGCTGGACAAGGACACCAGCGGGGTGATCGTGGTCGCCAAGACAGTGCAGGCCCACGCCGCGCTGGCCGCCAGTTTCAAGGCGCGGGAAACCCGCAAAATCTATCTGGCGATTGCAGCCGGCGAGTGGAAAGCGGAAGGGCCGGTGAATGTGGACGCGCCGGTGGGCCGCCACCCAGTGCAGCGCCAGAAGATGACGGTGGGCGGCGCTCACCCGCGTGAGGCGCAGACCCGCTTTGTCCCGCTGAGCCGGCATCCGGACGGGCACGGGCGCACGCTGACGCTGGTCCGCTGTGAGCCGCGCACCGGCCGCACCCACCAGATCCGGGTGCATCTGGCGCACCTGGGCAGTCCCATCGTGGGCGACGCAGTCTACGGGCGGGCCAGCGAAACTATACCGCGTCAGGCCCTGCACGCCTGGCAGCTGACGGTGCCGCACCCGGTAACCAGAGAGCCGCTGCAGCTGGTGGCCCCCCCGCCCGACGACCTGCTGGAAGCCTGGGTGGCCCTGGGCGGCACGCTGCCGGCCGAACTGCGGTAGACCATGCGTTTGCACCACGCCATCGGCTTTGATGACGCGCCGTTTGCCCGCGAGCGGCGCGGCAACGTGGCGGTGTTCGGAGCCGTGTACACCGGCCCTGTTCTGCACGGTGTGGTCAGCGGGCAGGTGCGGCGCGACGGCGCCAACAGTACCCGCGAGCTGGCCCGGCTGGTGCAGGGCTACGGCGGCGACCACCTGGGCCTGATTCTGCTGCAGGGCATCGCACTGGCCGGGTTCAATGTGGTGGATATTCACACGTTGCATGCCCAGACTGGCCTGCCGGTGCTGGTGGTGGCCCGCCGGCAGCCTGACCTGGCCCGCATTCGCCGCGCCCTGCTTGAGCAGGTGCTGGGCGGCCAGCGCAAGTGGCGGCTGGTCCAGCAAGCCGGCGAGATGGAGCCCTGCGGCGAGGTCTGGGTGCAGCGGGCTGGCCTGAGCCTGGCCGAGGCCAGGGCAGCGCTGGCGGCGCTTACCGTCACCGGCCACGTCCCGGAGCCGCTGCGGGCCGCCCATCTGATTGCGGGCGGCACAGCGCTGGGCCGCAGCAGTCGGCAGCGGGTCTAAAGGCTTTTACCAACAAAAAGAAGTCCCGCCAGTGTCACAGAGGATAACCAGCGGGGCCATTCTAAAAGCCGCGATTTTACCGGTTACTGAACCTTGGCGCTCAGGCCGCGGGCCATTTCCAGGTGGTGAGTCAGGTAAGGCAGGGTTTCGTCGGCGTGGGTGCGCAGGGTGCCGTTGGTGCCAGTCTGTCCCAAGTAGCCCTTGAACAGCTCAATGGCATCGTTGTGAGCATTGATCTGCGCGGCGACATACACTCGGTCGAACGCAGCGCCCTGCTTGACCTGTAGCGCTTGCAGGTCGGCCAGCTTGGCGGCGTCCAGGGTGGTAGGCAGAGCAATGTTCAGCTTGCCAGCGCGGTCTTTGAGCTTGTTGCTGGCATCAGTGTGATCCTTGATGATCTGGTCGGCAAACGCCTTGACATCAGCGTTGGTGCTGCGCTGCAGGGCCAGCTTGGAGGACTGGATTTCAAACATGTCGCTCATGGCGGCCTGCTGTGCGAAACAGCGGTCCGTCTGGTTGACAGCCGGGTTCACTTCAATCGAAGCGGCCTGCAGGCCACAGGCCTGAGCCGGCGTGGGCTGTGGCTGAGCAGAAATCTGAGTAGCCGGAGCACAGGACATCAGCAGGGCAGGTACAGCTATCAGCAGAGCAAAAGAACGGGACATAGACTTCCTGGGTCGGGAAAGCGGCAGCAGGGCTACCAGGCTTGGAAACACAGCGACATCAAGCAGTCGCAGAGCAGCCACTCGGCGGAGCGTCCTTCTCGCTATTTGCCGGCTGCTCCTGTGCTCTGTTATACGAGCAACCCACCGGCACCAAATAGAGGAAAGCGCCACTTTATGCCCGGAATGAAGGTTTGATGGGCCCTGAATGTGAGGCGGCCAGGAGGAGTTATCCAGCGCCTACAGCAACAAAAAACCCGCCCAAAAGGGGCAGGCTTCTGTCTCATTTTTCCTGGGCCGGCCGCGGTAGCCGGAGCCAGAAAGAACCGAGTAGAGGGCTGGGCTCAGGCGCCGGCTTCGGTAGCTGCTTCAGCGTCGGAAGCGGGTGCGCCCTGGGGCCTGGGGCTCACTGGCTTCAGCGGCCGCAGCAGCAGCGTCCTCGGCGTCGTTCTGTGCCTCGATATCCTCAATCTTGGCATTTTTCTTGACAGCGCCGGGCTTGGGGGCCATGACCATGTTCATGTCCATACCCATCATGCTGGGCTTGCTCTCGGGGGTGCCCACGTCTTCCAGCACCTCGGCCACCCGCACCAGAATGCGCTCGCCTAGCTCGGGGTGGGTACGCTCACGGCCACGGAACATGATGGTCACCTTGACCTTGTGCCCGGCTTCCAGGAAGCGGCGCACGTGGTTGGTCTTGGTGTTGAAGTCGTTGCCGTCAATCTTGACGCGGTACTTGATCGACTTGACTTCCTGAGAGCGGGCCCGCTTGCGGTTTTCCTTCTCGTTCTGCTGCTGTTCGTAGCGGAAGCGGCCATAATCAAGCAGTTTGCAGACCGGCGGCACAGCCTGAGGGCTGACCATCACCAGGTCCAGGTTCTTTTCACGCGCCATACGCAGGGCGTCCCTGGTGTCGATGATTCCGACCTGTTCTCCGTTCGCCCCGATCAGGCGAATCTGACGGACCCTGATCTGCTCGTTGACCTTATGATCTTTCGCTATAGCTATCACCTCCGCACGCCGCTCCTGCACGAGTGCTCAGGGCACATGTGCACTGGAGCAGCGGCTGTCTGGGCCGCAGCGCGGCCGCACTGAATTGGGTGTGGCTTTTCGCCACGTGACCCGCGCTGCCGTTCAGCCGGGCCGACTGGAATGCAGTTTAGCATGCCGGCCCCGGCGTTCACCGTGCCTGGCGCCCCAGACTCCTCCCCTCCCAGGCTTTGTAGCCCCGGCTCCGGCCAGCCCGATGTTCTAAACTGCGGGACATGGACATGAAACGCCTGATGAAGCAGATGCAGCAAGCCCAGAGTGCGGCCAACCGAATCCAGGAAGACCTGGCGGCCAAGACGGTGGAAGGCACTGCCAGCGGCCTGGTCAGCGTGACCATGAACGGTCACGGCAAGGTGCAGAGCCTCAAGATCAAGCCCGAAGCGGTGGACGGCGACGACGTGGAAGCGCTGGAAGACCTGATTCTGGCGGCCATTCAGGACGCTGCCGGTCAGGTGGATGAACTGCAGCAGGACGCCACCCGTGGCCTGCAGATTCCCGGCTTCTGAGCTGTACCCGGGCCGCGCCTGACCGGCAGCCCACCAGCGCCCCCGCTCCGGCGGGGTGTTTTTTTGCCGCCTCTGGCCCCGCAGCCTTGGCCGCTCCAGCCACCTCCCCCGGCTGCAATTGCCGCTGGAGTGACCCGGTAAGCTGTCAGGGTGAAATATCCTCCCAGTCTGGTCGCCCTGATCCGTGAACTGTCGCGCCTGCCCGGCATCGGGCCCAAGAGCGCTCAGCGGCTGGCCTTTCATCTTTTCGAGCAGCCCCGCGAGGACATTGAGCGGCTTTCGCAGGCACTGCTGGCCGCCAAGTCCGACCTGCACACCTGCCCGGTGTGTTTTAACATCACCGACGCCGAGCTATGCGATGTATGCAACGATCCCAGCCGTGATCAGGACCTGATCTGTGTGGTGGAAGAGCCCGGCGACGTGATCGCCCTGGAACGCAGCGGCGAGTACCAGGGGCTGTATCACGTGCTGCACGGGGTGCTGAGCCCCATGAACGGTGTAGGCCCCGAACAGCTGCACATCCGCGAGCTGCTGCCACGGGCCCGCAGCGGCATGGAAGTGATTCTGGCGACCGGCACCACTGTGGAAGGCGACGCCACCGCCCTGTACCTCCAGCGCCTGCTGGAACCGCTGGGCGCCGAGGTGAGCCGGATCGCCTACGGCCTGCAGGTCGGCGCGGCCCTGGAATACGCCGATGAAGTGACCCTGGGCCGCGCCCTGCTGGGCCGGCAGAAGATCGGGGGCTGACCCCCCCGGCCCGGCACGGTGCGCTGTGGTCCGGCCCTAAGCCAGGCTGGGTTGAGCTGGCAGGCACATGAGCTGGCATAGCCCTGACAAGTGGCCGCTAGCGTCGGTGACATGTTGAGTCCTCAGGATCTGCTGGTAGCCCTCAAACTGCTGCAGGCGGAGGCACCGACCCATTCTTACGCCCTGCTGGGCAGATCACTGGGGCTCAGTCAAACTCAGGTGCATGAAGCCTGCGAGCGCCTCACCGTGTCACGGCTGCTGCGGCCCGGCACCTTTACACCTATCCGGGCCTCACTGGTCAGCGTGCTGGTCAAGGGCGTGCCGTATTTTCTGCCGGCCCCGCAGGAGGGTGAAGAGCTGGTGCGCAGGGTCAGCACCGGCTGCGCGGTGGCACCACTGCCAGGGACGGCGGCGCAGCCGGTGGTCTGGCCGCACGAGCAGGGCGCGAATGAGGGCTACGCGCTGCAACCGCTGTGCCCCGAAGCGGTGGGCGCGGCGCAGCGTGACCCGGGGCTCTACCAGCTGCTGGCCCTGACCGATCTGGTGCGCAGCCACCGCTCGGGCCTGCGCGAACGCAGCCTGGCAGCTCAGCGCCTGGAGCACTTGATTCTGGAGCCGGTCGCGGCTGTCTGAGCGGCCAAGTGGCTCTGCCGTTCAGACGGCTCCGCACTCTGAGCGGCTACACTGGGCCGAGTGACGGACGCCGCTTCTTCCCCCCCTGCTTCTTCTCCGCCTGCCTCATCTCCTTCGCCGCTGGGCGCCGTGCCCCCGCAGGGGCCCGACTGCATTCACCTGGCCGCCTCGGTGCTGCCCGGTGAATTGGCACGCTACGCCGTAGGGCTGGCAAACGCGCGGGGCGGCACCATTCTGGTGGGCGCGGAAGACAGCGGCGAGGGCGTGCAGGACCTGCACCCGCTGATGCTGACCCACGCCATTTTCGAGCTGTCGGGCGGGCGGCTGAGCGTGAACGTGCAGAGCCATCGCCAGCCGGGCGGCCGCGAGGTACTCTCCGTCTTCGTGCCGCGCGCGCCCTATGTGCTGTCGGACCCGGAGGGCGCGGTGGTGGCCTGGGACGGCCAGCATCTGGTGCCGGTCTCGCAGACCGAGGCCGAGCCGGCAGCCGACGTAGACTACACCGCCAGCGTGCCCCCCGACGCCTCGCTGGCCGACCTGGACCCGGCCGAGGTGGGCCGGCTACGCCTGTTCGCTGGGCGCAGCGGGGGCCAGCGCTCGGCGCCCATTGCAGGCCTGCCAGACATCGATTTTCTGCGTGAGCTGGGACTGCTGGTGCCCAGTGGCGGCGCGCTGCGGCCCAACCTGGCCGCCATCCTGCTGGCCGGCACCCCCGCCGCCATCCGGGCGCACGTGCCGCAGGCGGAGGTCTGCTTTTATCACCACCAGACGCTGGACGTGGAATTCCACTTCCGCGAGGACCTGCTGCGGCCCATTCCCGCCACACTGGGCCGGCTGGCCGAGCTGATTCAGGCCCGCAACCGCTTCACACCGGTGCAGGTAGGCCTGTTCCGGATCGAGGTCTGGGAACAGGACGAAGCCGTGTACCGCGAGGCGCTGCTCAACGCACTGACCCACCGCGATTACCAGTCACGTGACGCGGTGCATGTGCACCTGTACCCCAACCGGCTGGATATTCTCAACCCCGGCGGGCTGCCGGGCGGCATCACTCCCGGCAACATCCTGCGGCACCAGCCCAAACGGCGCAACCCGCTGCTGGCCGATGTGCTGGCCCGGCTGGGCCTGATCGAGCAGGCCGGGGTGGGCGTGGACAAGATGTTCGGGCTGATGCTGCGCCATGGCAAGGAACCGCCCGAGTTCACCACCTACCCCGACGCCGTGGAACTGAGCCTGCACTCGATGGGTTTCGACGCCGAGTTCGTGCGCTTCGTGGCCCGCAAGCAAGAAGAACTGCAGACACTCTCGCTGGACATGCTGATCGTGCTGAGCGTGCTGGCCCGCGAGGGCGAGGCCACCCGCGCTGCGCTGGCCCGCGCCCTGCAACTGGCCGAGGACCGCACGCCCCGGCTGCTGCGCCAGATGGAAGACACCCGGCTGATCGAGCGGGCCGGCGTGGGCCGGGGCATCGCCTACCTGCTGGGCCCTGAAGCCCGCGAGGCGCTGCAACAGGCCAGCCTGCGGCAAGCTGGCTCTACTCCGGACAGCGCAGTTCCGGCTCCCACGCCCAGCCAGACCCCGGCCGCCCGGGCACCTGTACCCACAGCACCCCTGCTGCGCCCGGCCCCGCCCGCGCCCAACCTACCTGCCCCCAACTTGTGGGCCGGCGGCTGGGGCAAGGCCATTCCAGCCGCCGCACTGCAACGCCAGGGACAGGAGCAAAGGCAGGAACAGAGCCAGCCTGCACAAGCAGTGGCTCCCGCCAAAACACCAGCGGGAGAACCGGAGCCTACGCCCATGCCTCCAGCTCAGGCGGCCGTCCCGTCTGCCCTGACGGCAGCGCCTCTGGAGCACCCCCACGGCCCCAGCCGCGCCGAAATCCGGGCCATTGCGCTGGCGCTGGCCCGCGAGCGCGGCCGCGTCTGCAACGCCGACCTGCGCCAGGCCTGCGGCCTGACCAGCGCCCAGGCCTGGCGGGTGCTGCGCGGCCTGACCGATAGCGGGCACCTGGAACGCACCGGCCAGGGCCGCCGCGCCGCCTACCAGCTGCCGGGCGGCGGCAGCTAAGCCAAGCCGCTGGGTCAAGTCAGGGCTCCTCTGTCCGCCCTTGTGCCGGGGTCAGCAGGCCAGAGGCGGGGGCGGGATGTTAAGCTATCGCCATGAGTCATCAGCCGGGGCAAGGTCCCGTTCAAATCTCCGCCGAGGAAATTCAGGCCCGCATTCAGGAACTGGCCCGCAAGATCGAAGCCGATCACGCGGGCCGCGTTCCCCACTTGATCTGCGTGCTCAACGGCGCGTTTCCCTTCTTCGCCGACCTGGTGCGCGCCATTCAGATGCCGGTCACGGTGGATTTCCTGCAGGCCAGCTCGTACGGCAACGCCCAGCAGTCCACCGGCGAGGTCAAGCTGGTCAAGGACCTGCAGTTTCCGATCAAGGACCGCGACGTGATTGTGGTGGAAGACATCGTGGACACCGGGCTGACCCTCAAGTACCTGATGGGGTACCTCGAAGGCCGGCACCCCACCTCGCTGAAGATCGCCTCGCTGCTGTCCAAGCCCTCGCGCCGCAAAGCCGAAATCACCATCGACTATCTGGGCTTTACCATTCCCAACGCCTACGTGTACGGCTTCGGGCTGGACCGCGCGCAGCTGGACCGCAACCTGCCCTTCGTGACCTCCGAAGAGCCCAGCGGCGACTCGGAAGACTGAGTCTTCCCACTAACGCAAGTAGCCGGCCCGGCCCGCAGATGACGGTGCTGGGCCTGTTCTTTTGCTGGCCGTCCTCTCTCTAGAGAACCGACCACCAGAAAGCAGGGCTCAGGTGATCAGCCCGGCCGGGCCGCTGCCGTCGCGGGTGTCCAGCGGGTGTTCCAGATGGGCGTCGTCGTTAAAGCCCAGCAGGGTGCCGCTGTGTTCGCCCAGGATCACCCGGGTGATCGAGGCGTTGCCCACCGAGAGCCGGGACCAGACCTGACGGCCAGCCTCCTCGCCCAGGGCCAGTCCCACCGCCACCCGCACCAGACCGCCGTGGGTCACCACCAGAACGCGCTGCCCGGTGTGGCGTTCCCGCAGTTCAGCGAAGGTCTCACGGCTGCGCACGAACAGGTCGCGCATGCTCTCGCCGCCAGGGCGGCAGGCGGCCCAGGGGTCGCGCTGCAATTCTTCCAGGTACTCGGGAAACTGGCTGGTGATCTCCGCCGAGGTCAGGCCAGCCAGTCTGCCCACCTGGATTTCGCGCAGGCCGGGTTCCAACTGCACCGGCGGCTTTCCAGCCAGCTGCTCCGCGACTCCCTCAGCGGTGAGGCGAGCCCGGGCCAGGTCGCTGGAATACACTGCCGCGAACTCCTGATCGCTGAGGCGCTGGGCCAGGGCCTGCACCTGCAGCTCGCCCAGTGAGCTGAGCGGCACGTCGGTCTGGCCCTGGTAGCGGCCCGAAGCGTTCCAGCTGCTTTCACCGTGCCGCACCACCCAGAACTCGGCAGACCCGGCGCCGTCGGGCAGCTGGAAGCCGAACGGCGCGCGGCGTGGCCGGCCCGGCTTAGCCAAGGGTCACGCCCTGCCCTTCCACCATCCGGCCCAGCGCCCAGGGCTGCTCGCCGGCGCCGCGCAGCGCCGAGAGGGCCTGTTCCTGCTGCGCCGCCGGCACGATAAACAGAAAGCCCACGCCCATATTGAGCGCCCGGAAAGCCTCCTGCCGCTCCACCCCGGCCCGCTGCACGATCAGCTCAAAGACCGGCGGCACCGTCCAGCTGCCCAGGTCCACCTGCATGCCGGTGCCCTCTGGGAACACCCGGGGTGGGTTGTCCACCAGGCCGCCGCCGGTGATGTGGCCCATGCCGCGAATGTCCACGCCGGCCGCCTGCAGCACATCGAACGCGCCCAGATAGGCCCGGTGCGGCACGGTGAGCAGGTCGTTCAGGGTCTGCCCGCCCAGGTCGGCGCGGGCCTCGGACCAGTCGAGGTCGTCCAGTGCCATGCGGGCCAGCGAGTAACCGTTGGTGTGCAGCCCGGCGCTAGGCAGGGCAATCACGCTGTCACCGGGTTCGATGCGCCGACCGTCAATCAGGCGGGGCCGGTCCACCGCGCCCACGATGGTGCCCACGATATCCAGTTCGCCTTCCACGTACACGCCGGGCATCTCGGCCGTTTCGCCGCCCAGCAGGGCCACGCCCAGCGCCTCGCAGGCGGTTGCCGCGCCGGTCACGACCTCGGCCACCCGCTCGGGAGAAAGTTTGCCCATCGCCACATAATCCAGAAACACCAGCGGCCGGGCGCCCTGCACCAGAATGTCGTTCACGCAATGGTTGACGATGTCCTGCCCCAGCCCGCCGAAGCGCCCGGTGCGCACCGCCACCTTGGTCTTGGTGCCCACGCCGTCGGTCGAGGCCACCAGCACCGGGTCCTCCATGTCTTTCAGCCCACGCAGGCTGAACAGGCCCCCGAAACCGCCGATTCCGCCCAGCACGGCGGGCGTGTGGGTGCGGGCCACCGCGTCCTTCATCAGTTCTACAGCGCGGTGGCCGGCATCAATATCCACACCGGCACGGGCATAAGCGCTGGATTGCTCTTTTCTGGCGTCCATTGCGTTACAGCATAAAGGATGAATAAAGCCGGAAGTGGCCGCTCAGGACTGCCGCAGGCGCAACCGCTGCGCAGACACTGGCTGGCCGCCGCGCCTCACCTGCTCCAGCCTGCCCTGCTGCCACTGAAAATCCAGCTTGTCTGGCACCCGTGCTGAGGCTGGATGGTCCCGCGCGACACGGTGATAGCATCGTCCGCGTGCCGCTCAACCCGGTAAAGTTGACGTGGCCTGTCAGCCGCCCAGTCCAGTGCCGTTACGGACCAGCTTTGACAGGTCGGCAGTGTCCTGAGCACGGAACGGACCGGACTGCCCGGGCGAAAGGTGTTGAAAGCATGGGCCAAATAGGCGGCCAGACTTGCCAGGCCCTTCAGGGCAAAGCGTCGTAGTGAATTTCCGCGCGGCCCACCACGTAGCCCTGCGCCTGCAAGCCGGCCACTTCTCCCTCGGGAGCGTAGAGATGCAACACCGAGGCTTCGTCGTGGTCGATCAAGGCCGTTTCGGCCAGCGCGATGACCTCGGCACGGCAGAGCTGGTCCGAGTGCGCCGCACACAGCCGGTAAAGGTGTCGGTTCTCGTGCCGGCCGCTGCTGCCGATGCCGAAGACCGTGTGCCCCGGCTGCACATACCACAGCGTCGGCGTGAACTCGCTGCCCACCGCCACCTCTTTGACGGTGTCCCAGCCAAAATCCAGCGGTCCTGCCAGCTGTTCGTAGGTGGCCCGGAACACGGCTTCGGTGCTGTCGTCCCAGGAGGTGAGGCGGCCAAGCTCGGCGTGGCGCGGCTGCCCGAACAGGTTCTTGGACAGACCGTAAGACGTGCGTCGCGTGAACCCGGCGTCTTCCAGCGCAGTTACCAGGTCGGGCCTGATCCACTGCGGATGAGCTTCCAGATACACTCGCAGCGGGCCGGGGCGCTGCGCCCGCAGAGCCTGGAGCAGCGACTGCCACTGACCGGCAACCTGGGGGCCGGCGGCCCGGGCATAAAAGCCCTGAACATACTTCCCCTCCGACACGCCCAGCCCGGCCACAATGTCCCTGCCTTCACGCAGCACCAGAAATTCCCCCGCCAGTTCAGCCTGCTCGGCTGCGCTGAAGTGGCTCAGAATGGCAGCGGCCCGCTTCTGGGGCTGCGCCAGCCCGTAAAAGCCCTGCTGAGCCACGAAATAACCGCAGAGTTCGTGAGGGTGCAGCGAGGTCAGCTGAGTCATACCGGCCAGCTTAGACTGGCCTGGCCGGTGTCCTCATCGGCCAAATGGCGTAGTGGAAGCCGGTCCCCACCGGCCGCTTACAGCCGGGCCGGCACGAACACACCCCGGTCCGCGTTCCACCGCAGGCGGTAGATGGGCAGCCGCGACTCGTCATTCGTCACGAAGACTTTGAGGTCGCTGACCCGGGAGTCGGTAAGCCGATCAGGCAGTTCCACATCCAGCCACACCTCGCCCTGTGCCCCCGCAGCGCGCCGGAAAGCCTGTACCCGCGCCGAGGCGTCTGCCAGAACCGCCGGCGGCAGGCCGGGCTTGACGGCACTCCAGGGCTGGAGCCGGTACGGCACGCCGATCCGCGAAAACTTCTCGTCCACTACCCGGCCATTCACGTAACGGTGAACATAGAGGTCGCTGGACCCACAGGGCCAGTCGCCGCAGCCGGGAGGAGCGGCGGAGTAGTTCCAGTCCAGCAGCAGCAGCCCACGCCCGTCACGGCTCCACCAGACGTCCAAGCGCGCCTGATAACTGTCGCCCGCCCAGGCGCCGGACGCTGCCCGGTCGTCCAGGCTGGCCGAAGGCAGGTCACGCCGCAGCACACAGTAGACATTGCCGTAGCAGCCCGGCGTCTCCGGCTGCGCGGCCAGCTCCACCAGCCGCTTCAGAGAAGGCTGCGCCTGTGGCCGTGAGGCCGGAGCGGCCAGCGCAGCGCGTGCCTGCGGCGACTGCGCCAGAACAGGTCCGCCCAGCCCGGCGCCGGCCAAGGCTGCCAGGACCAGTTTGACCCATACTTGTTTGGCTTCTGTCTGCTTGGAGGGAAACATGATCCAGCATACGCCAGGGCAGTGAGGGTATCACTCAGAACTTGCACCTGAATAGGCGGACAAAAAGCGCTCCCAGAGCTGAAATTCTGGAAGTGTGTACAAACAGGTTTCAGGGGAGCGCACCCATATTCTCTCACAGCGGATTCTGGACATTCCAGAGACGCTGTACCAACGGCGAAGCCTCCAGGCTTCGCTGCACCTCTTCCACAGTCCAGGTCAGAAGACCAAGTTCAGCCAGGCTGAGGGAGTCAGCCCCAGTGCACTGAGTCGCTTCTTCAACGTCTATGACTGGGATTCAGACCGCTGCCGGGAAGAGATGCAGGACTTCCAGTGGCGCATCCTGCTGGATACAGCTCGTCACAAACGCAGACCTCGTCTGCGGCTCAGCGTGGATCTGACCACGGTGGAAAAGGTGGGAATTCAGCTGCCCTACGTCAGCGTCTACAACGGCAGGCACGGCATCCATCTGGTGGTCCTGTTCGCCGAATATGGGGAACTGAAGTTCCCCATTTCTTACCGGGTCTACCAGGGCAAGTACACCAGCACTCCCGTCACGTTAGCCCTTGACCTGCTGGAAGAGGTGCCAGACTTCGTCGGGAAACGCTTTCAGGTCTGCGTACTGGCAGACAGTGGATTCGAATCCGCTGTCTTTCTGGACGGTGTGCAGCGTCTCGGTTTCGAGTTCGTGGTGGGTGTGAGGAGTAACCGGCGCACGGATCATCCTGGACAGGTGACGGTTGCGGACTGTCCGCATGGGGGGTACGTCAACCTCGCCAACTGGCCTCTGGAAACGCTGTCTCTGGGGAGGATGGACCGTGGGGACCGCGAATTCTTCGCGGTGTCGTCTGAGCTGTTAGAGGGGGATGACATCCTGGCCGAAGGAAAACGGCGCTGGGCACTGGAGTCGTTTTTCAAAGAAGGGAAGCATCAGTTTGGGTTGGCGCAGTTCGCGCTGCGAACTGCCAGGGGTCTGGACCGCTGGATTTTGATGGTCTTCCTGGCCTTCACCCTGACGACGCTGCACCGCTCAGAGGCCCTGACCTTGAAGGAAGCTGCACGCTTGGCTCTCTACGCCTTGTTCCCCGAAGTCAGGCTCAACCACCTGCTGGGCCAGCTTCGGAAAGAGCAAGAATTCCTGCGCCAGCACGGCTATTCGCTCAGCTATGCAAGGTGCAAGTTATGAGTATCAGCTTGCGTCCGGCAACTCCGGTGCCGTATCACTCCATTTCTTTTGCTCCATTTCCCCGGCTGCGTCTCCCCTATGCTGGCCGGCATGAGCGAACCCACCTCCTCCCCCGGCCACAACCGCCTCGGCAGCGAGTCCAGCCCCTATCTGCGTCAGCACGCCGGCAACCCGGTGCACTGGTGGCCCTGGTGCGACGAAGCCTTCGCGGAAGCGCGCCGCCGCGACGTGCCGGTGCTGCTGAGCATCGGCTACAGCACCTGCCACTGGTGCCACGTGATGGCGCACGAATCGTTCGAGGACGAGGGGACGGCGGCGCAGATGAACGAGGGATTCGTGAACATCAAGGTGGACCGCGAGGAAAGGCCCGATGTGGACAGCATCTACATGGCCGCCACCCAGGCGATGACCGGGCAGGGCGGCTGGCCGATGACAGTGTTCCTGAACCATGACCGCCAGCCGTTTCATGCCGGCACCTACTACCCGCCGCGTGAGGGCCTGGGCCTGCCGTCGTTCCGGCGAATGCTGGCTGCGGTTTCGGACGCTTGGGAACACCGCCGCGCCGACCTGGACGCCAACGCCCAGGCCCTGACCGCCCACATTCAGGCGCTCAGCCGCTCGGGTGCCCCGGAGCAAGCGCAGGACTGGCCGGCCGGCTTCCTGAAGCGGCCGCTGGACGTGCTGCCGCAGCTGTTCGACCCGCAGGCCGGAGGCTTCGGCGGCGCGCCCAAGTTCCCGTCGCCCACCACGCTGGATTTCCTGCTGAAGTCGGGCGACCGGCAGGGGCAGGCCATGGCGCTGCACACCCTGCGGCAGATGGGGCGCGGCGGCATTCACGACCAGCTGGGCGGCGGCTTTCACCGCTACTCGGTGGACGCTGCGTGGCTGGTGCCGCACTTCGAGAAGATGCTGTACGACAACGCCCAGCTGACCCGCACGCTGCTGGCCGCCTTTCAGGTGAGCGGCGACACCGAGTTCGCGGACATGGCCCGCGGCACGCTCGGGTATCTGGAACGGGAGATGCGGCATCCGGCCGGCGGGTTCTTCTCGGCCCAGGACGCCGACACCCAGGGTGTCGAGGGCTTGACCTCCACCTGGACTCCAGCCGAGCTGGAAGCGGTGCTGGGCCAGGAAGACGCCGACTGGGTGGGCGCCCACTACGGTGTGACCGAGCAGGGCAACTTCGAGGACCCGCACCGCCGTGACGCCGGGCGCCGCACGGTGCTCTCACAGACCGGCCCGCTGACCCCAGAGCAGCGTCAGCGCCTGCCTGAGCTGCGTGCCCGCCTGCTGGCTGCCCGTGCCCAGCGCCCCCAACCGCACCGCGACGACAAGGTGCTGACCTCCTGGAACGGCCTGGTGCTGGCTGCACTGGCCGACGCCGGCCGCATTCTGGGCGCCGCAGGGGAAGGGGAACACTGGCTGGACCTGGCCCGGCAGAATGCCGCCTGGGTGCGCGCTGTCCTGCGCCAGCCGGACGGCACCCTCTGGCACAGCTGGCTGGACGGCCAGCCACCGCGGGTGGAAGGCCTACTGGAAGACCACGCCCTGTACGGCCTGGGCCTGGTCGCGCTGTATCAGGCCAGCGGCGAGCTGGAGTATCTGGACTGGGCACGCGAGCTGTGGCACATCGTGCAGCGCGACTTCTGGGACGAGGAAGCCGGGCTATTCCACTCCAGCGGCGGCCGCGCCGAAACGCTGCTGACTCGCCAGAGCAGCGCCTTCGATGCGGCTGTCATCAGCGACAACGCGGCCGCTGCGCTGCTGGGCCTGTGGATGAACCGCTATTTCAGCGACGAAGCCGGCGAGCGGCTGGCCCGCCGCACCGTGACCAGCCACCTCACTGAGCTGGCGCAGGCCCCACACGGCATGGGCGGGCTGTGGCAGGCAGCGGCCATGCTGGAAGCCCCGCACACCGAACTGGCCATCATCGGCACTCAGCAGGAGCGTGCGCCGCTGGAACAGGTCGCCGCCGAATTTCTGCTGCCTTACGTGGCCCTGGCCCCGGCAGACGCACCACAGGGTCTGCCGGTCCTGGAAGACCGCGAGGGTGGTGGCACCGCCTACCTGTGCGTGAACCACGCCTGCCAGCTGCCGGCCCGTGACCCTCAGACATTGCGCGAGCAACTGGCCGCCCTGGGCTGAAACCTGAGACAGGGCAAAAAAGGCCGCCGCTGGAAGAACACTTCTCCCGGCGGCGGCTTGTTCGGCTCTCTACACAGGCGGAGAGGAAACCTGTCTAGCCGGGCTTCAGCGCTTCCAGCGCGCCCCGTCCTTGGTGTCCTCAATGGTGATTCCGGCCTCGCTCAGCGTGCCGCGCAGCTGGTCAGCCTCGGCGTACTGCTTGTTCAGGCGGTAGTTCTGCCGGGCTTGCAGCACCAGTTCCATCAGCGCATCCACCAGTTCGGCGTCGTCCTGCCCGGCCGCTTCAGCGGCGCTGCCGGCAGCGAACAGGCCCAGCACGTCCCCACCCAGCGAGCGGAAAGCGTCACGGGCCTGTTCCAGCGCCCCGCGTGGCACCGGGCCGGCGGCCAGCGCCGCGTTCAGGTCGCTGCTCAGGCCAAACAGCTCAGCCACCGCTTTGGGCGTGCTGAAATCGTCACGCATGGCATCCTCGAAGGCCTGCACATGTCCGGCAATCTTCTGCTCCAGCTCAGCGTCCTGGCCTTCCGGAGCGTCCCGCAGCCGGCGCTCCACTTCGGCCAGGGTGCCGGTCAGGCGAGCGTAGCCGCTCTGGGCACTGGCAAAAGCGTCCTCGTTCATCTCGGTATTGGTGCGGTAATGGCTGCTGACCAGCAAGAAGCGCACCACCATCGGGTCGTAGCGCTGCAGGATGTCGTGGATGGTCGTGAAGTTGCCCTTGGACTTGCTCATCTTCTCGCCATTGATGGTCAGCATGTTGTTGTGCATCCAGTAGCGGGCAAACGGGTGCCCGGCCGCCTCGGCCTGGGCAATTTCGGCCTCGTGGTGTGGGAACTGCAGGTCCAGGCCGCCGCCATGAATATCGAACCCCTCGCCCAGATATTTCAGGCTCATCGCCGAGCATTCGATGTGCCAGCCGGGAAAGCCCAGGCTCCAGGGCGATTCCCAGCGCATCAGGTGGCTGGGTTCGGCCTTTTTCCACAGCGCAAAGTCTCGCGGGTCGCGCTTTTCTTCGCGCACGGCCTCGCGGGTGCCTTCGGCCTGCTCCTCCAGCCGGCGGCCCGACAGCTTGCCGTACTCAGGCCAGGAATACACGTCGAAATACACGCTGCCCTGTGACTCATAGGCGTGGCCACGCCGGATCAGTTCCTCAATCAGTTCGATTTGTTCGGGAATGTGGCCGGTGGCGCGCGGATTCACGCTGGGCCGGCGCACGTTCAGCGCCCGCATATCGTCCGCGAAAGACCAGAAATACTTGTCGGCCACTTCCATCGGCTCCAGCTGCTCCAGCCGGGCGCGGGCCTGCAACTTGTCCTCGCCGTCGTCCGCGTCGTTTTGCAGGTGGCCCACATCGGTGATGTTGGATACGAAGCGCACCCGGTACCCGAAATGCTCGAAGGTCCGCCGCACCACGTCAAAGGCCACGTTGGCCTTGGCGTGACCCAGGTGGGCGTCGGAGTAAACCGTCGGGCCGCAGAGGTAAAAGCCCACGTGACCGGGCGTAGCCGGCACGAAGGGCACTTTCTGGCGCTGCATGGTGTCGTACAGCTGAATGTTGGGCAGCTGAACGTTGGGCAGCTGAATATCGGGATCGGGCAGGTGGGCCGGGGTAGCCGTGGCGGCGCTGGCAGTGGGGTCGGGCGTTTGAGTCATGGTGGGTTCTCCAGAAGGGAAAGGAGGGCAAAAACAAAAAACCCGCGCCTGCATTCCGAAAAACGGGAAGAAGGCGCGGGCGCGGCAAGCGCGGAACCGCTCAGCAGGGGCAACAGGACGCTGACATGCCAGCAGTCTAGCGCAAGTCGCCTGCCCAGCGCCGTGCCGGGGAAGCAAAAGCCGGGGCTATTCAACTGGGAGGTATAGAGTTGCATCCTGACAAACGCTGCCCCAAGTCGCCTCTATACAAGCATTCGCTTGATAATTCCACATATCTCTCCTGCAAAAGCATCTTTTCAGGACTCTCGGCGGTTTAGCGGCTGCCCTCAGTCTCTCCAAGTGTCAAAGGTGCCCCTTGACGCTTAGCGTATTTTTATAAATACTGTTTGCACTGATCCAGCGCCGCTCAGCGCTGGGGAAAAAGCCGCCTAGTGCGGCCAGCGGGCTGCTGGGAAGGGACCGCACCCACGTTATGCTGAGCGGTGCAGGACCTTTCCCATTCCACCTTTTTCTTTTTTCTTCCGGCGTCCCGGCGTGGCACCTGTGCCTCCTGGCCGCCCGGAAGGCCCCGCCCCACAGGAGGAGCCACATGAACCAGCAAGACTACATCGCCCTGGAAGACCAGTACGGAGCCCATAACTACCACCCCCTGCCGGTGGTTCTCTCGCGCGGCCAGGGAGCCAAGGTGTGGGACACCGAGGGCAAGGAATATTTCGATTTCCTCTCGGCCTACTCGGCGGTGAACCAGGGTCACGGCCACCCCAAAATCGTGAGCGCAATGGTGGAACAGGCCCAGACGCTGGCGCTGACCAGCCGGGCTTTTTACAACGACAAGCTGGGCGTGTACGAGAAATTCGTGTGCGAGTACTTCGGCTTCGACAAGGTGCTGCCGATGAACACCGGCGCCGAAGCGGTGGAAACGGCACTCAAGCTGTGCCGCAAGTGGGCCTACGAGAAAAAAGGCCTGCCCGAAAATCAGGCCCAGATCATCGTCTGTGAGAACAACTTCCACGGCCGCACCACCACTATCATTTCCTTTTCCAACGACGAAACCGCCCGCAAGAACTTCGGCCCTTACACCGACGGCTTTCTCCGGATTCCCTACGACGATCTGGAGGCGCTGAAAGCGGCGCTGGAGAGCAACCCCAACGTGGCCGGCTTTCTGGTGGAACCGATTCAGGGCGAAGCGGGCGTGTACGTACCCAGCGACGGCTACCTGAAGGGTGCCAAAGCCCTGTGCGAGCAGCACGGCGTGCTGTTTATCGCCGACGAGGTACAGACCGGCATCAGCCGCACCGGCCGGCGCCTGGCGGTGGACCACGAGGACGTCAAGCCCGACATCCTGATTCTGGGCAAGGCCATTTCCGGCGGCGTGTACCCCATCAGCGCGGTGCTGGCCAACGACGAAATCATGAACGTGATCAAGCCTGGCCAGCACGGCTCGACCTTCGGCGGCAACCCGGTAGCGGCGGCCGTAGCAGTCGCCGCCCTGACTGTGGCCCAGGAAGAGAAGCTGGCCGAGCGCGCCGAGGAGCTGGGCCAGAAGTTCCGCGCAGCCATCAGCGAGTACATCGAGGGCAGCAAAATCGCCAAGCTGGTGCGCGGCAAGGGCCTGCTGAACGCCGTGGTCATTAACGATCACGAAGAAAGCGAGACCGCCTGGAACATCTGCCTGCGAATGGCCGACAAGGGCCTGCTGGCCAAGCCCACCCACGGCAACATCATCCGCTTTGCCCCGCCGCTGGTGATCAGCGAAGAAGACCTGATGAAGGGCGTCAAGATCATCACCGACACCCTGCAGGAATTCGAGGACGAAGCCGAGCGGGTTTCCATGGCCGAAGTGAACCACCCCGACCACGTCGAACAGATTTAAAGCTCGCGCCAAACGGCGCCGCCGCCCCTGAGCAAAGTGGGCAGCGGTGTTTTGGCTTTCCGGCCGGGCCGGGCAGCTTGCTTACTGTGATTACTTGCTGTGGTACTTGTTATTCCTGCAGATCTTCCGGTGCCGGCAGTTCACGCTACTGGGTCATCCGCTTGGTAATGTCCTGCTGGATACGGCGCACATTGCCTTCCATGCGGGCGTGGGCGCCTTCCAGCTCTTGGCGCAGCCGCATGATCTCTTCCACGCCGGCCAGGTTCACACCCAGTTCCTGGGTGAGGCGGCGAATCTCGCGCAGGTGCTCAATGTCGCGCTCGGAGTACAGCCGGGTCTTGCCGCTGGAGCGGCCAGGACGAATCAGTTCCTTGCGTTCGTAGAGGCGCAGGGTCTGCGGGTGCATATCCACCAGTTCGGCGGCGATAGAAATGACATAGACTGGCCGGTCTTTGGGGTCGTCGGGGGCTGGCAGGGCCTTGCTCCGCTGCTGGGAGCGGATCTCGCCCTCAATTCGCTTGATCTCGGCCTCGAACTCACCCTGCAGATCGTCCAGCTCGTGCTGAAGGCGCATGACCTCTTCCACGCCGGCCAGGTTCACACCCAGCTCCTGGGTCAGGCGGCGAATCTCGCGCAGGTGTTTGATATCGCGTTCGGAATACAGCCGGGTCTTCCCCCCGTTGCGGCCGGGTTTGATCAGGCCCTTACGCTCGTAGAGGCGCAGGGTCTGGGGATGCATGGCCACCAGCTCCGCCGCCACGGAAATCACATACACAGGTTTGTTCTTGGTATCGGCGGGCATAGGAAACAGTATAACGCTTTTGCAGAAGGCTTGAGTGTCATCCTATCAGGTAAGGGCTGCGGGGAGACTATGGCAAACTGAAAGACATGTCAGCCCCCTCTGCTCCCCCGCCCGCACCACAGAATTTCAGCTTCAACCCCTGGAAGTATTTGGGCATCGTGGCCGCCGTGTTCGTGCTGCTGGTGGCCGGCTTTACCTGGTACCTGCTCAGCCAGAGCCGCGAGAGCCGCGACTATGCCCAGGCAGCGCTGCGGGCCGCTGCCGGCCAGACCCTGCCGAAAGACGGCCGCCCCTGCGCCGAGCTGCTGGGGCAGCCGCTGCCGGGCAGCATTGAGAGCTGCCGGGTACTGCCCGGTACCCCGCCCACCGCCGAGCTGGGGCTGCAGGGCGGGCGCAAAGGCGTGCTGCGGGGCGAGTAAGCGGCCCCGGCCAGAGGTCTGCGGCGGGCCAGATGCTCCACCTGAATGCTCTACAGTGGGCCGGATGACCGAGCCACACGCCGCCGATTCCGCGCCCCTCTACTCGCCCGCCCGCGTCAAGGACCTGATGCAGCGCCACGGCATTCGCCCCACCAAGAGCCTGGGGCAGAATTTCCTGATTGACGGCAACATCCTGCGGGCCATTGCGGACGCAGGCGGGGCCGGGCCGGGTGTCAGCGTGCTGGAGGTGGGGCCGGGCCTGGGCGTGCTAACCCGCGAACTGGCCGAGCGCGGCGCGCAGGTCACCACCCTGGAAAAAGACCAGGGCCTGCGGCCGGTGCTGGAAGAAACCCTGAGTGGGCTGGACGTGAACATCGTCTGGGGCGACGCCCTGGAATTCGACTACGCCGCGCTGCCGGCCGGCACCCGGGTGATTGCCAACCTGCCCTACTACATCACCGGCCCGCTGCTCTCGCGCTTCATGCGGGCGCCCAGCATCGTCTCGGCCACGGTGCTGGTGCAAAAGGAAGTGGCGCAGCGTCTGGTCTCGCAGCCCGGCGACGACAACTACGGCTTTCTGACAGCGCTGGCCCACCTCTACGGCAGCGTGCGGCCGGTGCGCGACGTGCCCAAGGGGTCGTTTATTCCGGCACCCGCCGTGACCAGTTCGGTGGTGCGGCTGGACTTCGACCGTGAGCGGCCGCAGCCGAGCGAAGCCTACATCCGCCTGATTGACGCTGCGCTGCACCACCGCCGCAAGACCCTGCGCAACAACCTGAAGATGGCCGGCCATCCGGTGGACCGCGTCGAGGCCGCCATTGCCGCCGCCGGCCTGCGCCCAGACGCCCGCGCCGAGGACGTGCCGCTGGAGCAGATGCGAGTGCTGGCCGATCATCTGGGCGTAGCCTGAAGTTTGTTGTCTCTATAGAGGTTACATAAAAACTGGCCCCGTGACCTCTCAGGTTACGGGCCTTTTTGCGTCCGGCCCGGTATGATGACTGCATACCCCAGACCAATTCAACAAGGGGAAAAAGGAGAAGATTCATGGCAGAACAAGCGAAGAACCTGTTTGGTGCCCGTGACGTGCTGGGCGAGTACGCCGGCCAGAAGCACTACTACTACCGCCTAGACAAGCTCAAGGAACTGGGCCACAACGTGGATCAGCTGCCCTTCAGCATCAAGGTGCTGCTGGAAAGCGTGCTGCGCGAAGCCAACGACTACGACGTGACCCAGGACGACGTGAAGACCGTCGCCGGCTGGAGCCCCCGCAACGAAGAAGTGGAAATTCCCTTCAAGCCCGCTCGCGTAATCCTGCAGGACTTCACCGGCGTGCCGGCCGTGGTGGACCTGGCCTCTATGCGTGAAGCCATGAAGTCGGTGGGCGGCAACCCCGACAAGATCAACCCCCTGATTCCGGTGAACCTGGTGATCGACCACTCGGTGCAGGTGGACGTGTTCGGCACCGAATGGGCGCTGCAGAGCAACATGGATATCGAATTCGAGCGTAACCGCGAGCGCTACGAGTTCCTGCGCTGGGGCCAGCAGGCCTTCGACAACTTCGGCGTGGTGCCGCCCGCTTCCGGCATCGTGCACCAGGTGAACCTGGAGTACCTGGCCCGTGGCGTGCAGAGCCGCCCCGAAGACGACGGCGTGGTCGTGTACCCCGACAGCCTGGTGGGCACCGACTCGCACACCACCATGATCAACGGCCTGGGCATCGTGGGCTGGGGCGTGGGCGGTATCGAAGCCGAAGCCGTGATGCTGGGCCAGCCAATTTACATGCTGATGCCCGAAGTCGTGGGCTTCAAGATCACCGGCGAAATGCCCGAGGGTGCCACCGCCACCGACCTGGCGCTGCGCGTGACCCAGATGCTGCGCGAAAAAGGCGTGGTGGGCAAGTTCGTAGAATTCTACGGCGCTGGCCTGAGCAACATGACCCTGCCCGACCGTGCCACCATCGCAAACATGGCCCCCGAATACGGCGCCACCATGGGCTTTTTCCCGGTGGACGACGAAGCGCTGCGCTACCTGCGCCGCACCGGCCGCATGGAAGACGAAGTGGAACTGGTGGAGCAGTACTGCAAGGCTCAGGGCCTGTTCCGCACCGACGAAACCCCGGACCCCGTGTTCACCGATACCATTGAACTGGACCTGGGCAGCATCGTTCCCTCGCTGGCCGGCCCCAAGCGCCCGCAGGACCGCGTGAACCTGAGCGATATGCACAACGAATTCGCCCAGGCCCTGACCGCTCCGGTCAGCCAGCGCGGCTTCGAACTGAGTGAAGACCAGCTGGACAACCAGGGCACTATCACCGGCACCGATATCCAGATCAGCCACGGCGCCGTGACCCTGGCTTCCATCACCTCCTGCACCAACACCTCCAACCCCAGCGTGCTGATCGCTGCCGGTCTGGTGGCCAAGAAAGCGGTGGAAAAGGGCCTGAAGGTCAAGCCCTGGGTGAAGACCTCGCTGGCCCCCGGCTCGCGCGTGGTGACCGAGTATCTGGAACAGGCCGGCCTGCAGGAATACCTGGACCAGATCGGCTTCAACACCGTGGGCTACGGCTGCATGACCTGCATCGGCAACTCCGGCCCGCTGCCTGAGCCGGTGGTGGACGCCATTCAGGAAGGTGACCTGGTGGCCGCCTCGGTGCTGTCGGGCAACCGCAACTTCGAAGGCCGTATCAACCCCCATATCAAGGCCAACTACCTCGCCTCGCCTCCTCTGGTGGTCGCCTACGCGCTGGCCGGCACCGTGGTCAACGACATCGTGAACGATCCTATCGGTCAGGATGAACAGGGCGGCGACGTGTTCCTGCGCGATATCTGGCCCAGCAACGCCGAAATTCAGCAGATCTACGACACCGCCATCAACGCGGACATGTTCAAGAAGATCTATGACGGCATCGAGGAAAGCAACGAGCAGTGGAATGCTATCCCCGTGTCCGAAGGTGACCTGTTCGACTGGAAGGAAGACAGCACCTACATCCAGAACCCGCCCTTCTTCGAAGACATTGCGGGTGGCCTGCGCGAAATCGCCGACATCGAAGGTGCGCGCGCGCTGGTGAAGGTGGGCGACTCAGTCACCACCGACCACATCTCGCCGGCCGGTTCCTTCAAGGCCGACACCCCCGCTGGCCGTTTCCTGACCTCGATGGGCGTGGAACCCAAGGACTTCAACTCCTACGGCAGCCGCCGCGGCAACGACCGCGTGATGACCCGTGGCACCTTCGCCAACATCCGCCTGAAGAACCAGCTGGCTCCCGGCACCGAAGGTGGCTTTACCACCGACTACACCACCGGCGAAGTGACCAGCATCTACGACGCTGCCCAGAACTACAAGGCCGCCGGCACGCCTCTGATGGTGATTGCCGGGAAGGACTACGGCATGGGCTCCAGCCGTGACTGGGCCGCCAAGGGTACCTTCCTGCTGGGCGTCAAGGCTGTAATTGCCGAGAGCTACGAACGCATCCACCGCTCCAACCTGGTGGGCATGGGCGTGCTGCCGCTGCAGTTCATCAACGGTGAAAGCGCCGAGAACCTGGGCATCAACGGTGACGAAACCTTCACCATCAAACTGCCCGCCGACCTCAAGCCCCGCCAGAACGTGACCCTGGTGGTGACCGACAAGGAAGGCAACTCGCGGAATCTGACCGTTCAGTGCCGCATCGACACCCCGGTGGAGATCGACTACTACAAGAACGGCGGCATCCTGCAGACCGTGCTGCGCTCTATCCTGGCCCGCAGCAAGAATGAAGTGAACGCCTGAGGCTAACAGCCTGAGCCACTGCGCTTCAGCCAAATAAAGAGAAACCCCTACCCGGCCTGGGCGGGGGTTTTCTTATGGCTTTTTATAGCGCCGTCAGGAGGCGCCGACTTCATGCTCCATATCTCACGCCACATCGCTCCAGCACAAAGGGCCGCCCTCCTTCACGGAAAGCAGCCCCTTAGTGGCTGGTAGAAGTTAGGCGCTCAGCTCAGCCCTTGAACTCGCGGTCGCTGAAGTCGCGGCCTCCACGGCTGCCGCCCCGCGAGCCGCCACGGTCGTTGCCGAAACGGTCGCTGCTACGGCCACCGCCATTGCCACCACGGCCTCCACGGCTGCCGCCGTCACGGCTTTCGTAACGGCCACTGCTGCGGCCTCCCCGGTCGCCGAAAGAGCGGTCACGGTCGCCGTGAGAACGGCCACTGCGCTGCCCGCCACGGCCGCTGCGGAAATCACCTTCGTTGTCGAAGCGGCGGCCACGGCCACCTTCACGGCGTTCGCGGGTAGGCTGCTCGAACAGTTCGGGCAGTTCCTGGGCCACCTCCACGCCGATTTCACCGTCCAGCGGGCTGGCCTTCATCAGGGCGTCCACATACTGGCTGGGCACATCGGCCACCGCGCCGCCGCGCCACTGACGCACCTTACCCAGCTTGCGGGTATCCACGTCCGTATGGCGGGCAATCAGGGCCACGGTGCGAGCAACACTCATCCGGTCGCCATGCAGAATCAAGGTGGTCAGACCTTCTTCACCGCTCAGCAGGCTGGCCGGCGCCTGAGGCTCGGTCACGCCGCTGATCTTGGCCAGGGCGCGGGCCAGGGCTTCAGCGCCCATTTCGCTCAGCAGGGCCTCGGCCTGATCCATAAAGCCGGCGGCGGCATCGGCGTCTACCCGGCGCAGCATTTCGGCGCTGGCGCTGGCGCTGGCGTCCTGCACTTCGCGGGGCGTGGGCAGCGGGCGCTCGGTAAAGCGCACACCGGTCACGCGCTCCAGACCGGCAATATCGCGCTGCTCGCGGTCACCGTACATGATGATGGCGGTGCCGGTGCGGCCAGCGCGGCCGGTACGGCCCGAACGGTGCACGTAGCTTTCGGGATCCTGCGGCAGGTGGAACTGCACCACCAGGTCCACTTCGGGAATGTCCAGGCCACGGGCGGCCACGTCGGTCGCCACCAGGATGGAGGTGCGGCCGCTGCGGAAAGACCCCAAGGCGCGTTCGCGCTGGCTCTGGGCCAAGTCGCCGTGCAGCGCTTCGGCTTCAAAGCCACGGTGAATCAGTTCCAGAGCCAGTTCGTCGGTTTCGCGCTTGGTGCGGGTAAACACGATGGCCTTTTCCGGGTTGTAAACCGAGAGCAGATCGGCCAGCACGCGGATACGGCTGCGGCCCACCCGCACCTTGAGGTGTTCCACCGTCTGGGCGGCCTGGCTCTTGCCTTCGCCCACCATATCTACCACCAGCGGATCATGCAGGTACTTGCTGGAAATGCGGCGGATTTCAGGGGTCAGGGTGGCACTGAACAGCAGGGTCTGTCGGCCTTCAGGAGTGGTCTTGAGAATGGTTTCGATGGCGTCAGCAAAGCCCACGCTCAGCATTTCATCGGCCTCGTCCAGTACGGCAAAGCGCACAGCGCTCAGGTCCAGGTTGCCCCGTTCCATGTGGTCAATCAGGCGGCCGGGGGTGCCCACCACCACGTCCACGCCACGGCGCAGAGCGTTTTCCTGCGGGCCGTAAGCAGCGCCGCCGTATACGGTCAACACCGTCAGGTCACGGCCGGTTTCCTCGAACTCGGCGGCCACCTGCCGGGCCAGCTCACGGGTAGGCGCCACCACGATGGCGCGCGGCAGACGGGCGCGTTCGCGGCTGGGTTCCAGGCTCTGGATGATCGGCAGGGCAAAAGCCAGCGTCTTGCCGGTGCCGGTGCGGGCACGGCCAATCAGGTCACGGCCCTGCAGGGTATGAGGCAGGCTTTCCTGCTGAATAGGAGAAGCGTCGGTGATGCCGCGCTCGGCCAGACGCGCCGCGAGTTCGGGCGCGATCAGTTCGCTAAAATTCATTTTTGTCCTTTCGTGGGAACATGTACCCCGAGGACAGCAAATAACCCAGTGTCGTTTGCCTGCCGAAACCCGCCTTGGGGGCCGCTATGCTCTTTGGGCCATCTTCGCAGGTCCTTTCCCGTGGGGGGACATCTTCCTCTGGAGGGGCCCGCTCAGGGCGCCAACTCTCCAGGTCAAGGAAAGCAGTGTAGCATCCCGCCGGCCCGCTGCCTAGCCAGGAGCCGGAGCACCAGGCCACAGCAGTACGTCAGGCAACCTGACAGGCGGCCCGGAGGGCCCGTGCTAAATTGACGGTGCGTTTTCCAGGTGCCTTTCTCTGTCCTCTGCCGCTGCTGAGCCGGCCGGATGCTTCGCCACTCGGCGGGGTGCCGCGCAGGTGCGCAGACACTGGCATGACCGGGCGGCACCTGACCCCGGAGGTTTTTGCGTGAAATTTTTTGTTATTGGCGACGTGAACGTTGACCATATTTATCATCTGGACCGGCTCCCGGAACCGGGCCAGGAAGTTCATCCCCTGCGGTCCGTGATGCAGCCGGGCGGCTCGGGCGGCACCATGGCTGTGACCCTGGCCCGGCTGGGCCACACGGTCACCCTGGCGACCAGTGTGGGGCAGGACCCGTTCGCCCAGTTCGCCCTCAGTCAGGTTCAGGCCAGCGGCGTTCTGGACAGTGCCGTTCAGACCACCAGCGAGGACACCACCAGCACCATCACCGTCATGCAGACCGCCGACGGCCAGCGCGCCATGATCAGCTCGGGCGGGGCCAACCGGCAGCTGGACCCGGCCAAGCTGAAGAAAAAAGACATTGAGGCTGCCGACGCGGTGATCGTCAGTGCCTACAGCCTGGTCGAAGGCGAGCAGCGCGAATACGCCCTTAAGGCGATCGACTACGCGAAAAAGGCCAAGAAGCCGGTGCCGCTGTTTATCGACCTGGGTACCGGCGCCGTCAATAAAGCGGGCCAAGGCCTGATCGATGACGTGAGCCAGGCAGATTATCTCACCCTGAACCAGCACGAGATTCTGGCCCTGACCGGCACCTCGTCTATCAGTGCGGCGCTGGCGACCCTGGTGGATGAAGGGCTGACCCAGGTGGCTGTCAAGGTGGGGGCGATGGGCTGCATCGTCTGGACACCGCGCGAAACTGAGCTGGTGGACGCGGTGCTGCCGCAGGACGAGGATGCCCTCGACAGCACCGGGGCCGGCGACACCTTTACAGCAGTCTTTGCGCACGCGGTGATGACCGGGCAACCGCTCAAAGCTGCGGCCCGGATGGCAAACGCAGCCGGCGGTCTGGCGGCCACGCGCATCGGGGCACAGGTCCGGCAGATTACCCCGGAAGACCTGGCCCCCTACGGCGCCTGAGGCCCGGCCGGAGCACAAGTTCCAGCGCCAGAACGTAAGAATTGTCATAAATGTGTAATCGCTTTCGTTTATTCTGTCGTTGAGCGGTGAAGCCACCCTCACTCTTACCTCCAAGGCCTCGCACCTTCCCCCCCCTGAGCGCGGCCTTGTCTTTTTGTCTCTAGACTGCCCCGCCGCGGAAATGCACAGACAAAGAGGCTATGGACACAAAGGATTGTTCAACCCCCGCTGCCCGTTTCCCGGCACACTGGCTTGTTAGACTTGGAAGCATGTTGCCGCCAATTGTCAGCCAGATCATGGACAACTTCAACTTCGACGTGGACCCTGACCTCTCCCGGGAGCAGAACGCCGAAGAAGTAATCAAGAATGCGGCGCTGCTGTCGGGCGCCGTGTCTATCGAACCGCTGCCGTTTGCCGACATGCTGATCCTGACGCCACTCCAGGCCAAGATGGTGCTGCACATCGGCAAGATTTACGGCTTCGACATTACCCTGGAGCGCTCGGCGGAGATTGCGCGCGAGCTGGGCGTCACGGTGGCTTACGGCATGGCTGCCCGTCAGTTCATGCGTGGCGTCGCCAAAATCGCCCTGCCAGTGGTGGGCGGTGTGGTTACGGCGCCACTGGTGTATGGCTGGACCTTCGCGCTGGGCCGCATGGCACAGACCTACTTCGAGCGCAAGGTGCAGGGGCTGCCGTTCCGCAAGGACGAGCAGGTCCAAGTGGTGCAGGAAGCCAAGCAGCAAAGCCGCCGGGTACTGCCCAGCAGCGAGGATTTCAGTGAGCTGGCCGAGGAACTGCGCCGCCGCGCCAAACAGCGTGGAGACCAGAGCAAAGACGGCAGCCAGAGCAGCGACCAGCACTGAATGGCTGAAAGGCACTGGCTGAAAGGCGCCGAATCAGAAAAGCAAAAAGCAGGTTCCCTCCAAAAAACGAGGGAGCCTGCTTTTTGCTGGACCGCCGTTTCAGCAGCTGAGCAGCTTGGCGCTGCGGTATTTGGCTCTTGCCACGTCCTTTTTATGGTTCCAAGTATCTTCAAATGGCACGAAGTTCAGCTGATGGGCCACTTCGCCCACCATCTCGCCGCTGCGGCCCATCAGCAGTGCCTCAACCGCCGCCTGCCCCAGCACCGAGGCCAGCACCCGGTCGTGCGCCACCGGGCTGCCGCCGCGCTGAATATGGCCCAGAATGGTGGCCCGCGTTTCCTCGCCGGTGCCCTCGGTAATGGCGCGGGCCACCCCTTCGGCGCCGCCCGGGAACCCTTCGGCCACAATCACGATGGAACTGGTTTTGCCGCGTTCCTGGCTCTGGCGCACAGCCTCGGCCACTTCGGCGAGGTCGCGGGGCCGCTCGGGCACCAGCACTTCCTCGGCGCCGCCGGCCAGCGCCACTTCCACCGCGATGTGCCCGGCGTGGCGGCCCATCACCTCAATCACGAAGATGCGCTCGTGGCTGGCGCCGGTGTCGCGCAGCTTGTCCACCGCGTCCAGAGCAGTCTCCACGGCGGTGTGATAACCGATGGTGTAGTCGGTGCCGTACAGGTCGTTGTCGATGGTGCCCGGCACACCCATCACCCGGAAGCCATGTTCCTGTGCCAGCAGGTGCGCACCGTGGAAAGAGCCGTCACCGCCGATGACCACCAGACCGTCCACCTCCCAGCGGCGCAGATGTTCGGCACCCTGCGCCCGCCCCTCGGGGGTGCGCCAGGCCCGGCTGCGGGCCGTCAAGAGCCGGGTGCCGCCTCGCTGGATGATGTTCGCCACGTCACGCGGGCCCAGCAGCTCCATCTCGCCGTCGTGTAGGCCGTTGAAGCCGCGGCGAATGCCCACCACGCCCACACCGTAATAGGAAGCGGTCCGGACCACGGCGCGCACGGCGGCGTTCATGCCGGGGGCGTCTCCCCCGCTGGTCAGCACCCCGATGCGGCGAAGTCCGGCACGGTTTTCGATCTGATCAGCATTCCCGGAAGTGGTGTCTGGTCTTGTCATAACTGACAGCTTACGACTTCCGGAAGACAGCCAGCCCAGCCTAGCGGTGCTTGAGGGCCAGCGCGTAGGCTTCGTTCTTGCTCAGGCCGCGTTCCATCAGCGCCGCGCGCAGGTCACGGGTGCTGAGATGCTGCTCGGCCAGCTCGGCCGCCACCGCTTCCCAGTCGGGGGCCACTTGCGGGGAGTCGGTCGGGCCGGTCTGCCCGCCCACCACCACCACGATCTCGCCGCGCACGCCCTGGGAAAAGTATTCGGCCAGCCCGGCCAGGGTGCCGCGCCGGGTTTCTTCAAAGCGCTTGCTCAGCTCGCGGCTGACACTGGCGGGGCGCTCCGGCGTGCAGGCAGCGGCCAGGTCCAGCAGCGTGGCGTGCAGGCGGTGGGGACTTTCGTACAGCACGGTGGGTTCGGGCCGGCTGGCAATGGTCTGCAGCCGGGCGCGGCGCTCACGGCCCGAACGCGGCAGGAAACCCTCAAAAGTAAAGCGGGCGGTGGGCAGTCCCGACAGCACCAGCGCCGGCACGAACGCGGTGGCACCCGGCAGCACCTCGGTGGGAATGTCACGGGCCACCGCTTCGCGCAGCAACTCGGTGCCGGGGTCGGAAATGCCGGGGGTGCCGGCGTCGCTCACGTAGGCCAGCCGGGGGTACTGGTCCAGCACCTGAGGGGCACGGTACATGGTGTGGGCGTCCAGCCGCACCAGCGGCCGGTGCAGGCCCAGATGCTGCAGCAGCGCGCCGGTGCGGCGGGTGTCCTCGCAGGCCACCGCGTCGGCGCCGCGCAGCACTTCCACCGCCCGGTAGGTGATGTCGCCCAGGTTACCCACCGGCGTGGGCACCAGCCAGAGATGGGGCACCGCACTGCTTTCCGCAGAACTTGCCGTGAAGTCTGTTGCAGAGGCCAGAGGCATGGCTAGCTCACTCTGCTGCTCTACCGAACTATTCAGAGTCTCCTGTCCCTGTTCCTCCAGCCCAGCCTGTTCACTTATTTTCTTAGCCATGATGGAGGCCTTTGCGGCGGGGGCGCAGGCGCAGCCGGGACATGCCAGCGGCCGGCCCCAGCCAGATGCGAATGCGGCGGGTGCGGCGCAGCCAGTGCAGCAGCGTTGCCAGCAGCAGCTCCGGTTCGCCCACGGTAACGGTCACACGGGTGCCTTCCGGCAGCTCGCCGCCCATCAGTTCCACCTTGCCGTTGCGGACCACCCCACGGTATGCCTTCATGCTTTTCCTCCTGCTGCCCCGCTGCCCCGCGGGCCAGCGGCGGCCTCGTTCTCGTTCTCACTCTGGCCCTGCTGCTCCTGCTCTTTCTGGGCTGCTTGCACCTCACGCACCGGCGGGCGGGCCGGCACCTTGCGCTTGAAGCGCCAGCGGTCGGCCGAGGAGAGGGCTTCTTGCAGCGCCAGGATTTCGGCGTCGCGGGCGCCACCCAGCCGGGCATAACGGTCAATCAGCTCGGTGGCCTCGCGGCGGCGGTCCCGCTGAAGCAGCAACAGCGCCAGATGCTGCCCATTCACGTAGTAAGCAGCCGGATCATTGGGGCTTGCCAGCACCTGCCGGCGGCCCTGTTCCAGCTGCTCGGCCCGGCTCCGCTCCTGCGCCACTCGCCAGCGCACAAACACCAGCGCCAACGCAAAGAGCAGGACTGCCCACAGGGCCGCCGCGGCCACCCCGGCACGCAGGCCCAGGTATTCGCCCAGGCGCACGGTAATGGGAAAGGCGAAGGCCAGCAGAACCATCACGGCCAGCAAGGCAGCGTAGTTCATCGCCGCTCCAGCCGCGGCCGGCCAGCCGTAACTTCCCCGGCAGACACGCTGACCGCTGCACAGCGGGAGACAGAAAGCTTCATCGTTCCCACTTTACCGCAGCCGCCCCGGCCCGCCCTGCCCCACTCCGCCCCATTCCACCCTGCTGCGGCCCAGGCCGCCTTACTCCAGAATGTACTTTTCACCCTCACGCAGCCCCACCTCATCTACCCGTTCACGCGGCAGCACCACGTTGCGCCGCCAGGGCATCCACTCGGTGTAGCCCTCGGCCGAGCGCAGGTAGCCGCGCCGGCCCACTTCCACCACCCGCACCGGGCCGGCCAGCCAGCCGCGCAGCGCCGCGTGCAGCTGCTGTAATTCGGGCACCGGGCCAGTCAGCCGGGCCGAAGGCACCTCGGCCGGGGTGTCCAGCCGGGCGTACAGGTCCACCGTCAGGCCGTCGAGCGCCCGCAGCGCCGCCAGGGCCGCCTCGCGCGGCAGCGGTGTGCGGAAAGTGACATGCAGGTCCAGATCAAAGCCGCGCTGGCCTTTCTCGGTGCGGCCGCCGATCTGGGCGCCAGAGCCCGGAGCGGCAGGGTCAGAAGCAGAAACGTCCGTCATGTCGCTCAGGCTAGCAGCCGGGCCGCTCCGGCACCGTTCTCTGAGCTGCCGTGTGCGGCCGTGCCCCGGCTTGTTTCACGGCGGGCGGGAGCGGCATGATAGGAGCCATGTCCGCATCCACCGTACCGCATTCCACCACCCTGCGCGTCCGCTACGCCGAAACCGACGCGATGGGGGTCGCCCATCACGCGGTCTATCCAGTCTGGTTCGAGGCCGGGCGCAGCGACCTGATGCGTGACATGAACCTCAGTTACGCCGAGGTGGAAGCCCAGGGCTTTTACCTGATGCTGACCGATCTGGGCGTGCAGTACCGCCGCGCCGCCCACTACGACGAAGAACTGACGCTGCTGACCCGGGTAGAGGAAGTCCGCTCGCGCACCCTGCGTTTCGGCTATGAACTGCGCGGCCCCAGCGGCGAGCTGCTGGCAACCGGGCACACCGGCCACATCGTGACCGACCACAACTACCGGCCCCAGCGCCTGCCGGAAAGCCTGCAGCGGCAGCTGGAGCAGGCGGCCGGCGGGCCGGCGCAGAAGGAGAAGGCATGAACCCTCTGTCGCGTACCCTGCCCATCAAGCGGGCCAGCCACGTTTATCTGGTCCAGGGCGGCCAGCTGCTGCTGGTACAGGAACGGATGGACGACGGCAGCATCTTTTACGGTCTGCCCGGCGGCAAGGCCCACAGCGGCGAGAGTCTGGGCGGCGCGGCTGTCCGGCAGGTGAAGTACGAAACCGGGCTGAGCATCTCGGAGCTGAATTTCGTCAGCCTGCTGGAAGGCGAGATTCTGACCGACACCCCCCACGCCTGCTTTGCCAGCTTCGGGCGGTTCACGGCGCAGTTCAGCGGCGAGCTGATGCCCAGCGACCCTGACGTGGTGGGCGTCAGCTGGGTGCCGCTGGAACAGGTGGAAAGCCTGATGCGCTACGGCCCGCCGCCCGAATGCGAGGAACGCTCGCCCCTGATCTGGCTGCCCACCCGTGATTTCGTGCGCGGTCAGCCCCGCTCTTATTACCCCATCTGAGGCTCCCTGGCGCTGCCCAGCACGAAACCCGGCGCCAGCTTGGAAGAGCCCTTAGAATGTGGCCTAGGGCGGATTAAGGCCGGGGGCCCTCCGCATACTGAGCGCATGTGGCCTTTTGGTAAAAAGACAGCTGACCGCGTCAGCGACGCGCTCAAAGACAACAAGCAGCTCAGCGGTCTGGGCCTGAACGTGCAGGAGAAAGGCGGCACCGTGACCCTGTCCGGCGTAGCTCCCTCGCAGGCTCACGTGAACCTCGCACGGGTGGTGGCCGAAGGTGTGAGCGGCGTGAAGTCGGTGGACGTGTCGGGCGTGAGCGTGCAGGCTCCAGCCGGCGCCAGCAGCCAGAGTGTTCCGGTGGATACCGGTAGCACTGCCCAGGCAGCTCCGGCCAGCGCGTCCAGCGCTCAGGGCGGCGTCCCGGCAGCGGCCGACCAGGACATCGAAGACAGCAGCCGGGTAGCCAAGGAAGTGCTCAGCGCCATTCGCAGCAATGGTGAACTGCAGGGCAACCCTATCGACGTGCTGCAAAGCGGCAAAAGCGTGATTCTGCGCGGCGTGGTGGACAGCGACCACGAACTGCGGCTGGCCGAGCAACTGGCGCGTGGCGTCAGCGGTGTGGCGGGCGTGGACGTCAGCGGCCTGAAGGTGCATGAAGGCGCCAAGGAACTGACCAAGGAGAAAGACGAGCAGGGCGAAACAGTCTACACCGTCAAGGCCGGCGACACCCTCAGCCTGATTGCCCAGCGCTACTACGGCGACCTGAACGAGTACCGCAAGCTGGCCCATTACAACAACATTTCCGACCCCGACCATATCGAAGTGGGCCAGAAAATCCGGATTCCTGCCTGACCCCCTGCGTGGCCTCCCCGTTCTCGCTGGGGGGCTTTTTTATTTATTGTGGCCGTCCATCTAAAGGAGGATGCCGCCAACAATGCGGCTGCCTAGAGTGGACGCATGACATTTTCTCCTCCGTCTCTCTCCCCTGCTCCCCCGGCCCAGGCGGCGCGGCGGCTGTCCCCGCTGGCCGACCTGCTTGACCCCATGACCTGGCGCATCGGGCTTTATCTGCTGCTGAGCCTGCCGGTCAGCCTGCTGGCAACCAGTGGGCTGACCGCCGGCATCCTCACCGGAGTGGTGACGTTGCCGCTGTTGATTGGCTTCGTGATTCTGCCGCTGTCCCTGGTGGCCCTGATGGTGCTGAACGCTCTGCAGCGCTGGTTGGCCGGGCTGCTGGGCCTGCGGTTTAGCGCCCCGGCGCGGGCTCCGCAGGGGTCGCCGCTGGACTGGCTGCGCTTTCAGGTGCGGCAGCCGGCGCTGTGGCGGGGCGCGGCGTTTCAGCTGCTGGCCCTGCCCCTGGCGCTGATGTCCTGGGGCATCCTGGCAGTCGCGCTGACCCTGACATTGTTGGCGCTGGCCGGAGCGGTCTGGCCGCTGCTGGGCCTGACCCTGACCCTGGGCCAGCAGGTGGTCGAGCCGACGCTGTCAGCCCAGTTGGCCCTGGGTGTGGCAGGCCTGGGTGGGCTGCTGCTGAGCGCGGCACTGGTGCAACTGCTGGGGCAAGTCTGGGCTGCGCTGGCCAGCCTACTGCTGCGCCCGGATGATGCCCTGGCCCAAGCACAGCGGGCGGTGCAGGCCCTGGGTCAGGCAGCCGGACAGGTGGCGCTGGGTGAGGACCTGGGGGCCACCTTGCAGCAAATCACCCTACAGGCCCAGGCGGGCAGCGGGGCCAATGGAGTGCTGCTGAGCGGGCCACAGGGCGCTCAGGCCGCGGCGGGCGCCCCAGTGCCGGCACCAGCGGAAGCCGTTGATACGCCACGGGTCCAGCCGCTGGGCAGCAACGGGGAGCAGCCGCAGCAGGTGCTGACCTCGCTGCCGGTGCGGGTGGCCGGCAGGCCTTGGGGCGCCCTACACGCCACTTTTCCAGCCACACAACCACCCGACACTGGCGCCCTGACCCTGCTGAGCGGCATGGCCGACCACGCCGGCATCGCGCTGCAGGCGGCGCAGCTGGCCGAACGCGCCGCCGACCGCGCCGAGGAAGAAGAACGTGCCCGACTGGCCCGCGAACTGCACGACTCGGTGGCGCAGGCGCTGTACGGCATCACCCTGGGCGCCAAGGCAGCCCGCGCCACCCTGGAGACCCAACCTGAGCGGGCGCAGGCCAGCCTGGACTACACCATTCACCTGGCAGAAGGCGGGGTCAGTGAGATGAAAGCCCTACTGTTCAGCCTGCGCCCCGACGCACTGGCCGAAGGGGGCCTGCTGGCTGCCCTGGATCAGCAGGTGAACGCTTTGCGGGCCCGGCACGGGTTGCAGGTCCAGACCGACTGGCCCGCAGAAGAACCGCTGCTGTCCCCCGCCGCCCAGACCGCCGCTTACCGGATCGCGCTGGAAGCGCTGCACAACGTGGTCAAACACGCCCACGCCCAGCAGGTGAACATCACCTTGCAGCAGGAAGGCAATCAGCTGCACCTGACTGTGCAGGACGACGGCCAGGGCTTCGACCCGCAGGCGGCCGGCGGGGGCACCCTGGGCCAGCGTTCCATGCGTGAGCGGGCCGCCGGGGCCGGCGGACGGCTGCAGGTGAGCAGCGCACCCGGGCAGGGCACCACGGTTCAGCTGTGGCTCCCGCTGGCACCGGCAGAGGCAACCGCTGCGCTTTCCAACTCTGCCGCTTCTACCTACTCATCCAGCACCGCTCAGGAGGTTACACCATGACAGCGACTAATTCTCCCGTCCCGACCAATCCAAAGCCACGGCCCCACGCCCGGCCGCTGGGGCCGGTGCTGGGCCGGCTGCTGCTGGGGCTGGCACTGCTGGCCGGAGGCGGAGCCGCCGCCTGGACTGCCCTCAATACTCAGCTGGCGCCTGCACTGAGCGCCACCGATACAGCCCAGGCCGTGCCGCTGGGCGGTGCCCGGACCCTGAACGCCAGCCTGACCACCGACCGGGCCGAGGTGCAGGTGGGTGCCCTGCCGCCAACCACGCAGGGCCAGGCCGCGGGGCTGGCCTTCCACCACCGCCAGCTCAACTCGCCGCAGGTCACCGCCACGCGCCAGGGAGACACCCTCAACCTGCAAGCTCAGCTGCTGGTTGACCCGGCACCCAAGCCCAATACCATCAATCTGCAGCCGCAGGGGCAGCAGGTCGAGCACCGCCTGGCAGCCCAGCTCAGCCCAGGCCCCGCGCTGGACCTGAGCACGCGCAGCGGTGGCGGCGAGCAGCAACTGGACCTGCAGACACTGGCGCTACATTCACTGCACACCCACAGCACCAGCGGCCCGCAGACCGTGCAGCTGCCGGCCGGCCAGACCGGGGAAGTGGCGCTGGAAAGCCTCTCTGGAGCGCTGACGCTGAGCGCTCCAGCCGGCCACGCAACTGCCATAGACACCCTCAGCGCCGAAAGCCGCTTTGGTAACCTGCAGGCCAGGCTCCACTCGGCGCAGGTGGGCCGCCTGACGCTGACCAGCCAGCTGGGCGACATCGAAGCTCAGTTGCCAGCACACAACGACACTGCTCTCACCACCGCCCAGGGTGACCTGGACGTGACCCTGCCCCCGGGCGCCAGCGGGCAGCTGCGGCTGCAGGCAGAACGGGGTAGCGTGACCCTGAATCTGCCGGCCACCGCCGCTTTTCGCCTGAGCTTCTCACGCCTCAGCAATGAACAGACCCGGATGCAGGCCAGCCACCTGCCCAAAGGAATGCTTTACCAGAACGGCAGTTTCCTCAGCCCGGCTGCTCAGGCACCCGGCAGGGCCCCAGTCCTTGAGATCAGCCTGGACCTGCCAATACCGAATGATCTGTCCCTCAACCTGCTCACCCCCCAAGGAGCGACCCAGCCATGACCAGCCCTTCCCCCGCGCCCACGCTTGAAGAAGCCTCCACGCCCGTCCGTGTTCTGCTGGTCGACGACCACGCGGTGGTGCGCCAAGGCCTGCGCCTGTTTCTGGGGCTGGACCCCAGCCTGGACATCGTGAGCGAAGCCAGCAACGGCGCGGAGGCCGTCGCGGCAGTTCAGGCCCTGCGCCCCGATGTGGTGTTGATGGACCTGCTGATGCCGGTGATGGACGGCATCGCCGCCACCGCCGAAATCCGGCGCTGCTGCCCGGAGACCGAGGTGATCGCGCTGACCTCCACCCTGGAAGAGAGCAAGGTGAACGGCGCTGTGGCCGCTGGCGCCACCTCTTATCTGCTCAAGGACGCCAGCAGTGACCTGCTCAACGAGGCGATTCACGCAGCGGCCCGCGGCGAGGTGCGGCTGCATCCCGAAGCGGCCCGGCGGCTGGTGCGCGACTTCCGCGCTCCCGAGATGCGCGAGCACCTGACCGCCAAGGAGGTGGAAGTGCTGCAGCTGATCGCGCACGGTCTGAACAACAAAGGTATTGCCGCGCAGCTGGAGATCAGCGAGACCACCGTCAAGAGCCATGTGAGCCGGCTACTGAGCAAGCTGGAGCTGGAAAGCCGCACCCAGGCGGCCCTCTACGCCTTGAAAACTGGGCTGGCCAGCCTGGAGGACGCCTCCGCACTCTCATGATCACCTTAGAGTCAGACTGGGTTCATTCGACTCAGAAACGAACATGCTAATTTGCAGCCATGAATAAAGCCGCCAAGGTCCTGCTTCCCCTCTCCGCTGTCGCTGCCGTCGCTGCCGCCACCGTCGCCCCCAGCGCTCAGACTCCGGCACAGAAGGTCGGCTTTGTTGATGTGGACCGTGTGTTCGCCGCCCACCCCAAGGCCGGCAACGTCAACACCCAGGTGAAGTCCATTGAGCAGAAGGCCAACACCGAGCTGGGCGGCCTGCGCCAGCAGATGATTACCATCGCGGAAAAGGGTGACAAGGCCACCCCCGCCGAGCGCCAGCAGCTGAGCCAGCTGGAAACCACCTTCAACTCCAAGTTCCAGGACTACGGCAAGCAGATCGCCCAGCAGTCGGCCCCCATCGAAACCTCGGTGGACGCGGCCATCTCCAAGGTCGCCAGGGCCAACGGCTACAGCATCGTGATGGACCGCAAGGTTGCCGCGCAGGGCCTGGTTGTCTTTGCCGAAAACGGCAGCGACCTGACCGACGCCGTAATCAAGGAAGTCAAGTAAGCTTTTCTTCTAGCCGTTTGACTGCTGCCCCTGCCGGATGGCGGGGGTTTTTTTGTTGCCGGCGCTCTGAAGCTTGGCCCCGGCCGATGCTTTGAGGTGAGGCATGGACTAACATTCTTCGGCCCGCAGCGTTATTTTCAGCTCACAGGAAGAGCGGATTTTGCAGCGGCTGGCGGGGCTGGACCCCGACCTGATGGCTTATATCCGTGACTTTGCCTACGACACGGTCTATGAGCGCCCCGGTCTGGACCTGAAAACCAAGGAACTGATCGCCTGCGCTCTGCTGGCCAGCCTGGGCAGCCCCGGCGAACTGAAAACTCACCTGCGGGGTGCCATGCAAGCCGGCGCCACCGAGCAGGAACTGCGCGAAACCCTGCTGTTCTGCGTGCCGTACCTGGGCTTTCCACGGGTGGTGGCCGCCTTCAGCCAGCTGGCTGACTTACAGGCCCGGCAGGCGGCCAAGCAGGCACAGCAGCCAGAGTAGGTCCGCCCGCTGCGCAGCCCAGGGTCAGCATCAGACCTTGAGGTTGACCACCGTGACGCCGTGGCCGCCCTGATTGGCTTCAGCGTCGTGGAAGCTCTCGACCCGCTTGTCGGTCTTGAGATAATCGCGCAGCAACCGGCGCAGTACGCCCTGACCTTTGCCGTGAACCACCCGCAGCGGAGTTTCCTTAAGCGCATAAGCTTCGTTGATGGCCTGCCGCAGTTCTTCTTCGGCCTCGGCCACGCCCAGGCCACGCAGCTGGATTTCCTTCTCGAAGTTCCGCCGGCGCACGGTGCCGGTAAAGCGGGGCCCGCCTCCCGCCTTTTTCTGCTTTTCGGGCTGCTTGAGCCGCACGTCGCGGCGGCGCACCGAGACTTTCATCAGGCCCAGTTGCACCACCAGCTGATCGCCGCGCATTTCCAGCACTTGCCCGGAAGCGCCGTAAGCCGGCACCGTTACGTCGCTGCCCACCTGAATGGGGTCACCATGGTTTTCCTGCGGAGCCCGGGGTTTGGGGCGTGCCTTCTGGGCGGCGTGCCGCAGGTCGCGCAGTTCCTGCATCACCCGGGGGCGGGCCTCGGCATCCTGGGCGCGGCGGCGCATCCGGCGCACGTTTTCGGCGGCGTCGGCGTACAGCGCTTCCGCCTTCTGGGTGGCCTCGGCCAGCAGTTCGTCGCGGCGCTCGGCCAGCTCGTCGCGCTCGCGCCGGGCCTGACCGAGTGCCGCCTCGGTTTCGCGGCGGGCAGCGGCGGCCGCTTCCAGCTGCTGGCTCAGCTCGCGGCGTTCCTGCTCGATGCCGGCCAGCATCCGCTCCATCAGGTCCGCTTCCGGGCCCAGCACCTCGGCGGCGCGACTCAGCACCTCACGCGGCAGGCCCATCCGCCCGGCAATCGCCAGTGCGTAAGAGCGGCCCGGCTGCCCCACCTGCAGCTGATAGGTGGGCGACAGGGTGGAGACCTCAAAGCCCATGCTGGCGTTTTTGAGGCCCGGCGTTTCCAGCGCGAACAGCTTCAGCGGCGCCAGGTGCGAGGTGATGATGCCGCGGGCGTCACGGTCCAGCAGCCCTTCGATCATGGCCTGCGAGAGTGCGGCGCCTTCTTCGGGGTCGGTGCCGCTGCCCAGCTCGTCCACCAGAATCAGGGTGCCGGGGCCGGCTTCTTCCAGCACGGTCCGCAGGTGTTGCAGGTGGCTGGCGAAAGTACTCAGAGACGCTTCGATGCTCTGCTCATCCCCGATGTCCACCAGCACGTCCCGCACCACCGGCAGCTCGGCGTGATCGGCAGCCACGTACATGCCACACTGGTTCATCAGCACAGCCAGGCCCAATGTCTTGAGGGTCACGGTCTTACCGCCCATGTTGGGGCCGGTAATCAGCAGCAGGCTGGGGCCACCGCTCCCGCTGCCCAGCGCCAGATCGTTCGCCACAGCGCCCTCAATCAGGGGGTGGCGGGCCGCCCGCAGGTCGTAGTCGCCGGGGGTATTCGGCTCGGCGCGGTTGAGCCGCCAGTCGCGGGCCAGCGCCGCCTTGGCCGCAATCAGGTCCAGCTCGGCGATGGTATCCAGCGTCATCGGCACCGCCGCGTCGCGGGCCAGCAGACCCGACAGTTCGGTGAGGATCCGGCGCACCTCGGCTTCCTCGTCCAGGCGCAGCCGGGTCAGCTCGTTGTTCAGAGCGGTCACGGCAGCCGGTTCCACGAAATAGGTCTGCCCGGTGGCCGAAGCGTCCACGATAATGCCGTCCACCTGTCCCACCCGGCTGGCCTGCACCGGCAGCACGTAACGGTCACGGCGCAGGGTGACGATATTCTCCTGCAGCACGTCCGACCAGCGTTCCAGCGTGGCCTGGAGCCGGTCACGAATCCGGCCGCGCAGGGGGTCGATGCGGCGGCGCAGGTCGCGCAGTTTGGGGCTGGCCTCATCGCGCAGTTCGCCCTCGCGGGTCAGGGCCGACAGATACCGGCTGACCAGCTCGGAGTGATCGCCCAGGCCCAGGGCCACCTCACGCAGCGGCCCGCGCGAATTGGTCTGAATGGCGCGGCGCACCGTCATGGCGCCGTCCAGCGAGTAGGCCACCTGCAGCAGCTCGCCGCCGCTGAGCACCCGGCCCTCGGCGGCCCGGGCCTGCAATTCGCGGATATCAAAAATGCCCCCCAGCGAGAGGCTGACACCGAACAGGGCGTCTTCAACTTCGTCCAGCTCGCGGGCAATGCGCCCGGCGTCGTCGCTGGGCCGCAGCGACGAGCAGCGCTCCACGCCCAGCGCCGTCGCAGCCCGCTGCGCGAGGGCAGCGCGCACGCGGGGAAAATCCAGGGCTTCCAGGGCAGCGTCGGCAAACATCGCCCGGTATCTTAGCAGCGCCCGCCCTGCGCCGGCTGTGCCGAATGGCTTATTTAGCGGTCATGTTCGCCAGCTCCGCGCGGCTCAGGCCTCGCTGTGGTGCTGGCCGTCTTCGGGGTCGTAGCCGTCCAGCACCTCGGGGCGCAGCAGGTACAGGCGGCCGTCCGCCACCCGGATCAGACCCTGTTTCTGAAAGCGCCGCAGCACCCGCGACACCGTCTCGCGGCTGGCCGAAAGTCGCACCATCAAGTCCGCGTGGGTCAGAGGCAATGCCTGAGCGTCGGGGATTCCGGCCTGCACTCGCTGCGCGTACAGCCCGCGCAGCACATGGGCCAAGGCCGCGTCGGTCGAATGCCCCGAGGCGATCAGTTCGTCGTTCAAGTCGCGCACCCGCCCGGCCAGAATGCGGGCGAGGTTCCACAGCAGCGTGGGGTCGCGCCGGGCAATCATTTCCAGGTGTGGCCGGTGCAGCGCCAGGGTATCGCTGGGCAGGGTGGCAGTAACGGTCGCGTTGCGCTCACCGCCCAGCAACAGGGCGCTTTCGCCCACCAGATTGGGCGCGTACAGCTCGCTGACCGTGCGTTCCAGCTGGCCGGTGCCCAGCCGGCTGATGCGCACCGCTCCGGAAGTCAGCAGGTGCAGCAGTTCTCCGTCACGGTCCTGAAACAGCAGCACCTCGCCCTCTTCAAAGTGGTAGGGCACCGCCACACGGCCGGCTTCCCGGAGAGCTTCTTCCGTCGCTCCACAAAACAGTGGATTCTCACGCAATAGCCGCTGTGGGTCCATGAGAACAGTGTAGGGGGCTGGCCAACAATTTTCTGGACTCGGGATCAAGGATTGGCCTGCGGCACATTCTGCGGCAGCTGCTGTAACTGCTCACGCGCCTGATCCAGCGCCCGCTGCAGGCCATCGCTCGCCTGGTCACGGCCCTGCTGCAAACCCTCACGTACACGCTCTTCTGCGGCACGCTGGGTATCTTCCCAGGCCTGCTTGGCTCCATTTTGCAGGTCATTCAGGTCCGGCAGCGGCAGCGGGTCGGCCGGGGTCGCCGGCGCTCCAAAGTCGGTTTCAGGAGTGGGCACTTCCTCAGGGACAGCAGGGGCCGCCGGGGGCATCAGGTCCGGTTGGGACTGCTCAGGCGGCAGGATATCCGGCTCGGGGGGCGGCGCAGCGGGCGCAGGCGCATCTGGCCAGGAGTCCGGGGCCGTCTCGGGCGGCAGGGCCGGGACCGTCTTGGGCTGAGTGGTGACAGGCGGCTCGGGGGCTGCCGGGGCCGCGTCCGTGACCGGTGCCGGGGGCGTAGCACCCGAGCCGGCGGAGGGCGCGCCATCGGCCGCACCGCGCAGTTTCTCGCTCAGGAAAGCCATGTTGATGTGCCGTACCGTTGCGAAGGCGATGCCCTGCGGCACCGCAAAATCCTGTGGTTTGCGCTGGCCCAGCAGGCCGCGCACCGCGTTCTGCCAGACCGGGGCCGGCACCGTGCCGCTGTAGGCCCAAGACGGCAGCGGCTGGTTGTCCTCGCGGCCCACCCAGACGGCTCCGGCCACCCCCGGCACCACTCCGGCAAACCAGAGGTCGCGGATATCGTTGGTGGTCCCGGTCTTGCCGCCCACCGGCCAGCCCTCAATGCGGGCGCGGGCAGCCAGGCCGCCCTGACGCTCGGAGAGGTCGTCCACCACGCCGCGCAGCATATCCAGGCCCAGGTAAGCGGTCCGCTCGTCCCAGACCCGCACCGCCGGCACTTTGGGGCGGCGGTAAACCACCTTGCCCTGTTCGTCTATCACCTGCCGCACGAAAGTGGCCGGGCGGTAGAGACCGCCGTTGGCAAAAGCCGCGTAAGCCGAAGCCATCTGTAGCGGGCTGGCCTCCAGCGTGCCGATGCTGAGGCTGAGGCCCAGGTTCGGCTGCACCTGAAAGCCCAGCTGGGTCAGCTTGCCTTCCAGCTTGTCCACACCCACCTCCTGCGCCAGCCGCACGGTGGGCAGATTTAGCGAATGGTCCAGCGCGTAGCGCAGCGTGACCGGGCGGCCCAGCCAGCGGCCATCGTAGTTCTTGGGCTGATAGTCGCCGGACAGCGGGGCGTCTAGCACAGTGTCGCTCTGCTGCCAGCCCTGCGAAAGTGCCAGGGTATACACGAACGGCTTGATGGAGCTGCCCACCTGCCGGCGCGACTGCGTGGCATTGTCCCAGTCGGCGGGGCGGCTGCCGTCCAGCTGCTGGCCTACCATCGCGGTCACTTCGCCGTTGGCCGGGTCCACAAAAGCCATCCCCAGGGTGGCCCCGGCCGGCAGCTGGGCCTCGCGGGCGGCTTTCTCGACGGCCAGCTGGGCGTCCAGGTCCAGCCCGGTCACGATCTTGGCGCTGGAATAGGCTTCCTTGCGGCCCAGTTGCGCCACCAGTTCGCGCCCCACCGCCTGCAGATAGTGAAACGCCACCTGCGGCGGCCGGGCCGGCAGGTTCTCTTCCAATCGGCCCGGATTTTCCAACACGGCGCCGCGCACGCTGCCGTCGGCATTCCAGCCGATGCGCCAGCCGGCCGGATAAATTGGGGTGCGCCAGGCCTGGTCCGCCTGCGCCTGGGTCACGCTGCCGTCTTCCACCATCCGGTTCAGCAGGTTGCGGGTCAGCGGGCGGAATTCCTCGAACTTCTGATAGCGCGAGTTGGGCGCCGGAATCAGCACCGCCAGGTAGGCACTTTCGGCCAGGTTCAGCTGCGCGGCTTCCTTGCCGAAATAGGCGTGCGCCGCCTGATCAATCCCCACGATCGAGTGCCGGTCGGTCTTGCCCCAGTACACCACGTTCAGGTAAGCCGCCAGAATCTGCGACTTGGAAAAGTTCTTCTCGACCCGCGAGGCCAGCACCGCTTCTTTGAACTTGCGCTCCAGGGTGCGCTCGGCGTTGAGGTCTTCCAGCAGGGTGTTTTTGACCAGCTGCTGGGTAATCGAGCTGCCGCCTTCCAGGTCCCCGAAGAACAGGCCCTTAAGCAGGCCACGGCTGACCCCGATCAGGTCCACGCCGCGGTGGGTATTAAAGCGCCGGTCCTCGCTGCTGACCACCGCTTTACGCAGCGGCTGGCTGATCTCGCCCAGTTCCAGTAGGTTACCGCTGGCCACGGCGCCGCTGCTGAGGCTGGGCGTCAGCACGCCGATCAGGCGGTTCTTGCGGTCATAGACGCGGGTCTCGCCGCCCAGGGCCAGCAGGTCCACATCGTCCACGCTGGGCAGGTCACGGGTCCAGACCACATACATCACTCCGGTCGCTGCCAACAGCAGCAACAGGGCGGCGGCCAGGAAAGCCAGAAGGGGGCGGAGCCAAACTCGGCGCATACTGCCTGACAGCTTAGTGCCCGCCGGTGAGAGCTGAGAGAAAACGGCCCGGCCCTATCACAAGGGGCCGGGCCCCTCAGGCTCTCAGCTCAGCTGCGTGGCTGCTGCCGCAGGGCGTCGCGGATTTCGGCCAGCAGTTTTTCCTCGTTGCTGGGCTCGGCCACCGCCGGCTTCTCGCTGCGCTTGAGCCGCTCGTTGACGACATTCATGGGCTGCACCACAAAGAAATACAGCACAGCGGCCGTCAGCAGGAAATTGATCAGCGACGTCAGAAACGAGCCGTAGTCCAGCACGATGGCGTCCTGGGTGGCCGAAGCCGCCCGCAGCACGATGGAGCCGGCCACCTCGCCGCCACCCACCAGCCGCACCAGCGGGTCCAGAAAAGCCTTGGTAAAAGCCGACACCACGTTGTTAAAGGCCGCCCCGATCACCACACCGACCGCCAGGTCAACCACATTGCCACGCATAATGAAATCTCTGAATCCAGCTAACATGGGCGGAATTATGTCACAATTCCGGTCTTTTCACCGACCAAGGTATGAACTGAACCGGAACAGCGGCGCCCCTAACCGGCCTGGAGAAATCAGCCTAAAGAAAAGGCCCACCGCAGGGGGTGGGCCGGGGATCCTTTTTTCTTTTCCGCTCAGGCGTGGCCGCGGTCTTCCTTGACCGCGTGTGCGCTCATGCCCCACTGCAGGCCACTGCTCTGGGCGCCTTCCAGAATCACCCGGGCCAGCTCGCCCAGGGTGGAGCCACCGGGGCGGACGTCCATTTTCAGGTCGGCGCGCAGCTCGGTGAGGCTCAGGTCGTCCAACATCAGCTCGGTGCCGTAGCGCAGCGTGGTGGGCGGCACCACCAGCAAGTCGGCCTCGCCGGGGGTGACGCCGTGCCGGAAGCAGCGGCCCGTCAGCAGGCCCGCCACGCTGGTCACTTCGCCGAAAGTAATGTTGCGAATGGCCCGCACTTCCAGGTCGAGGCCCCCAATGGCCCGCAGCGGCTCGACAGCGCGGTCCAGCGTCTCGGCGAAGAGGCTGCCGGTCCCCAAAATCACTTTCATCGGGTGCATCAGCGCAGCCGGCAGATCGGCCGGCAGACCTTCGGTCAGGAAATCGCGCACCATACCCACGCCGTTTTCCAGCATGGGAAAGCCCTCGTATTCTTCCTCACTGGGCAGCGGTTCGCCGGCCAGCAGATAGAACTCGTCGCTGGGAAACACGAAGCGGGTGCCCTTTTCCTCCAGGAAACGCCGGCGCCACACGTTCAGGCGCTGAATGGTATCGCGGGCTTCTGCTTCTTCACGGGTAAAGGTGCGCACCTCGGCCAGATTCTGGCGGTGTCCGGTCAGCCCGATCGGCACCACCGCCGCCGAGATCACGTTGGGCCGGCTCGCCAGATACTCGACCGTATGGTCCAGCTCCTCGCGGTCGTTGCGTTCGGGCAGTAGGACCACCTGGGTGTACAGGTCAATGTCGCTGAGGCGTTCCAGCATGCCCTTGATGTCCACCGAAGCCTCGTCTTTGACCTTCAGTTTCCACCAGTTCATCATGTCGTGGCGCAGTTCCTGGTTGGTGGTGTGCACCGAGACATACAGAGGCGAGAGGTTCTCGTTCAGAATGCGCTGCACGTCGGCTTCGGTGAGGTTGGTCAGGGTCACGAACGAGCCGAACAGGAAAGACAGCCGGTAATCGTCGTCCATGATGTAAAGGCTCTTGCGAAAGCCCTTGGGCATCTGGTGGACATAACAGAAATCACACTTGTTGGCGCACTTCTTGATGCCGTCGAACAGCACATCCTCGAATTCGATGCCGGGGTCTTCCCAGCTGACGCTAAAGCGCCACACCCGGTCAAACTCGGGCAGCGGGGGCTGGCCCACCGGCCGCCAGGTCTTGTCCCGGCCGATGCCGGGCATGCCGAAAGGTGCGGGCTGCAATTCGGCAGGGCGGCCCAGTTCCAGTTCCACGTCGCCTTCGGTGAGGATGCGGCGGTAAGCCAGCACGTCGGTCACGGCCTGGCCGTTCATGCGCAGCAGCATGTCGCCGGGGCGCACGCCAGCCGCTTCGGCCGCGCCGCCGGGTTCAACCGCCTTGATCCGGGCGGGGAAAATCTCAGTTTCCGGCAGGGAGAAAGTTATGTTCTGAGCCGTCATAGGTGGGGCTCCTTTCCGGTAAGGGAAGCCCCGAATGGCTTGAGGGAAACAGGCAGGCAGGAAAATAGAAAGCGGGGGAGCCAGGACGCCGGGGGGGATTCGAGGCCAGCCGGGAAAAGCCTTAGAGTGGCCTTGAAAGAAGCCCTGGCAGAAACGCTCCCGGGACCGGGCCGCTTTCGTACCGTCCACTTTCTTCGCCGCGCCGCTACCATCTCGGTTCTGGCAAGCCCATGGCCTGAGCAGGCCCGCCGGCCGCAGCGCGGCCATATAATCGGGAAATTATACCTTGCCGGGCTGATCCGGGGTGTGAGCCGGGTTGGAATGGAGGCCGGGAAAAGGCGGAATCAGTGCTCGTTCAAATGCTCGGTCAGTAGCAGGTCCAGGCCCCGCTCGGCCGTCTCGCGCAGGCTGAAGCTGGCAAGGCGTGTCAGGTCAGTCGGCTCTGGATTGATCTCAATGACTTTACCCCCGCCCAGCAGGGTATCCCGTGCCAGCCCGGCCGCCGGATAGACCACGGCGCTGGTGCCGATGATCAGGGCTATGTCGGCTTGCGCGAACGCTTGCTGGGCCGCTCGCAGGGCTTCTTCCGGCAGATATTCGCCGAACCAGACGACGTTTGGCCGCATCCGGTGCCCGGCCGGTGACAGCGGCGGCAAGCTCAGCTGGGCAGGGTCAGGCAGCGGGAAAACTTCGCCGGTCACCTCGTCGCGGGCCAAGGCCAGGTTGCCGTGCAGCTCGGCCAGCCGGCCGCCCCGAGTTCCGCTGCCGGCGCGGGCATGCAGCCCGTCCACATTCTGGGTCGCCAGAAAAAATCCAGCTCCTTTTTGCTGTTCCAGCCGTACCAGCAGGTGATGGGCCGGGTTGGGCTGCGCTGCCAGCACGTCGCGGTAGCGCCCGGCGTACCAGGCCCAGACCAGCTCGGGGTCGGCCGCGTAGGCTTCCGGGCTGGCAAGGTCCTCGGGCCGGAAACGGGCCCAGTGGCCGCTCTGGGCGTCACGGAACGTGGGAATGCCGCTGGCTGCACTCACCCCGGCACCGGTCAGAACGGCAACGCGGCGGGCGATTTGCAGAGCGGCGCGGGCAGAGCGGAGGTCCATGACTGCAGGGTAGACCAGACGGGCCCCTCTTCCGGCCGGGAACTAAGATCATTCCCGCCGCCAGGAAACGATACCCCCATTTTTCTTCATGGATTTGTGACGCAGTGATGATAATCTGAGGCACTTTGCAGCCACAGGAGGCAGTTATGAAGTTAGCTCACTCTTTGACTCTGGCCCTCGGGCTTGGGGTTTCGCTCTGGGGCGGCGCAGCGGCCCAGACGCTGATTGAAACCTCAGCCGCCGCCGGAATCTCCGGAACGCTGGACAGCATCGGCGGTCCCAGTCCCAGCATCGTGCCGCAGGTCCGAGACCGCCTGACACAGATCATGGCGCCGGCCAATCAAGCGGCCGCCGACCTGAACGGGCAGGCGCCAGCTGCCCCGGCCAGCGGTACACCAGCTGCCCAGGGCCCTGCGGCACCGGCTGCCCCCAACTTTCCTCCGCTGACCAGCGAGCAGCAGGGCAGGCTGCAGGCAGCCTATACGGCGCTGGGAAAAGGCAACGCTGCTCAGGCCACCCGCACTTTTGAGGCGGTGGTCTCGCAGAACTACCGGCACCCCGAGGCCCATTTCGGTCTGGCGCTGGCCCTGCTGGCCCAGGGCAGAACCGAAGCGGCCAAATTCGAGCTGGGCCAGCTGATCGCGCTGGCGCCTGAGCGTTTCGAGGGGCCCTATAACCTCGGCGTGCTGGCCGTACAGGAAAAGCGGTACCCACAGGCGCTGGACTTTTTCCGGCGGGCCGCTGAGCTGGCGCGCACCTCGGCCGGGCCAGACACCCAGCTGTACGTGCTGGAAGCTCTGGCCGCTGAGCAGACCCGCGCTGGAGATTACGCCGGGCTGCGCCAGACCCTGGGCGACATGGTGGCCCTGGCGCCAGGCGACGCCCGGCTACAACTGCGGCTGGCTCAGGTCCAGACCCTGACAGGCGAAGGCGTCGCCGCACTGCCCGGCACCTACGACGCTCTGGGCAACGCCGGCACCCGCACCGACGCCGCGCTGCTGCTGGCCGATATCTATGAGGCGCAGGGCCTCCCCGACCGTGGCCTGAGCGAAGTGGAAAGTGCCCTGGCCAGCGCCACCAGCAACAGCGAACGCGCCCGGCTGCTGCTGCGCCGGGGCCAGTTGCTGGAGCGGCAGGGTAATGTCAAGGCGGCCATCACTGCCGTACAGGACAGCTTGCACCTGAACAATCAGAACGCCCCAGCCTTTGCGTTGCTGGGCGACCTGCGCCGCCGCGCCGGCGATAAAGCCGGGGCCCTGCAAGCCTACCGCGAGGCCGCAGTGCTGCAACCGAAAAATGCCGGTTACCGCACCGAGCTGGCCGCGTTGCGGCTGGACCTGGGCCGCTACGCCGACGCCCGCCGTGACGTGGCCGTGGCCCTGAAGATGCCGGCTCTGACCCCCGAAACCCGCGCCCGCGCCGAACTGGTGCTGGGCCTGCTGGACTACCGCAGCGGCCGTTACGCCGACGCCAGCACCTCGCTGCGTTCCAGTGCAGCCGCCGTGCCTGCGGCCGACACCTCTTTGTGGCTAGGCCTGAGCGAGTACAAGCAGAAGAACTACAGCGCCGCCACTGAAGCGCTGAGCGAAAGCGTGCGCCTCAGCCCCACCCCGCTGGCCCGCCGTAATCTGGCCTCGGCCCTGCTGGCCAGCGGCCGCACCGCCGAAGCCGAGACGCTGCTGCTGGGCCTGGTCGCCGAAACCCCCAAAGACGCCGAAGCCTGGTATCTGCTGGGCCTGACCCGCCGCGCCGCCGGCAAAGCGGCCGAAGCCAAGGTGGCCTTCAAGACCGCCGCCGCGCTGGGCAGCACCGCTGCCAGAGGAGTACTAAAATGAGCCGACTGGAAGGACGTAACCGCCTCCCCGATATCCTGATTGGTCTGGTGGTCCTGGCCCTGCTGATCGGCTTTGCCACCCTGCTGTTCGGACAGCGCAAGGCCTCGACCGAAACGGCGCAGACCACCCAGGCCACTCAGGCCAAAACGCCGCCCGAGATTCCTGCTGCGCCCGGCACCCCGGCCAAGCCGGCCGAAGAAAGCAGCGCAGCCCAAACCAGCGCCGGCGATAAAGCGGCCGCCAGCGGCGCCGCTACCGAACAGCCGGCCGAAGAAGTGACCATCACCCCCACTCCGGCTGTCACGGCACCGGCGCCGACCACCACCCCGGCAGACGAAGAAGCACAGACGCCGGCCAGCACCACCAATGAAGCTTCGGCCAACGCCACCACCGACACCGATACTTCTGGTGCCTCCGACACTCCGCAAACGGCGACAACTCCGGACAGCAATGATGTAACTGATGCAGCGGCAAGCGTGGCACCCCGCAGCGGCGGCGCCGTGCCGGTCAGTGCCGACCGGGTGCCCACCCGCAGCGACTACCGCATCAGCCTGGGCGGTTTCAGCACACCCAAGACAGCTGTCAACCAGACCGCCAGCGTGGCGGCGCTGGGCTACACGGTCTACTCCATCAGCCTGGGGAACGAAGTGGTGGCCCAAGTCGGCCCCTTTGCCGACGCCGCCTCTGCGCAGCAGGCACTGGCCGATATTCAGCGTGCCTATCCCAGTGCGGCGCTGTTCGCTCCCCGGCCGGGAGCCGCTGCACCGAGCAAGCCGGCCAGCTCCAGCAACGACGGCAGCACCTCCCGCGCACCCGCCTCCAATGCGGCGGCCCAGCAGCAGGCGGCGCCCAAACCGGCCAATCCGCAGCCCGCAGCACGTACCGAGCCTAAACCCGCTCAGCAGCAGGCCGCACCCAAACCGGCCCAGCAGGCACCCGCTCGCCAGCAAGCGGCGCCCAAGCCGGCCAATTCACAGCCCGCAGCGCGTACCGAGCCCAAACCCGCTCAGCAGCAGGCCGCACCCAAACCGGCCCAGCAGGCACCCACTCGTCAGCAAGCGGCGCCCAAGCCGGCCAACCCGCAGCCCGCAGCGCGTACCGAGCCCAAACCCGCCCAGCAACAGGCCGCACCCAAACCGGCCCAGCAGGCACCCGCCCGCCAGCAAGCAGCGCCCAAACCGGCCAACCCGCAGCCCGCAGCGCGTGCCCAGCCCAAACCTGCTCAGCAGCAGGCCACACCCGCGCCCGCACAGCAGGCTTCTGCCGGCCCGGTCTATCTCCAGATCGGTGCTTTCGACGAACCTGACCGTGCCCAGCAACTGGTTAGCGACCTGCAAAATCAGGGCTTCAGCCCCAGTGTCAATGCCCCAGAAGGTGAGCGGGTGCGGGTCATCATCGGTCCCTTTGCCGCCAATGAGATTGCCAGTGCCGAAGCGCAGCTGGATGCCAACGGCTACGATCATTTCCGCCTGCGCTGAGTTCGTCTGACTTCCGGCCCAAACTTTCCGCCTGTTCTGCGGTCCGCTGGGGCCGCCTGACCATTCCGTAGCAAAGGCACTGACACCCATGACCATTCCCTCTGCTACGCTCAGCCGCTTGGTGACCTATCTGCGTCTGCTGGAAACGCTGGAGCTGGCCGGCACCCAGCAGGTCAGCTCCGGTGAGCTGGCGGCGCAGGCCCAGGTCACCGCTTTTCAGGTGCGGAAAGACTTGGCCCATGTCGGCCCAGTCGGCACCCGCGGCCGTGGCTACAGCGTGGCTCTCCTCAAGCGCAAAATCATCCGGGTGCTGGGGCTGGACCGGCCCTGGCAGATCATCATCGTCGGCATGGGGCGGCTGGGACAGGCCATTGCCCATTTTCCGATCGCGGCCGAATACAGCTTCGAGTACGTTGGGCTGTTCGACCCCGCTCCGCAACCGGCCGGTCAAATCGTGGGCGGATTGCCGGTCCGGCCGCTGGCGCAGCTTCCCGAATTCATGACACAGCAACATGTGGACATGGCTTTTTTATCCGTTCCAATAGAATCGGCCCAACAGACCGCCGAAACTCTTGTCCAGGCCGGCATCCGTAGCATTTTGAATTTTTCACCTGCCATCTTGGGAGCAGCTCAACCTGAAGATGATAAAGAAATTAGCAAGAGTGAAAAATGGCAAAATGTCACTGTCGAAAATGTCGATTTTCTGGCAGGTCTGCAGCGCCTGGCGTATTATACCCAGCAGTCCAGCCCGCCGGAAGCAGAGGAGATATGAAGAAAGCATTGGGCATGGCGGTAGGATTTTTCCTGCTCACTTCCTGTGGAAACAGTGGCAACCTGGGTTCAGATGTCTCAGTTGGTTTAGGCGCTTATGATGCTGGCGCGAACGCCACAGTGACCAAAACGATCACAGCGCCTTCCAAAGATGCCCCAGGCAAAGAGGAGTATGCCGAAGTCCCCGGTAAAGCGGCTGGATGAGGACCGCAGCGGCTTTACCCTGCACACGGGCCGGGGTATCCAGGTTCAGGCGGGCTGGGTGATCGTGGCCACCGGCTACGAGGCCGAGCAATTCCTGGTCCGGCGGCTGGCTCAGCTGAAAAATTCCTATGCGCTGGTTACCGAGCCGCTGCCGGAAGACGCGCCGCTGTGGCCGGACGGCTGCCTGATCTGGGAAACGGCGCGGCCTTACCTGTACGCCCGCACCACCCGGGAACGGCGCATCATCATCGGCGGCGAGGACGATGATTTCTATTCGCCGGCCCGCCGGGAGCGCCGCTTGAAAGCCAAAGCCGAGCGGCTGCACCGCAAACTGCGCCGGCTGCAACCCCAGCTGGACACCGAAATCGGCTACAGCTGGGCCGGTACCTTCGGTGAGACCAAGGACGGCCTGGCCTATATCGGCCCCAAGCCAGGGCAGGAGCGATTGCTCTTCGCTCTGGGCTACGGCGGCAACGGCATTACCTACAGTGTGCAGGCCGCGCGGCTGCTGACCGCTCAGATTCTGGGCCCCAGCGCCCAGGACCGCGCTGACCTGGACATCTTCCGGCTGAACCGCTAGCCAGCAAGGCCGGTCGCGGCACCGCCTTCAGGGGGCTCGTAGGCACACCCATACCACTGAACTCAGGCCTGCGGCTGCTCCAGTTCGGACAGCTGTGCCTGAACCTCTTGCTGGGCAAAGCGGTCCTCAGCTTCCTCAAAAAAAGCCAGCGCACGGGTGAAATGCTCGTGGGCAGCGTAGGTATTGTCCAGCTGCAGCGCCAACTCGCCCAGGGACCGCTCGGCGTGGCCAGCCACTTCGGGGTCTTCTGCGCCCTCAGCCTGCCGCAAGCTGCGTTCCAGCCAGTCCCGCGCCTCGTTCCCTTCACCCAGCTGCAGGTAACAGAGGCCAGTTTCCAGCGCATTGACCGCCTGTTGATGCTCGTCGGCTTCCAGGCCTTCCAGCAGCGTCCGTTCCTGGGCCAGCAGGTCCAGACCGGTACGGTATTCGCCGGCAAGCCGCTCGGTGCGGGCCAGCTGGTGCAGCGCAATAGGTTCCCAGGCCTCACCGCGGTGCAACTCGCGCAGGCGGGTGAACACTTCCCGCGCCTCACCCACGCGCCCGGTATGCGCTTGCAGGTAGCCCAGCGCCATCTGCCCAGCCCGTGACACCAGCAGCTCCTCGTCACTCCGCAGCATCTTCTCGGCGTCTGCATAACGGCCTTCATCTATCGCCAGCCAAACGTCTTGCAACATGACTGAGTGTACGGCAAGCTGCCAGGCCACACGATGGCACAAGCCCAGCAGCGAAACGGCCCTTTCCTCTGGTTATCTCAGGGAAAGGACCGCTTCGCTGCTTTTCAAAGCCTCAGCCGGTCAGGGCCAGGCCAGAGCTTACTTGCTGTTGCTCTTGCCCAGGTCAGGCACAATCACGCTGTTCAGCGCATAGGCCTGGCTGGAGCCGGCAGTAATGGCGCTGCCGCTCACCTTCACGCTGGCCGGTAAGGTTTCGCCGTAGACATTCACCAACGCGCCCTGGCCGGGGGTCTGCTTGCCGGGAATCACGTGGTAGCCCAGCACGTAGCCAAGCGCATCGGGATCGGCCTTGAGGGTGGCCAGCACCGAGGGGTCCAGCGCTGCAAAAGCGTCGTCGGTCGGAACCAGCAGGGTGTAGCTGTCGTCCAGCAGGGTCTGTTCCAGGCCGGCCTGTTCAACCAGGCTCAGGAAAGTGCTGAAACGGCCATCGGCTTCCAGGGCCGAGAGGATGTCGCTCTGGTCGTCCTGTTCATCAGCCGTGGTGGTGCTCGCAGCAGCCGAAGTGGCGCCGGTCGCGGTGGTCGCGCCCATAGTGGAGCCGGTGCTCATAGTGGCGCCAGCGCCCATGCTGGAAGTGCCAGTGCTCATGCTGGAAGCGGTGCCGGTATCAGAAGTATCCATATCCGAAGCAGCGTCAGTAAAGAAGCTGTCATCCTGTTCCAGATCACCGGTGCTGCTCGTATCGTCACTGTTCAGGCTGGTGTCATCGGTAGCAGCGGAGCTGGCGCTGCCGTTACCCAGGGTGCTGTTGTTCAGACCGGTTCCCATAGCACCGGTCATGTTCGCACCTGCCGCAGCGGTGCCACTGGCAGCCGTGCTGGTCTGATCCCACACTGCATTAGGCAGCAGAGCCCGCAGGCTATTGGAAATGGTCAGGCCGCGCAGAGCAGGCAGCTGTACTGGACCAGTGGCATTCTGCAGGCCACGGCTTTCCAGAATACGGCGCACCGCCTGCGCACTTTCGGGCAGCCGGCTGTTGCTGGTCACTGCCGTGGCGGTCCCAGAGGTCGAGGTCACACTGGACATTCCAGGGGTGGTGCTGCTGGTGCCATCCAAGTTGCTCGTGTTGCCAGTGGAGGTGCCAGTCATGCCGGTGCCGGTCATGCCAGTGCTGGTCATGCCAGTGCTGGTCATATTCGTGCCGTTCTGATCAGCCGTCTGGCCGGAAGCCGAGAAAGAGGACTGTGCCGAGGCGGAACCCAGCAGAACGGTGGACAGCAGCAGAGCGGTAGAAATGCGTTGTTTCATGAACAGACCTCGGAAAAAGGCGAAGGGGAATGGCCGGGTTCTGTGCCTCAAAGCAAATAGCCTTTTACAAAGCCGGCTGGCGGGCTACAGAACAGAGACGCATTCAAGGTGACACTCTCAAACATGAGGAACATTTCATTCTGGTGGGGCCACTGGCAATAATCCCTTAGATGTGTTTGGTGAGTCCTTAAGTCAGCAGGGCATCAGACTGGCAAACTGCGTACTGCACTGAATTGCTTCCCTGAGAACCGGACAGTCGGCTTCTCATCCAGCCTCTGAGTGGCTGGAGCTTTCCTCCTCAGGACCGCACCAAAGTAGAAGATAAATCTGCGCTTCCTATGTCCTGTTGGCCCACTCGCGGCCAACCCAGACGGAGGTGGGCCCAGGCCTCAGCAACCCAAACAAAAGCAAGGGCCTCCTGCACCGAAAAAATGCAGAAGGCCCTCTTGTGGTCGAGGCGAGAGGATTCGAACCTCCGACCCCTTCGTCCCGAACGAAGTGCGCTACCAGGCTGCGCTACGCCTCGAAACCGGCCATTAGTGTATGCCCCAGAGCCGGAACGGTCAAGGGCTGCCTCCGAACATTTCTTGCAGCCGGTTCAGGAGCGGCCCCAGCCACCACCATTCTTCCCCCCACCACACCTCCAGTTGCTGCGGCGCAGCGCCGGCTCGGGTTCGGGCAACTCGTCTTTAACCTCTTCCAGCAGCCGGCGAATCACGTCGCTGGGATAGCCACGGCGGGTCAGCCAGGCGTAGGCGCTGGCGCGGGGGTTCTTCTTGCGAGCAAAGCCGGCCAGACGCCGCTGCAACTGCTCGCGGGCGTCGTCTTCCTCTGCATCCGGGTCGCGTTCCTGCAGGGTTTCCTGAATCAGGTCGTCGTCCAGCCCGCGCTGCTTGAGCTTTTGCCGCACCCGGTACTGACCTACGCCCCGGCGGCGCGCCTCGGCCTCGGCCACCACCTCGTCGCTCTGGTAGCCCAGTTCCTGCACGCGGGCCAATACTTCGGCCACCAGTTCGGGATCGTCGCTGCGGCGCTCCAGGCGCTCCCGCAGTTCGGCTTCACTCAGCGCGCGGCGCGACAAGGCCTGAAAAGCGTAGGCCAGCAGCCGGTCGCGGGGCGACTGCAATTCGGCAGCAGCGGGGCGCTTGTTCATAACAACCAGTCTGCCGCTTGCTGCGCGGGGCTGCAAGCGCTATGCTGTGCCGGTTGCCTATCCAGTGGGTGGGCAGCGGGCTCGTAGCCGCCAGACAGGCCGGCCGGGCCCCGCGCTTAGGCTGCAGGTTTGACCTATGCAAAGTTTTACTGCACACGGTCTCGCTGCACATAGCGCCGAGCGCTCGCGTTTCCCTGCCCTGGACGGCCGGGAGACCGCCCCGCAACAGCCGGGAGAAAGAGAGAACACCATGGCATTACGTCACCCCTCCGCCCAGAAACGTCACCGTCAGAGCCTCAAGCGCCGTCTGCGCAACCGCTCCAAGAAGAGCACCATCAAGACCTTCAGCAAGAAAGCCGTCGCCGCTGCCCAGGAAGGCGGAAACGTGGCCGAAATGCAGCAGAAGGCCGAGAGCCTGATCGACAAGGCCGCCAAGGGTTCGACCCTGCACAAGAACGCCGCGGCCCGCAGAAAGAGCCGTCTGGCCAAGGCCATCAACAAGGCCAAGGCTGCCGCCGAAACCCAGGCCTGAGCCGCTGGGGGCTTCTTCCCCCACGCTCTACGGAACCGGCCCTGTGCCGGCCGCTCCCCCGCCCCGCGCGGGGGATTTTTTTGGCCCGCTGCCGCCGCTCACGTTTCAGCTTCCCTCTGCTACCCTGGGGGCATGAGTGTCCATTTGAGCGCCGAAAAAGGCCAGATTGCCGAAACCGTCCTGCTGCCAGGCGACCCCCTGCGGGCACAGTTCATCGCCGAGACGTTCCTGGACAACCCGGTGCAGCACAACACCGTGCGCGGCATGCTGGGCTTTACCGGCACCTACAAGGGCCGGCCCGTCAGCGTGCAGGGCACCGGCATGGGGATTCCCAGCGCCATGATCTACATCAACGAGCTGATTGAGTTCTACGGCTGCAAGAAGCTGATCCGGGTGGGCAGCTGCGGCAGCTATCAGGAACAGGTTCACATCCGTGACCTGGTGCTGGCTCAGGCTGCCTGCACCGATTCCAACATCAACAACCTGCGTTTCGGCACGGCCAGCTTCGCCCCGATTGCCGATTTCAGCCTGCTGCTGCGTGCCTACCAGATTGCCACCGAGCGCGGCTACACCACGCACGTGGGCAACATTCTCAGCAGTGATACCTTCTACACCGACGATCCCAAGGAATACGAGCGTTGGGCCCGTTTCGGCGTGCTGGCGGTAGAAATGGAAGCGGCCGGCCTCTATACCCTGGCCGCCAAGTACGGCGTCAAGGCCCTGGGCATCATGACGGTCAGCGACCACCTGATTTCCAAGGAAGAAACCACTGCCGAGGAACGCCAACTGACCTTCAACCAGATGATCGAAGTGGCGCTGGACGCCGCGCTGGACGTGGATTAACCCTCGGCAAAAAAAGAAGCGGGCCACACCGGGCCCGTTTTTTATGGATTGTCCAGTTTATGGGCTACTCAGTAGCCAGTGCTGGGCAGCTTCGAGACCAGTGAACAGGCCGAAGGTACGGCCCCGATTCGTTTCGGCCATGAACTCTCGGAAGCGTTCGCCGGGCGCAACGTCAGGCAGTACAGCAGCCACCCGCAGCTGGTAATTGCTGAACTTCTGGAGCAGCTCGCCGGCCAGGCCACTGCTCAGATCAAAAAAAGCGGGCGGCAACAGCGCTCCGTCCAGCAAGAACAAGTCGCAGCCGTGCTCCCAGCTGAAGCCGACCAGTTCCAGCGCAGCCTCCCCCGAAGCGAGTTCTCCGGGTTGGCCGGTCACACTCAGATAAAGCCCGGCCGGGTGCTGAACAGGAGCCGCCTGCACAGCTTCAGGCCTGCCGGCGCAGACGAGCGATGTAAAAGCCGTCCAAGCCGTCCAGCGGCAAGGTCAGGGCGCCGATGGCCGCCGGCTGGGTGGGCACGCCCAGCTCGGGCAGGGGCTCAGCGCTGAAGTCGGGGTGGGCCTCCAGAAAAGCCTGCACCCGCTCGGTGCCTTCCTGGGGAAAGACCGAGCAGACCGAGTACACCAGCACACCACCGCGTTCGACCAGAGCGGCGGCGTTGTCCAGCAACTGCCGCTGCACCTCGGCCATTTCCTCTACGGCGGCTGGTGTCAGGCGGGTTTTGATTTCCGGGTGAGCCCGCAGGGTGCCGCTCCCACTGCAGGGGGCGTCCAGCAGCACCAACGGCGCCGGGGGCTCGTCCAGCGGGCGGGTCAGGTCATGGGTAACCAGCCGGGCGCGGGTGCCCAGGCGTTTCAGGTTGCTGCGGGCCGCCGCGTGTTTGTGCTCCTGCAGCTCCACGCTGGTCACATTGGCGCCGGCCAGCGCCAGCAGCGCCGCCTTGATTCCGGCGCCGCCGGCCAGGTCGTACACTTTCTGGCCTCGCACGTCGCCCAGCGCCGTGACCACCGCCGCGCTGGCAGGATTGACCGGCTGGGCCTGACCGGCCTGATAGGCAGCCGTCTGACGCAGCGGCCGGTCCAGCGCCACCTGATCTACTCCACCCACCGTGCGCTCAATCAGGCTGCCTTCCGTTTCCAGCAGGTCCGGACCCTGCTCGCCCAGTCGCAGCCATAGGGGCTGCGGTTCCAGCAGGCTGTCCATCACGGCCTCGGCCTGCTCGCCGTACACCCGGCGCAGCTCGCCGGCCAGCCACCCAGGCAGGGCGTAGCGGGCTTCGGGGCTCTGGTCGTCTTCGGGCGGAGCCTGTACCCGGCGCAGCACCGCATTGACCAGTCCAGGCGGGGCAAAGCGGGTTTCGCGGGCCAGGGTCACGTACTCGTTGACCACAGCGTGTTCAGCCGTGCCCAGATACAGTTTCTCGAAGGCGCCGGCCAGCAGTAGCGCCCGGGCTTTGGGGGCCGTTTTGCCGCGCAGCAGCGGCGAGAGTGAAAGCTCTAGGGCAGGCAGATACCGCAGGGTGCCATACACCACATGGGTCGCCAGCCCCGCGTCACGCGCCGGCAGTCGGGCCGATGATAGGGCCACGTCCAGCGCCGGCGCCGCGTAATTCTCGCCGTTCAGCACCCGGTGCAGCACCCGTACCGCCACAGCGCGGCCGGGGTTGGCCGCGGCGGCCGCTGGGCTCACGCGCCGGCTCCCGCTTCAGGCTGCGGCTGCACGTTGTTGGGGAAGGGCGGGCGGGCGATCAGGGTGTAGATCAGCAGCAACAGCAGCAGCGCCTCACCAAAGTAGTAGGGGGCACCCCAGGCCACTTTTTGATACAGCGCCGTGCCGATCAAGGGGCCCGACATACGGCCCAGCGCCAGCGCACTGGAGTTGAGACCGGCCACTGCGCCCTGGTTGTCGCGGCCCACGCTCAGCGACAGCGCCGTGCTGAGGCTGGGGCCCAGCACCGCCGAGCCGATGCCCAGCAGGCTGAGGGCCAGGGTGGTGGGCCAGAAGCTGCGGGTCTGCGGAATCAGGGCCATGCCGATGCCCATGATCAGGATGCCGACAGGAATCAGGGTGGAGAGTGGCACGGTCTTGCCCAGGCGGCGCATCGCTCCGCCCTGCACACCGGCCGACACCACCCCGAAAATACCCAGCATCATGCCCACCGTCTGAGCAGTGCGCTGAGGGTCAAGGCCCTGGGTATCGCCCACGAAGAAGGCGATGGTCTGTTCCATGCTGACGCTCGCCATGGTGAATACGGCGCTGATCGCCAGGAAAGCCAGAACACCGTTGCGGCGCAGCACCGCGCCGCGGTCCACAGCCTGATGCTCCTCACCTTCGCCGCGTACCCGGGTTTCCGGCACCAGAAAGTAAGCGGCAATGGCGGTCAGCAGGCCCAAGCCAGCGCTGAAGTACACCGGGGCGACCAGCCCGAACTGAGAGAGTACCCCACCCAGTGCCGGGCCGAACACCACGCCCAGACCGAAAGCGGCGCCAATCAATCCCATCGCACCGGCGCGGTCAGCTTCGGTGGTCAGGTCGGCCATCATGGCCTGAGCAGTAGGCAGCGTGGCGCTAGACAGCATGCCGCCCAGCACGCGAGAAGCCACCAGCAGGCCGAACAGCAGGGTGCCGCTCAGGGCGCCGTTCAGGCCCATCTGCGCAAACACACCGAACAGCCCGAACGAGAGGGCAAAGCCCACCAGCCCCATCAGCAGCGCCGGCTTGCGGCCCACCTTCTCGGAGCGGGCGCCCCAGACAGGTGAGAAAACCAGCTGCATCAGCGAGTAGGCAGTCGAAAACCAGCCGGCCTGTACCGGCGTAAGGTCCAGCTGCAAGCTGAGCGGCCCGATGATGGGAAACAGGACACTGAGGCCCAGCATGGCCGTGAAGATGGTGAAGAACAGGATGATTTTCGCCCGTTTGGTGGTCTCGGGCGAGGGAGTAGACGCGGTCATAGCAGCAAGTGTAGCACCGCAACTGACCGATCGGTTAGCTGCCTTTATGTGCAGCCAGCGTGGGCACAAAGCGGGCACGAGAGTGCAAAGGTTAGGCCGCCCCCGAGGGAAGCGGCCCAGAACTCTGAGACGAAGGAAAACTCAGGAATGGGTAACGGGCGCAGGCGCCGGAACCTGCAACTCGTCCAGCACCCGGGCAATTCCGGCGGCGTCAATGCCGGCACGGGCATAGACGCTTTCGGGCTTGGCATGATCCTGAAAGTGGTCGGGAATGCCCAGCACCCGTACCGGCACGCTGAGGCCCCAGCGGCTCAGGGTTTCCAGCACCGCACTGCCGAAGCCGCCGGCCACCGTGTTGTCCTCCACCGTGACGATGGCCCGGGCCGAGGAAGCGATCTGGCGCAGCATGAATTCATCCAGCGGCTTGACGAAGCGGGCATTCACCACGCCCACGCCGGGGCGGTCCCCAGCGGCAGCCAGGGCGTCGGCCAGCGGCTTGCCTGTGGCCAGAATCACCACATCGTCGCCGGCTTTCAGCCGCTCCCAGGTGCCCCACTCGATGCTGGGCCATTCCCCAGCCGGCACCTGATCGGTGTTGCCACGCGGGTAGCGAATTGCCACCGGGCCGCCCACCTGCGCCGCGCCTTTCAGCATGGCCCGCAGCTCGCGGGTGTCGCGGGGCAGAGCAATCTGCACATTGGGGATAGAACGCAGGAAGCTCAGGTCGAACACGCCGTTGTGGGTGGCGCCGTCCGCGCCCACGATGCCGCCACGGTCCACCGCAAAAATCACGTTGAGGTTCTCGATCGCCACGTCATGCAGCACCTGATCGTAAGCCCGCTGCAAAAAAGTGGAATAAATCGCCACGATGGGTTTCATGCCCTGCAGAGCCATGCCGGCGGCGGCGGTCACGGCCACGTCTTCCGCAATGCCCACATCCACATAGCGGTCCGGGTGGGCCTGGCTGTAGCGCACCAAGCCGCTGCCCTCGCGCATGGCCGGCGTGATCACGTAGACGCCCGGGTCCTCATTGGCCCACTCGGTCACGGCGTCGCCAAAGGCGCTGCTCCAGCTGTAGGCGTTGGACGGGGTAAACTCGCCGGTGGCCGGGTCGAACTTGGCCGGGCCGTGCCACTTGATGGGATCTTCCTCGGCGTAGCTGAGGCCTTTGCCCTTGCGGGTCACCACGTGCAGGATGGTGGGGCCGTCCAGCTCCTTGAGCTTTTCCAGCAGCCAGACCAGCTCGGTCACGTTGTGGCCGTCGACCGGTCCCACATACCGCAGGCCCATCGCTGCAAAAGGATTGACACTGGCCGGGTCGAAAAAGTGCCGGGTAGAGTGCTTGGCGCGGCTCATGATGTCGGCCAGTGGCTTGCTGACGGCCTTGACCGCCTTGCGGCCCACATCCTCGCCCTCGCGGATCAGGGGATGCACCTGCAGGCTGCGCATAAACCGGTTGATGCCGCCCACGTTCTCCGAGATGCTCATCTCGTTGTCGTTGAGAATGATCAGCATCCGTGGGTTCAGGTCACCGATGGTATTGAGCGCGGCCAGGGCCATGCCGCCGGTCAGGGCACCGTCACCGATCACGGCGGCCACCTCGAAGTCCTCACCGCGGGCGTCACGGGCCAGGGCCATGCCCAGCGCATTGGCAAGGCTGGTGGAGGCATGCCCCACCGTGATGGCATCGTGCTCGCTTTCGGACACCCGGGTAAAGCCGCTCAGGCCGCCTTCTTGCTTAACGGTGCTCATCTGGTCCCGGCGGCCGGTCAGCATCTTGTGGGCGTAAGCCTGGTGGCCCACGTCGAACAGAATGCGGTCACGTGGCGAGTTCAGCACGTAGTGCAGCGCCACGATCACGTCGGTGGCGCCCAGGCTGGAAGCCAGGTGTAGGCCGCCCACCGAGCAGACCCGCACGATTTCCCCCCGCAGCTCGGCACTGAGGGCCGGCAGCTGACTGCGGGAAAGCTTTTTAAGATCGTCCGGTCCCTGAATCTGATCCAGCAGCGGCGTGCTGGACGGAGCAGCGCCGGTCATGGCTGAACCTTTGGCCGGGCGTAATTCTGGCCAGTCAGCAGCAGATCTTCATAGGTGCGGACCTCGCCGATATAGGGCGCGTAGTACAGCTGCTGCACCGCTGGGAAGAGGCCTCCCAGGTCGTCGGACACCCGCCGGGTAATCACGAAGACGTCATAGGTGCCGCCCGGCACAGTGATCTGGCGGCGGTCCTGAATGTCGTAGCGGTAATTCAGAGTTCCGCTGCGAACCAGTCGGTCTTTCTCAGTGTCCATTACGCTGACGCGGGTGGTGCCCTGCCAGGCGGCGCCAACCCGTAGGTCACCGGAGGCAGGCAACTCCTGCCAGGCCGGTTCCAGGTTGACCAGCACGCCGGGCTTGGTAAAGCCCAGCAGCCGCACGCCGTCGTTGCTGGCCTGACGGTACCAGGTCTGCTCGGCGCCGCGCCCGGTCAGCGAAAAAGCGCTGACGGTCTGGCCCTTGAAAATGGTGGGCCCCAGCGAACGCAGCACATACGGCGTGCGGTCGGCCGGCTCGCCCTGCGGCAGATAGGTCCAGGCCAGCCCCGGCTGCGAGGGGTAGAACGACACCCGGTCCAGGCTGGACGTGGCCCGGACCTCAGGCGCGGCGGCCGTCTGCGACGGAGCGCAGGCCACCAGACTGCCGCCCAGCAGCGCCAGCCCCAGCAAAGTGGTGAAACGAGTCATGACCCCTAGGGTAAATCATTCCCGCCGCCCGTACCGTGGCCCGGGGTCCCAGGCGCCGGCATTTCCCCACATCTCTAAAGGCCGCCAGAAGGAGACAAGCAAAGACAGAGAGGCCAGCAAAAAAGGCAGAAGTGCCGCAGCACCTCTGCTCTTTTCTGTTCAGCCGGTCTCCCTGGCCCGGCCACACTGGGCCAAAACCGGGAGGAAGCTGACCTTAAGCCTGTTTGTCCTGGCCCACCTTGCGCTTGAGCGCTTCCATGGCTTCGTCCAGGTCGCGGTCGCGGCCCAGGCTGGCCAGCTGCGCGTCAATATCGTTCTCGGTGCGCAGTTCGGTCATGGCCTGGTTCTTGTCTTCCATGCCCTGCACGCGTTTTTCCATTTCGCTGAAGGCGTCCATAGCACCGCCGGCCTGGTCGAACCCGCTCATGCGTTCCAGGGTGGCGCCGGCCTGGGCGGTCTTCTGACGGGCGGCCAGCAGCGACTGCTTGGATTCCATCTCGTCAATCTTGGCTTCCAGGGCGCGCAGCTGGGTCTTCAGCTTGTCCACCGTGGCGTTCTGGGCGTCGGCCTGCTCATGGAAGCCAGCGGCCAGGTCCTTGTGGTTCTGGGCGCGGCGCAGCGCTTCACGGGCCAGATCTTCCTTGTCGGCACGCAGGGCTTCTTCAGCCTTCTTGTTGTATTCCTCGGCGAGGGTTTCGTTGGTCTTGGCTTCACGCTCCAGCTTGGTGCTCTGGCTCATGGCCTCGGCCACCTCGCGGCGAGCGTCGGTGTAGGCGGCCCGCATGTCACGCAGGCTCTGTTCGATAATCAGGCTGGGATCCTCGGCCTTGGAAATCATGTCGTTCACATTGGCCCGGATCAGTCGGCTCAGTCGGTCAAAAATGCTCATGGTTAATCCTCCTTGCACCTACTATTACGCAGGCTGCCGCCCCAGGGTTCCTGTCGCAAGACGCGACTAATCCGATATGAAGGCCCGGTCAAAACGGCACTCATGGTCAGGCAGTGCCGATAGCGGCCTTCCTCACGGTCAGGGTCAGAGGCGGCGCGGCGACGTGCCCACGCTGCTGTTTCCACATGCTACCGTCAGCGCACCCTCGGTCGGAGACAGGACACAGCCGATGCTCCTCAGCACACTGACTGGGATATACAGCTGGCCGCCCTGCTGCTGGAGCGCTGCCGGGAGGGAGGCGGTTTTGCCGCCCTGGATAAGCTGGCGCTCGCCAGTATTCAGGCTGGCCGGCTGGCCGCCCTGCGGCGTGAGGCGGTAGGTCCGCTCACCCAAGCGCTCCACCCGCACCACGCCGATCAGGTCGGCGGGCGTCAGATACAGGTCCACCTCGGCCGGGGTAGACGGCACAGGGGCGGCGGCAGCTACAGGCCAGGGGCGGCCCAGCACCAGCAACTGGTCTCCCCCACCGAGATCCAGCAGACTGAGGGCCTGATCCTCAGAGGGCCGCTCAGGTGCAGCGATCTGAGTAGGTGCAGCCAGCTGGAGTGGCAGGCTCTGTACTGGGCCACGGGTTTGCCAGGAGCCCCGCGCCCGGCCGCACAGCTGGGCGGCCAACCGGGTCTGCAGGGCCGCGCTTTCGCCGCGAACATACAGGCAGATGGCCTGGGCCGGCAGCTCCAGCGAGGGCGGGCAGCGGTAAAAGCGGCCACCTACAGTGCCGCTCAGCTCCACTGCCAAGCGGCTCAGGGCCGGGTCCGGCAAGGCCAGCGCGGCGCGCGGCGGCGTTTTCGGCTGGGCCTGAGTTGACTGAGACAGGGCGGGCTGAGACTGGGCCGCCGCCGGCTGAGGAAGCGTCTGAGCAGCCGCAGGCAGGGACGGGGTCAGAGACAGCGCGCCGAGCAGGCCCAGCAGGGCCGGGCGGCCGGTCCGCTGCGCCGTCCGCAAAAGCAGAGGGGTCATGCCCGCAGTCTAGAGGACGGGAACTGTAGAAAGGAGAACGCCCGGCCATCCCGCTCAGGCGTGTGGCCGGGAGAGGGTACCGGTGCCCTCAGGGCAGGCGGTACTGCTCGGCAAAGAGGCGGATATCGGTGTCATCCACCTGGCGGTCTCCGTTCAGGTCACCCCGGCCACTGCTGCCCAGGTTATTCATCAGCAGGGCCAAGTCGGTCAGGTCAACGACGCCGTCACCGTTCAGGTCGGCACCGCTGAAGCGCAGCCGGGCAGCATCCGGCGTCCAGGCGTCCAGCTCGAATTCCTGGGCCAGCGCCTGCCGGACCGCTTCGTTCAGCGGCAGCGGGCCCTGAGGATTGATCTCGATGCGCCGCTGCTCACCGCGCCCCACGGTGCGGACCGCCTCATCGGGGTTGAAGGGCACGCCGCTCTGGCTGCCCAGGGACAGCTGCGGGCCACTGCGGGTCACCAGCCGCAGCGGCAGGCCGGGAGTAGACAGCTCAGCCAGCGCCTGCTGCACAGCGCGGGTCAGCGGCTCGCCCTGGGGACGCAGGTTCAGGTCAGCCGCCGAGGCGCCGCCGCCAAGGCCCAGGGCTGCCAGCAACAAAGCCGACCGCCTCACTGGCCGCCTCCCCTAGGGTTCTGGCTGTTCTGAGTCGGGCTGTTCTGAGTTGGACTGTTCTGGATCTGACTGTTCTGGGCCGGGCTGCCCTGGCCGCTGCGGGCGCGCAACAGCCGGGCGCGGAACTCGTCGGTGCTGATCTGGGCGGTGGCCGCCGGGGTGGTCTGGGACGTCTGTTCGGGGGCCTGAGGCTGCGCCTGAACTGTCCCTGAGGTCTGGGCCGTTCCCGGTGCCGTGGCCGCACTGGGCAGGCCGGGCAGCTGGGATAAGTCGCCCGAAGGGTCGGCCGCCGGAGGAGCATCGGGAGAGTCGTCGGCGGGTGGCGGGAGCGTGCCCGGACGCGCGGCATCGGACTGTGGAGCGCCCGCAGCCGGAGCGGCGGGTGGCGTAGGCAGTTGTGGCTGAGGCAACAGCGGAGTGGTTGTAGGCGGAACAGCAGCCGCGCCCGAGGACGTTGCTGGCTGCCCCTCAGCGGCAGGTAGGGCCACGTTGCCGTTCACCACCGGATAATAGCCCTGGTTGTAGCCCACCAGCGGGCTATCCAGCCGAGCCGCGTAGAGCAGGAAAAAAGCATCCTGGCCGGTGCGCCACTCGGGCAGGTCGCCGGCTTCGGACCAGACATACAGCGCGGGCTGTCCGGCGTGTGGCGGCAGCCGGCCGGCATCTCCCGCCACCGTCTCGGTCAGCGTCAGTGGGTAGACCCGCCAGCTGACCGCCCCCTCGGTCACGGTCTGGGGGGCGCCCAGCGAGCCGCGCACAATCAGGTCGGCGCGGCGGGCCTGCTGCTCCAGGCTCAGCCGGGGAGCCACGGCCGCCGAGGCCACGCCGGCACTCAGACCCAGTGCGATCAGGCCCAGGGCCAAACGCTGCTGCGAGAAGGCGCGCGTCATGGGCGCACCGCCGGCGGAGTGGCGGGAGCAGGCTGGGGAGCCGGTTCAGTTGGTCCGGCCTGTCCCTGCCCAGGCCGGGGCCATTTGGGGCGGGGCGAGGAGCCGGCCGGGGCCGTGGCCGTGCCACTGGCTGCCGGAGCTGTGGCTGCACCGCTGGCCGCGGGCGCCGCCGGGGCCTCCGCCGCCAGGCCCGAAGCGTCAGCGGGAGCAGCGGTGGACAGCGAGGAAGCGCTCTCTGAAGCCGTGGCCCCCGAAGAATTCGCCAGTGAAGAAGCGGCCTGGGCCGGCGCTGACGTGGCAGGAGCGGTCAACTCCTTACCGGCGCCGTCCAGCACCCGGAAACTGAATGCTTTGGTGTCCAGCGTCAGCGGGTGGGCCGGGTCCACGTACAGCAGCGCCACCTGCTCACCGGCGCGGGGCACCGCCTTGAAGCCCAGATCCAGCGTCAGGGTGCGGCCTTTCTGATCCCATTTCAGCATGCCGTTGGACGGGCCGCCCTGCACGCGGGTGACCTGGGCGCCTTCGGGCAGTTCCCAGGTGACCCGGGCGGCGCGGGCCGTGCGCGGGCCGGTAATGTTCAGCGGAATCCGGGTGCGCCCACGAATCTCGGCGCGCGGCAGCTCGGGGCTCAGCTTCAGGGGCGGCAGGTCGCCCACGTTCAGGGTGTATTCCTGCACCTTGCTGCTTAGATTGGCGTCGCTGGCTTCCACGCTGAAGCGGAAGGTGCCCATTTCGGTGGGCGTACCGGCCAGGCGCAGGTTTTTGAGGGTCAGGCCGGCCGGCAGCGTGCCGCTGGCCAGCTTGGCACCGTAAGGGCCAGTGCCGCCGCGCAGGTCCAGAGCGGCGTCGTAAGCTTCGCCCTGATAGGCCGCCGGCAGGCTGCTGCGGCCAAAGGTCAGAGGATCGCGGTAAACCCGCCCGGTCGGAGCAGCGTCGCCGCAGGCAGCCAGCAGGGCCGCAGGCAGCAGCGCCAGCCCCAGCCGCAGCGAGCGGCGGGCACGGCCCGGCGAGGAAAACAGGGTTGGCATACTGCGCAGTGTAGCGGTCAGGGCCATGAGGAATGCGGGCGGGCGCCGCAGGCCCGGCCAGCCTGAATTTTTCACTCTGCAACCACTGCCAAAGGCCACCGTCAGATGAGAGACAGGCACCTATACTGCGGAGATGACCCGAACCGATAATGGAGGCCCTGCCGACTACCCCGCGCAGGTGCAGCAGGTGGCCCAGGCGCTGCGGCAACACTCTGGCCCAGTCGTGGTGCTCTCGCACGAGAACCCGGACGGCGACGCTCTGGGTAGCGTACTGGGCCTGACCCGCGCCCTGCGGCAACTGGGCCGCGAGGTCTGCGCGCCCATGACCCTGCCGCGCTACCTGCAGTTTCTGCCGGAAGAGGGCGAGCTGTGCGGCCCGCTGGAAGCCTGGCCGGACGGAGCACTGGCCGCCGTGCTGGACGTGGACAACAATGACCATGTGCGGGTGGGCGGCGCCAACATGAGCAGCTTCAGCGGTCCCACCGTGAACATTGACCATCACGGCACCAACGCCCGGCAGGCCGACGCTCTGCTGGTGGACCCCTCGCAGCCGGCCACCGCGCAGATCATGGTGGACGTGCTGGACGCGCTGGGCACCGAGTGGAACGAGCACCTCGCCACGCCGCTGCTGCTGGGCCTGATCACCGACACCGGGTCGTTTCAGTTTTCCAGCACCACCCCCACCACCCTGCGGACCGGCGCCCGGCTGCTGGAACACGGCGCCCGACTGAACTGGCTGAACGAGCAGCGGATGCAGAACCCGCGCACCTATTACACCCTGCTGCGCGAGGTGCTGAGTACCCTGGAATTTACCCGTGGTGGCCGGGTGGTGCTGGCCCGGGTGGACGACGCCATGCTGGAACGGGCCGGCGCCGGCTGGGACGAGGTAGATGCTTACGTGGGCCTGCTGCGTAATGCCGAAGGCGCTCAGCTGGCGGTGCTGGTCAAGGATTACGGCGACCGGGTCAAGTTCTCGCTGCGTTCGCGCGGTGGCCTCAGCGCCCAGAACATCGCAGTGGCGCTGGGCGGCGGCGGGCATATCCCAGCCGCCGGGGCCACCGTGAATGCACCCTACCCGGAAGCCCGCGCGCAACTGGACGCCGCCGTGAGTGCCGAGCTGGCCCGCCTGGACGCCCAGACCGCGCAGGAACAAACGCTGTGATTCACCAGCGCGCCCACCGGCTGGCCGCCGCACTCACGCTGCTTCCGCTGGCAGGCGCGCTGGGCGGCTGTACCGACAGCAGTGCCCGCACGCCTGTGGTCAGCGTGACCAACACCACGCCGGAAGTGGTCGGCCCCGTGGCGGTGGATCTGGGGGGCACCACGGTGGATTTCGGGCAGCTGCGTTCGGGTGAAAAACGCCGGATCGGCTACCGGCCGCAGCAGGCTTCGGAAGTGGTGGTGCGCTGGAACGGCCGCCACGACCTCCTGCAACGTTCTATCGTTGCCAGTGGCCCGGAGGCGCTGGGCAACGATGTCAACATCCTGCTGAAAAGTCAGGGCGCGGTTCTGGACCCCGGCAAAAACCACACCCAGAACTGAGCAGGAACCGGCGGGCAGAGCTTAGGGGCTTGCCGCAGCCTGTGAGGTGGTGGCAGCTGAGGCCGCCGGCTTGCGCCGCTGCGGCCCGATCACCTCGTCCACCGCGGCGTTGATCCAGGCAAAGGCGCGGTGGGTGTTGGGCATGGTGTATAGCTGATCGGCGCCGTGCTGCATAAAGGCGTACACCACGTGATGCCCGTCTTTGGTCACGAAATAGCCGGTGTAGGTGAGCAGGCGCCAGCCATTGCCCCCCTTGCCGTAGAAGGTCTGAAGATTGCCCACCTGCCCGGCCCTCAGCGCCGACTTGCCGTAGCCCAGCTGGGCCACCTCGTGCTGCCAGCGGGTGCCGCGCTCGCTTAGGCCGCTGCGCAAGTAGGCGTGGGCCAGCAGGGTCGCGAACTCGTAAGGGGTGCTGAGGTTGTGGGTACCCAGGTCGTCACTCGGCTGATGCCGCTGCTCGAAATAGTGGTCCAGTTTAGGGGCCAGCTCGGCGGCGCTGTGGCGCTGGGCTTCGGCGTCCAGCTGCGCCGCCAACTCCAGGCGGTTATCAGCCTGCCACCAGTCCGGGTGGTCCCGGTAGGTCTGGCTCAGGCCCGCTTCCATCACCCACCAGTCCTTGGTGGGCAGAATCAGCCGGGTCTGGCACAGGTGCAGGTCGTCGGCCACCCGCTGCACTTTTTCCAGGCCCACCCGCCGCTGCAACAGGTCAGTCGCGGTGTTGTCGGAGTCGCGAATCATGCGCTCGGTCAGGGTGCGGGCAGTGCTGTTATCGAATGGATAATCGCCCAGACTCTGAGCCGCCGGCGTGATCTCAAAGCGCTCATCCGGCGACAGGCGGCCAGCGTCGATCTCGCGCAGCACCGCCCACAGCACCGCCTGTTTGTAGGTGCTGGCCAGTGGAAAGACGCTGTCGGGGTTGGTGCCCACCGCCCGGATCACCTCTAGCGTGCGGGGGTCCACCTCCGCCACCCAAAGCCCCAGCCGGCCCGACATCGGGTAAGGTGGCGCCGGTGCCTTGGCAGCTGCCGGCGCAGGGCCCAGGCAGCCCGGCTCCTGCGGGGGCATTTCGCTGTCGGCGGCCCGCTCGCTGGCGATGCCTTCGGGCGTGGGCTGCGCTTCCGAGGAGGGACTATCGGGCTGAGACGAGGCCGGAAGGTCACTCGCCTCTAAAGGTGCAGCCCTGCTGCCAGACTGGCCGGCCAGCAGCTGTAGCCCCGCCGTCAGACCAGCCGGCCAGCCAGGCAGCGCCACGCCGCCGCTCCACCACCAGGCACCGGCGCCGCTCAGCCCTAGGGCGGCGCCCAGCAACAGCGCCGCCGGTTTCAGGCGCATATGGCTTCCCGGTTTATTTCAGACAGCAACCAGAGCAAGGCGACCTGCGGCATCCGCCACAGTCTACCCCGCCCCCTTTTCCGGCGGCCACCAGAAAGCCCAGGGCCAGGAAACCCAGAGCCAGCAGGCACAGAGCAGCCGCGCCGACTTCTGGGAAGTTCCAAAGAAGTCGGCGCGGCCGTCAAAAAGAGGGATTCAGAGATTCAGCTTAGTGCTGGCCAGGCTTCCACTTGGGCCGGCCGGTGGCGCCAGTTTCGGCGTTGCTGCCGGCGTCCTGGGCAGGTACGGTCGTCTCGGCACTTGCCGGAGCCACAGCCTGCGGGGCTGGCTGGGTTTCGCGCGGCTGGTCGCTGTCCGTGGCCGGCAGATCCACCACCACCGGGGCCTGCGGGTCGGCCAGTTCGGCGGGCGTCTCGGTTAGGGTTACGGCCGGAGCCACCGCTGCGGGCATGGCCGTCTCGGCAGTGTTTTCGGGCGCAGCCGCTGGCGTGGCCGGGGCCTGGTTGCGCGGCTGCGCGGCGGCACCGGGAGTCCACTTGGGCCGGGCGCCGGTGGCCGCCGGAGCGGGCGCGGCCGCTTCAGCCTGCACCGGGGCGGAGCTGACATCGTCCTTGGCGGGCGTCTGAGGCTGGGCCGCCGGAGCCGCCACAGGTGCGGCGCCTGGGTTCCAGGCTTTGCGGGCCGGGGCGGTCTGATCGGCGGCAGCGGGAGCAGCCTTGACCGCATCCTGTTTCTGGGCCGGGGCAGCGCTGGCAGCCGGGTTCCAGGCTTTGCGTTCACCTGCAGCCGGGGCCACGTCGTCCTTGGCGGCAGCTGGGGTTGCCGCAGCACCAGCCGGGTTCCAGGCCTTGCGTTCGCCTGCGGCCGGGGTCACATCATCCTTGGCAGCAGCCGGGGTTGCCGCAGCACCAGCCGGGTTCCAGGCCTTGCGTTCGCCTGCAGCCGGGGCCACATCGTCCTTGGCGGCAGCCGGGGTTGCCGCGGCGCCAGGAGTCCAGGCTTTGCGCTCACCCGTGGCGGCCGGAGCAGCGGGAGCAGGCTGAGTCTGGGCCGGCTGGGCCGCCGGAGCAGCGGGAGCGCCGGGGGTCCAGGCCTTGCGCTCGACCTTCTCGCCGGCTGCCGGCTGAACCGGGGGCATCGGCTGGGCATTTTCTACCTGGGCGTTGGTCACGGCCGTGACCTCTTCTTCGTCCAGCGCATTGCGCACTTCGCCCTGGGCTTCAGGCAGGTGGGTGTTGGGCGTTTCAGCCTGGCCTTCAGGGGCCACCGGGACTTCAGGTTCCACCCACTCGCCGCTGGCACGCTGCACGCTTTCCAGCATCAGCTCGGCCACGTCCTTGACCACGATGTCGTCGGCTTCGGCCTTGGCCGGGGTGGAGTTCATCATCGACTTGCAGAAGGGGCAACCGACCGCCAGCACCTTGCCTTCCTTGGAGGCATCAAGGCGGGCCTGGATTTCCTTGAAGCGGTTGTCGCTGATGCGCTCGCTGCCTTCTTCTTCTTCCTTCCAGAACTGCGCGCCGCCTGCGCCACAGCAGAAGCTCTGCTCGCGGCTGCGTTCCAGTTCCAGCACTTGACCGGCCATCCGGGTAATCAGCGAGCGGGGGGCATCATATACGCCGTTGTGGCGGCCCAGGTAGCAGGGGTCGTGGTAGGTGACGGAGGCAGACAGCTGGGTGGTGGGCAGCTGACCGGCGTCCACCAGCTGCTGGAGGTACTCGGTGTGGTGAACGACCTGATAGTCGCCGCCAATCTGCTTGTATTCCTGACCGATCATGTTCATGCAGTGCGGGCAGGTTGCCACGATCAGCTTGGGGCGCACCTCGTTGAGGGTTTCCACGTTTTCCTGGGCCAGCTGCTGGTAGAGGAACTCGTTACCGGCACGCCGGGCGCTGTCGCCGGTGCAGGCTTCTTTTTTGCCCAGTACGGCGTAGTTCACGCCGGCCTTGTCCAGCAGCTGCACGAAGGAGCGGGCCACCTTCTGGGCGCCCGGGTCGTAAGACGCGGCGCAGCCCACCCAGTACAGCACGTCGGGTTCGGGGTTCTCGTCGATGGTAGGCACTTTCAGGCCCTCGGCCCAGTCCATGCGCTTGTCCCGGGAGATGCCCCAGGGGTTGCTGGCGCGTTCCATGCCGCGGAAAGCGGTTTGCAGCTGCTGCGGGAACTCGCCCTGCACCATCACCAGGTTGCGGCGAATATCCACGATGTCCAGCATCTGTTCATCCTGCACCGGGCAGACCTGCATACAGGCGCCGCAGGTGGTGCAGCCCCAGACCGCTTCCTCGCTGATGGCGTATTCCAGCAGCGGACGGGCGGTGCTGGCTCCTTCTTCAAAGTCGGCCTTTTTCAGGGTAAAGGGGCTGGTGTGGGTGCCGAGGCTGTTGAGCTCCATGCGCTTGTTGATTTCCAGCGCGGCGGGGCTCAGGGCCTTGCCGGTGGCGTTGGCCGGGCAGACATCCTGGCAGCGGTTGCACTGAATACAGGCGTAGGCGTCCAGCAGCCGGGGCCATTCCAGGTCTTCCAGCTTTTCTGCGCCCAGCTTGGGCTCGTCCTGCTCCATGGCGTCCTCGATGCCGGGCATCGGGGGCAGCACGCCGGAGTTGACCGGGCGCTTGAAGGCGTAGTTGATCGGCGCGCCCACAAAGTGGAAGTGCTTGGAGTACGGGAAATAGATCATGAACGCCAGGATGGAACCCAGCGCGCCCCAGAACCCGAACAGCCACCAGTTCATCTGCGCGGCTTCGCTGAGGCCGCCGAACAGCAGGTTGCCCACCGAGGTGGCGAACGGCTGCCAGCGGTCGCCGCCTTCCATCGCCATCTTGCTGCTCTGGGCGATCATGCGGCTGCCCACATGGAAGATGATGAAGCTGGCGACGATGATCGAGTCGCGCTTGATGTAGCCGTCCTTGACCCAGTCGTGCAGCAGCGTCTTTTCGCTGAACTTGAAGTCACGCTTGCTGGCGGTGAAAAAGCGGCGGATCATCAGCCCGATCACGCCCAGAATCACCGAGGCACTGAGCAGGTCGGCCAGCAGGTTGTAGATGATGCCCAGCGGATTGTCGCTGTGAATGGCGACCGGGAAAAACCCTTCGATCAGGTCCACCACGTTGACCAAGAGGTAATACACAAAGCCGTAAAACACCATCGAGTGCAAAATGCCGATGGCCGGGCGCTTACGGAACACCCGTTCCTGGGTCAGCGAGGTGACGATGGAATAGCCGATGCGCCCCGGCAGGTTGTCGAAACGGGTTTCGGTCGCGGGAGCGCCGCGCCCAACGCGCAGATAGAGGCGGTAAAAGCCCCACAGCACGAAAACGCCCGTGACCACGGCGTACAGGGCGAACAGGATTTTATGCAGTTCGGGTAACAAGGGGAGCAACCTCCGAGGGAAGAAGTGAAGGATCGGCGGCAGTTTCTGCGGCAGACAGGGCCTTTTGGCCAGAATTTTGGACTCAGTTCAAGGCAGTCTAGCGAACTTCGGGGTTCTCCGCATTGTCCCATAGCCAGGAACAAAGCGGGCCGCCGCAGTCAGACTGGGCACAGGTCCGGCGTCTATGCTGGCGGCAGCCTGCGGCCCATAGCCTGTACCGGCCCCGGCGCCGCAAGTCTGCTAGCTTGTGCAGGATACGCTGCTGTGCCCAGCGGCGCTCCCCCGCAGCCTCATTTTCCCCATGCTCGATGCTTTTGCCACGACTTTGCATCGCCTGCGCGCCGCTTTGGCGCAGCGGGAGGCGGACGCCTGTGCCGGCAGCCTGCCCGCACCTTCCAGACTTCCCTGGTCACGGCTCTCTTGGCTGCGGCTGGGCTGGCTGGCCGCGCTGCTGCTGGGGCTACACGGGCTGGGGCCGGCGGCCCTGGACCCAGCGGCACTGGACCCGGCGCCTTCCCCGGCGGCCGATCAGCCGGTGCTCAAACAGACCGAGCGGTCGCTGCTGGCCGCCGCGCCCGGCAATGAAACCGGGCGGCTGTGGCGCGAAACCCAGCCGCCGCAGCCCTGGCCTGACCTGCCGCCGGTGCTGCGCTGGCCGGCAGCGCTGCCTGCCGGCCCGTTTGCCCGGCAAGGCGGGCCGCAGCCCTGGCCGGTGCGCCAGCGCCTGGGTCACTACGGCAAGTGGCAACTGGAAGGTGGTTAGCAGCTGTGCGCCCCGCCTCAGGGCCCGACTTTACTTCCTGGCCTTTTCTACAAGCCCCCTTACTTAAGGAGAACCCCTTTTGACTTTCAACAACCCCAACCAGCGCCAGCGGCGTGACCGCGACCGGCGCCGCGCCGCGCCAGTCAGCGGCAGACCCAGTCCCTGGACCGGGCTGCTGCTGCTGGTGACTTTTCTGACCGCCCTGGCCTTTATCTGGCGGCCCTGGCAGCACCCCGAGACGCCCACCCAGCTGTACAACGACCAGTATCAGGCCGTGACGCTGGGCCTGGACCTGCGCGGCGGCCTGCGCATCGAGCTGGAGCCGACCACCAAGGACTACACCCGCGAGGACCTGGACAAGGTCAAGACCATCGTGGAAAACCGGGTGGACGCCCTGGGCGTGGCCGAACCCACCGTGACCGTGACCAGCAACGACCGCGTGGTGGTGGAAGCCCCCGGCGCCACCCCCGAAATCCAGCAGCAGGTGCGCGACGTGATCGGCAAGACCGCCCGGCTGGAATTCCGGATCGTCAAGGAAGGCGCCAAGCCCGATCCCAAGCTGGCCGCCGACAAACCCGCCACCGGCGGCTACAAGCTGACCGACCTGGGCCCGGTGCAGGCCACCGGGGAAATCATCGCCGACGCCCGCGCCGCCACTGACCAGTCTGGGCGCTGGGTGGTGGCCTTCGACAACACCGAAGCCGGCGCCAAGCAGTTCGGTGAATTCACCGGCCGCAACGTGGGCAAGCTGATGGCCATTGTGCTGGACAACCAGATTCAGTCGGTCGCCACCATCAACGAGCAGCTGTTCCGCGGCGTGCAGATCAGCGGCGACTTCGACGCCGATCAGGCCGGGCAACTGGCGCTGGTGCTGGAAAGCGGCTCGCTGCCGATTCAGGTGCAGACCGCCGCCGAGCGTTCTATCGGCCCCAGCCTGGGCGCCGACGCCATCAACAGCGGCCTGAAAGCCGGCATCATCGGCCTGGGCGCCGTGTTCGTGCTGCTGTTCCTGTACTACGGCCTGTGGCTGGGTCTGGTGGGCGCGCTGGGCTTGATTTTCTCGGGCGCCATCCTGACCGGGCTGCTGGGCGGCTTCGGCTCCACGCTGACCCTGCCGGGCATCGCCGGTCTGGTGCTGACCATCGGCGCCGCTGTGGACGGCAACGTGATTTCCTTCGAGCGCTTTAAGGAAGAACGCCGCCATGGCAAGGGCGTGCGCCAGTCCATCGCCAAAGCCTACGAACACTCCACCCTGACCATTCTGGACGTGAACGCCACCCACCTGATCTCGGCGTTCGCGCTGTATCAGTTCTCCAGCGGCCCGGTGCGCGGCTTCGCTGTGGCCGTGATTGCCGGCACGCTGGCTTCCACCTTTTCCAACCTGGTCTTTGCCCGCTGGATGATGAGCTGGCTGGGGCAGCGTTTCCCCAACCTCAGCGCTCCGCAGTGGATCACCGAGCCGCGCATCAACTTCATGAAGCCGGCCGCACTGATCAGCGGCCTGAGTATCCTGCTGGCCCTGGGCGGCGCCGGCTACGTGGCGGCCAACGGCCTGAACTACGGGGTGGACTTCCGCTCCGGCACCACCGTCACCGCCCGCTTCGATAGCGCCGTGACCCCCGAACAGATCCGCGAGAAAGTGGTGGCCGCCGGCGCGCAGCAGGTGACCCCGCAGAACACCGTGATCCAGCAGGACATCGTGCCGGGCATTGCCGGCGAACAGTACACCATCAAGGTGCCCGAGCTGAAGGCCGAACAGGTGGCGGCCGTAGGCCAGCAGCTGGCGACCCTCAGCGGCGGACAGGTGCAGAGCAGCGAAACGGTGGGCCCCACCGTGGGCGCCGAGCTGACCCGCAACACCCTTTACGCCATGCTGCTGGGCCTCAGCGGCATTCTGATCTACGTGTGGTTCCGCTTTGACCTGGTGATGGGCCTGGGCTCGATCCTGGCGACCGTTCACGACGTGGCGATCGCGCTGGGCATCTACGCCCTGCTGGGCCTGGAGTTCAACATCTCGACGGTGGCCGCGATCCTCACCCTGATCGGCTACTCGCTGAACGACTCGATCATCATTTCGGACCGGATTCGCGAGAATATGCGGTCCATGCGCGGCCAGAGCTACCGCGACATCGTGAACACCTCGATCAACCAGACGCTGTCGCGCACAGTGATGACCTCGCTGAGCACCATGCTGCCGCTGATCGCCCTGCTGATCTGGGGCGGGCCGGTCCTGCGCGACTTCAGCCTGATTCTGGTGATCGGTATTCTGGTGGGCACCTATTCGTCCATCTACATCGTGGCGCCGCTGGTGGTGTGGTGGAACGAGAGCCGTGGCCGCCACCACCCACACACCCCGCAGCCGACCGAGCCCAAGGCCAACGCCTGAGCCCAGCCCCTACCCGCTCCTTTTCCAGAGAGCACAGTTTGCTGGAAAGCACAATTTTCTGGAAAGCACAGTCAGCCCCCGCCCCGCGCGGGGGCTTTTGCTTGGGCCAGCGGGCCGTGGGTAGGGGGCGCCGCGCCGGCAGCAGCTGGGCTCCCTCATCACCACTTCACCCCGCCGTCAGGCTCAGCCGTTAAGCTGTGAAACATGAAAGTCAGCCATATCGTGATGACTGCTGCGGCGCTGGGCGCTTCTGTGGGAGCTCCTGTCCTGGCCGCCAGCGCCACCCAGAACACCGGCCTGCCGGTCAGCATTCAGAAAGACAACCGCTTTCTGATTCTGAGCAACGCCGGCATCGCCCGCGCCTTTCCCAACGCAGCCACCCGCCCCGACGCCGTCTTTATGACCCGTGACCGCAAGGTGTCGGTTTCGCTGGAATACCGCAGCTCTACGCTGCGCCCCAACGAAGTGACCGCCCTGCTGACCCAGTACCCCCCGGTGCTGCGCCGCCAGCTGCCCGGCATCAAGTCGCTGAACGCCGACATCGTGCGCTCGGGCGGCAACCAGTGGGCCCAGTTCGTGATGACCCTGCCCGGGCAGAACGGTGACCGCCGGCTGGAACAGCGCCTGACCTCGGTGCAGGGCCGCCCGCTGGTGGTGACCATCGACGGCAGCGCCGCCGGCTACAAGGCCAACGAAACCGCCGTGCGCAACCTGGTCAACTCGATTCAGGTCATTCGCTAAGCCCTTTCCTTCCAGCTCAGCCCGGCCCCGGCACATGCCGCAGGCCAGGCTGTTTTGCTGGGTCATTTTACTGGGCCGTTTTTTATAGGTTCAGTGTCACCCTGCGCCGCGCCCCCGGCCGCTATGCTGCTGGACATGCTGGCCGCCTTCAGTGGACATCCCTTTCTGGCCGAACTGGCGCTGCGCGACTGGGCCGAGCAGCGCGGCATTGACCGCAGCGAACTGACCCGCCTGAGCGGCGACGACGTGACCCCCGAGCGGCTGGAACCGCTGCTGGCCCCCAGTCTCTTTGGCGGCGGCGGGGTGATTGTGGACCTCGCCGGCGTCAAGCCCGGCAAGGAGCTGATGGCTCTGCTGACGGGGGCCGCTGCCCCTGCGCTGGTGCTGGACGTGACGGCCCCACCCACCCGCGCCAAAGTGTATGAAGCCCACGGCGAACTGATTCGCAGCCCCAACCCGCAGCGCCCCGGCGACGTGCTGGGCTGGCTGCTGCCCTACGCCAAAAGCCAGGGCCTAAGGCTAGAAAAAGACGCCGCACAGTACCTGGCCGACGTGTTCGGCACCGACCTGACCGGCATGGCCGGCGAGCTGAACAAGCTCTCGTTCCTGCCGGCCGGCACCCGGCTGGACGAGGCCACCGTGCAGGCAGTGGTGGGCCGCGAAAAGGCCGGCGACTCGTTTGCCATGTTGGACGCGGCCACCGCCGGCCGCCCGGCCCTGGCGCTAGAGCAGCTGGGCCGGCTGCTGCGCGGCGGCGAGGACCCCTTCCGCCTGCTGGGCGCCGTGGTGTGGCAGTACAGCCTGATTGCCCGCTGCGTGGGGCTGCTGGCCGACTCAGGCGGGCGGGTGAATGACAACGCGGCCGCGCAGCGCCTGGGGGCCAAACCCTACCCGGTAAAAAAAGCCCTGGCCGTGGCCCGCCGGCTGAACGAAACCAGAATCCGCCAGCACCTGGGCCGCGTCGCGCAGGCAGACCTGGACCTCAAGCGCGGCCATGACCCGGCGCGGGTGCTGGAACGGCTGATGATCGAACTGAGCCGCTAGGCCAGAGCTGCCAGAATTGCCAGGAGAGAGCCGGGCGGAACCTCCGCTCCACTGGCCGCGTACTCTGAGACAATGAAGAAGTTCCACCTGCCCCTGCTGGCCGCGCTGCCGGCGCTGATGGCGTCGTGTTCCTCCCCGGGGGGAAACGTGAATGACTATCAGCGCAACACCTACGCCACTTACGAACAGTGTCTCCAGGCGAACCAGAAATACATTGACCAGGGCATGCAAAACCCGTGTGTGCGCAACCAGTCTTCGGGCGGCTACTACGGACCGTGGTTCTTTTTCTGGGGCGGGGGCGGCGCCGGCCGGGTGGTGGGCTACAACAACGACGGCAGCGCCAGCCGCAGCGGCTATCAGGTGGACCGCGACGGCCGGCTTTCTGGCCGCTTTCAGGCACCGCGGATTTCACGCGGGGGATTTTCTACCGGCACCCGGGGCAGCGGCGGTACTGGAACAGGCGCGGGCACCGGCGCCGGGGACGCCACCCGCAGTACGGCGCCTGGCAACTCGGCCGGCCGCTCCAGCACGCCGCCGCGCATCACCGTGCCGGGCAGCCGGGGCAACCGCACCGGCGGGTCCTTCGGCGGCTGATGGAACGCCGCTCCTTTGCGCCGCGCCCCGATTGGCAACAGCGGCTAGAAGCGGTGGGGATGCTGTGGTACGGTGCCGTTCCCGAGCACCCGGTGCCGTACTGGGCCGAGGACGCCGGCTACACTTTCAGCCGCGCTGAAGTGGACGCGCTGGAACAGGCTGCTCAGCAGCTGACCGGGCAGGTGCTGGCCGCCACCGAGTACGCGATCACGGAGCGCCGGCTGGCCGAGCTGGGCATTCCTAACTTTCTGGAAGACGCGGTGCGCGAATCCTGGGACCGCGACGACCCCAGCGTGTACCTGCGGCTAGACCTGGCCTACCGGCCCGGTGAGGTGCCACAGCTGCTGGAGGTCAACGGCCAGACCCCGACCAGCTTGCTGGAAGCGGCCGTCTGCCAGTGGCAGTGGCTGGAAGACCGGCAGGCGGCCGGCGAGCTGCCGGCCCAGGCCGGGCAGTGGAACACCATTCACGAGGCGCTGGGCGAGCAGTGGGCGCACCTGAAGCGGGAGCGCGGCATCCATGAAGTGACCTTCAGTGCCGCCTGGAACGATGAGGACATCGCCACCGTGACCTATCTGCGCGAGCTGGCCAATGCCGCCGGGCTACGCAGCAGCTTTCTGGACGTGGACGAGCTGGGACTGGCCCCCGGCGAGCCCTATCTGCTGGACGGCTGGCCGCGGCCCATTCAGCACCTGATGTGGCTGTGGCCCTTCGAGTTTGCCTGGGACGCCCGCGATGGTGAAGCGCTGGCCCAGACCCAGACCCGCTTTATCGAGCCGCTGTGGAAAGCGGTCAGCAGTTCCAAGGGGCTGCTGGCGCTGCTGCACGAACTGTACCCGGATGACCCGCAGATTCTGCCGGCCAGCCTGACCCCTGGCACCTTGCGCGGCCCCACAGTGCAAAAGCCGCTGTACTCGCGCGAAGGCCAGAACGTGGTGTTACCCGGCGCCGCCATGACGCCGGGCGATTACGCCGGCTACCCCCTGCTGGAGCAGGCGTATACCGAACTGCCCACCTTTCAGGCGGCCGACGGCCCGCGTTATCCGGTGCTGGGCGTGTGGGCCGCCGGCGAGGAGGTCTGCGGGCTGGGCATCCGCGAGGGGCGCAGCCGGGTCACCGACAACCGGGCCAGTTTCGTGCCGCACTGGGTAGAAGGCTGAGAAAAGGGGAAGCTGGGGCGCACTGGATGGGTTGGCCGACTTCTGCCGCCTTTTTCGGGCCGGTCTGCTTTCGGCAGAAGCGTAGACTGAGGGCCGCCCGGGGAGGGCCAGCGGCGGAAAAATGGGAACAGGCCAAGAGCCCGGCCCATTCTTCCAGCGGCGTGCCTCTCTTTGTCCCCGATCCCCGGACCCACCCCTTCTTCTGATGCCTTCAGCCCCCCCTCCCCCACCACCCGACGCCCTCACCTTCCGGCAGAAAGTGTACGGGCTGCTGGACCCCCAGGACAGCTCAGGGCCGGCCGAGCAGCTGTTCAACCGGCTGCTGGCGTTGCTGATTCTGCTGAACGTGACGGTGATGGTGCTGAGCACGGTGCCCAGCATTCAGCACGAGTATGGCCGGGCCATCCGCATTTTCGACCTGTTCTGCGGGGTCGTGTTCGGGCTGGAATACCTGGGCCGGCTCTACACTGCGCCGCTGCGGCCGGGTGCTCCGCCGGGGGCCCGGGCCTACCTGCACTACGCCCTGCAGCCCCTGCCGCTGATTGACCTCACCGTGGTGGTCACGCTGATCCTGCCGGGCAGCAGCGCTCTGGCCAGCTTGCGGCTGTTCAAGTTGCTCTCGCTGCTGCGGCTGGGCCGTTACTCGACGTCGCTGCAGCTGATTGGGCGGGTAATCTCGCAGCGGTCAAGTGAACTGTTCGCCACTTTCCTGATCGCGGCGGTGCTGGTTCTGATTGCGGCCAGCGTGCTGTATCAGGCGGAATCGGCAGCGGGCACGCCAGGGTTTGGCAGCATCCCAGAAGCGCTGTGGTGGGCCACCGTCACCCTGACCACCACCGGCTACGGCGACGTGTTTCCGGAAACGCCGCTGGGCAAGCTGGCCGCCGGCGTCATCATGCTGTTCAGCATCGGCATGGTGGCCCTGCCGGCGGGGATGGTTGCCAGCAGCTTTGCCGAGGAGCTGGACCAGCAGCGCGCCAAAGAAGCTGCCGAGGCCGAAGTGCAGGAAGAGGAAGAACGGGCCGCCTCCTACCGCTACTGCCCTCACTGCGGCGAGCGTCTGCCTTAAAAGTTCGGTCACGGCTGATGCCTGGGCGTCCCGGCAACTGCCAAGATAGAACCATGGCACACTCAGACTTGCCGCATCCGGACCCGCTGCGTTCTCACCTGTCTGCCCTGCTCAGCCAGCCGCAGGCCCATGCCACTCTGGCGCAGGTGCTGGACGGCTTTCCGCTGGCGCGTATCAATGAGCGGCCCGGCGACCTACCCTACTCGGCTTTCGAGGTGCTGTGGCACCTGCGGTTCACCCAGCGCGACCTGCTGAATTACCTCAGCGCTGGGACCTACTCGGCCCCCGAGTGGCCGGCGGATTACTGGCCGCACCGGGACGGCAGCAAAGAAGAATGGCAGGCGCAGGCCGACGCTTATGCGGCCGACCAGGCCGCTGTGCTGGCCCTGCTGGACAGTGCGCCCAACCTGTATGCCCCGGTGCCGCACGCACAGGATGCCAGCCACACCGTGTTGCGCTCGCTGCTGCTCATCGCCGACCACACCGCCTACCACGTGGGGCAGCTGGCCCTGCTCAAGCGGCTGCTGGGCGGCGGGGATTCGCAAGGCTGAGCTAAGGGCCGGCAGCGCCAGAACACACTGCCGGCCTTCCCAGCGCCGCAAATGCTTCAGCCCAGGCAGGCGACACCACCGGGTCGTCAGAACTGGATACGACCAGCGCCGGGAACGGGAGCGGGTCCAGCGGCACTGAGGCCAGGCGGCACACCTTGGGAGACAGCTGCGGCATGTCCGCCTGCTCGGTGCCGGGTGGAGCAACCAGAAGGCGCCGCGTCTTCGCCGCGGCACCGGGTATGCCCGCACCCAGGTCAGCACGGGAGAACCCCACATGAATGAGCCACCAGCACCAACGGGCCGGGAGGGGCCGTTATTACCTTTCAGCCGCTCGGCCCAGGTCAGCGGCTCAGCACCAGCGCCGTCACCTCACGGCCGGCCAGCACCTGCCCGCTGCCGTTCACTGCAGCCTCCAGGCGGGCCGTCAGGGCGCGGTCAAATGCTTCCAGGCGGCTTCCAAGCAGATGGGGCGCCGCAAACGAAGCTGAATGCTGAAAGCCCACCACGCGCTGCACCGACCAAGTCTCTTCCCAGCCAATGCTCCAGCGCTCGTAGCTGCCAAAGGCTGAAGCCTCAATTACGGCCTCGTGGGCGGTGGCCGGCGGCTGGTAGGTTCTGGCTCCGGCACGCCTGTGGGGCCCCAGGAACTCGCTCAAAGTTTGCGCGATGGCCTCTCTGACCGCCGGGCTCCCCGACTCGCCGTACATACTGCGGTTGCCCACCAGCGCCACGCCGCCGCCCGGCTCCGTCAGGGCATGCAGCCGCTCAAGCACCGCTGGCCGGTCCATCCAGTGAAAGGCGTCGCCAATGGTCGCCAGGCGGAAGGGCCCCAGTCCGGCGGGAAGCGCCTCGGCAGGAGCGGGCAGCCACCGGAGGTTACTTAGGCCCTGCGCCGCTGCCTGCTGCGCTCCAGCACTTAGCATGTCCTTGTCCGGGTCAGCCGCGACCACCTGGGCCACCCGCCGCGCCAGCGGAAAAGCCAGCAAACCGGGCCCACAGCCCAGGTCCAGCACCCGGCTGCCCGAGGTCAGACCAAACCGCTCTGATAAAAACCCGAAGAGCGCTTCAGGGTAGGGCGGGCGAAAACGCACGTAATACGGCGCCGTGCCCAGAAACAGGGTGGGGTCATGAGGCATCCCGCCCAGCCTAAGCGGCGCCGTGCCTGCCCCGGATCCGCCAGATGGCCTAAGGCCGCTTACAGCCCCAGCAGCTCCGCGCCCACTTCGGCGGCCGGGCGCTCGTCGGCCTGTTTCACCTCGTCGCGGCGGGTGGCCCAGGCCGGAAAGGGGTAGTTGACCAGCACCGGATTCGGCACGTCCGGCTGGCTGACCAGCATGGTGCCCGGCTGCAAGATACCGGCCCGCTGCCGGAAGCTCTGCGGCAAGAAACGGTACTCGGGCCGCTCGGCCTCGGCCATGTCCAGCCGGCCCACCACCCGGATGGCCGCGTTGGACACGATGCGGCGCTCCACCTCGGAGGCGGTCTGCTGAGCCCCGATCAGGATGATGCCCAGGCTGCGGCCACGTTCGGCAATGTCCAGCAGCACGTCCTTGATGGGGCTGTCGCTGTCGCGGGGAGCGTACTTGTTCAGCTCGTCCAGCACCACGAACACGGTGTCCTTGCGGCCGATTTTCTCCTTGTGTTCGAACACCTCGCGCAGCAGCACACCCACCACGAACATCTGCGCGGGGCCGCTGAGCAGGTGAATATCCACCACTGTGGTCTGAATCCCCGCCTTCAGCACGTCGGGACGGTAGCGGACGGCCTGCTCGGCGCCCAGGTCGCCCCGGATCAGCGGGCTGAGGTACTTCTGCACCCCGCGCATCCGCCGCACGAAGGCCCGCAGGGTGCCGGGGTTCTGCTTCTGCACCCATTTGCGGTCGCCCTCGCCCTCGTTCTCTTCCAGCAGCTTGTATTCGATGTAGGAAATCAGCTGCTCAAAGCGGGTGATGGTGATGCCGCCCAGGGTGTCGAATTCCAGATCCTCGGGGATTTCGCTGCTTTCCTCGGGCCGCCAGTCGGAGACGGTCAGGCCGGTGCCGCTGCCTTTTTGCTCCTGCGCCAGCCGGAAGAGGCGTTCTTCCACGTTGCCGATCACGAAACCGAGGTTCAGGCTGCTGGCCGCGTCCGAGAATACGTAAGCCAGCATTCGCCGCTCGCAGAATTCGCGCAGCGAGAACACGAACGCCGTGACGCCGGAGCTACGCTGCTTCACGTCCGGCAGAATGGCGTCGCCGCCGGCACTGATGGGCGGGGCCAGAAACTGCACGTTCCGAAAAGGCTGCTGCGGCAATCCCAGCCGGGCGTAGCGGCCCTGGGCACCAAAGCCTTTGCGGGCGTTGACCCGGCCTTCTTTCTCGTCAACGCGGGCGTTGGGCTGGTCCAGAAACAGCAGGTCCTCACCCTTGACGTTAAAAATCAGGGCACGGGTATTGTGGCCTTCCTGGCGCTTGCGCAGCACCTCGCCCTGAAAGATGGAATGCAGCAAGAAGAGAGCGTAACTGGTCTTGGTCGCCACCCCGGAGATCCCCGAAATGTTGATGTGGCCGCCCTGTTCGCCGTTCACGAACTGGTAGTTGATAGGCAGCACCTGTCCGTCGGCCAGCAGGCCACCGGCGAAGGTGTCGTCCATCTTATCGGCGCTCAAGGCCAGCGCCAGTTCCTCGCCCACCGCGTGCCGCACCGGGTCGCCCGGCTGCGGGGGAATAAAGTCCTCGGGGTCCACCCGGGTCACCAGCACCCGCGCCGCGTAGCTGACCGAGGCGGGCAGGATGCCCTGGATCACGTCCTGCACGTCGGAATCGAACTTGACGCCCTCGTGCCGGGTGCGCACATGGTCCACGATGCCGAAGAACCGCACCGGGCTGCCGTCGGGCTTGGTGGTCTGCACCGCCACCAGATCGTCCATCTGCACCGAGGCACCGGGCAGTACGGCGAACCAAAAGCCGGTGGGCGTGGCGTCTTCAGTGCCCATCACCAGGCCAATATTCTGAGCAGGGTGATGAAGGGCAGGGGCAGCCAGGTCAAAATCGGTCATGGGAAATACTCCAGATGAATAGAAAAAGGGGAGCGAGAGACAGGCGAGCAGTAAAGGTTATAGCCGCATCAGAAAAGCTGGGCCGCCATAGCTGACCGGGTGATCTTCGTCGCAGAAATGCAGCGTGACCCCGTCATCCAGGCCCCAGCCGGTCGCAACGTGCCGCTCGCGCAGATGCCGGTGCAGCGCGGCGGCACCCCCCCGCTCGGCAAAGTGAACGCCCAGCAGCGTGCCGGGCAGCAGGCCCAGGCCCGGCAGGAAATGGTCGGCACCGCCCGCGCTGTCCTCGCCGGGAATCAGGCAGTGTTCCATCGCCAGCAGCGCCCCGGCCGACAGGCCCGCGTAGGGCACGCCGGCGCGGTAGCGGGTCCGCAGCAGGTCGCGCAGCGGACCAGTGCTGTACAGCTCCTGATAACGGGCCGTCTCGCCGCCGGCCACGAACAGCGCCGAGGCGCCGGAGATGACCGCAGCGGCGCTGTCCAGGTCCAGTGTTCCGTCCCCGGCCGGGGCCACGAACTCCACCTGCCGCTCAGGCCAGAGCTCGCGGTACAGCGCCGCGTGCCGCTCACTCTGAGCATGCGACAGCACGGCAATCCGCTCCCCGCAGACTTCCAGCCAGGGCGGGGTAAACGCGTCCAGGGCGGCCACGCCGCCCAGCAAAAACAATTCTCGGGCCATCAGGCGTGGGCGTGCTGCGCAGCCAGATGGGCGCGGATGCGGCGGGTCACCAGCTCGGCGTTGCCCAGGCGGCGGCTCATTTCCTGTTCCAGCGCGGCGGTGGGCACCAGGTTCTGTGGCGCGCGGCCGTCCTTGTGCGGCTGACTGCCCAGCCGGCACAGCAGCGTGCCGGAGAGGTCGGCAATGTCACGCACGGCGCGCGGCACGAAATCCACGTCTTCAGGGGCATGCATTTCCAGCCGCATCACCCCGGCCAGCGGATGCTGATAAAACTCGGCTTCGGCCAGGCGCACGAACCAGGTAAAGCGCTGCTCGCGGCCCGTCTGCCGGCTGCCTTCCTCGCCGGTGTCGCCCACCGTGAAGCGCAGGATGGGGGTGCGCTCGCCGCATTTCATCTCGCGCAGCAGGGCGCTGCGGTCGGCGCCCAGGTAGTCGGTGTGGAGGCTCTTGATATAGCCCAGCACCGCGCGGCCCTGCTCGCCCACCCGCACCGGGCCGTCCTGTAGCACCAGGGTGTCGGGCAACATGTCCGGGTCTTCCTCGTCCAGCGGCAAGGGAGAAGCCAGTGCCGAGGCCAGCGCTCGCTCGGCGTCCAGCATGGCTTTTTGAATGGCGGCCTGCGCACCCAGAACGTCGCTGCCGTGAAACCGCAGCGGCTGGTAGATCAGCCGGCCGGTCTGGGGGTTGCGGGGAATCAGTTCCTCGGCTTGCAGCCGCAGGTCGCCGCTGTGGGCCAGCAGCCGCTGTGACTCGACCCCATGAAAGTGGGCCTGCCGGGTGCCGTGCGGGCAAAGGTCCACCGCGCCCACCGCGTAGGCTCCAAAGCCTGCCACGCTCAGCTCCTGGCGGTCGTCTTCCAGCAGTAGCCGGGCTTCCATCCGCGGCCGGCCGTCTACCACCAGCACCCGGCGCAGGCTCTGGGGCAGTGGCTGGGGGGCCACCGCCCGCCAGTCTCCTTCCACATCGAACACATCTCCCCGGAACGGCGTCAGGGTGAGCTGGGCGCTCTGGGTGTCCACCGGCCAGGGGTCGAGACGAATACGCATAGGGGGCAGTGTATCGCGGAAAAGTCTGTCTGGGACGTAATACGCTATAAACGTAATATCTGGCTGAGGTTCTGTGATCCCTAGGAGACCTGTTTCCCCCGCCGGCGCCGGGCCGTTAGAATGGCCGGCACATGGACAAATTATTGATAGCGGCGTAAGTTGGCGTCCATAAGCTGACGGGGCAGGTGAATATAGCGGACCCGCTGCCAGGCGGTGACAAGCCTCTTTTTCAGCGCTCTGATGGAGTGGGCACAAAAGTTCCCCAACACATTGCGCTTGACGTAGGCCCACACCAACTCGATCGGGTTCAACTCTGGAGCATACGGAGGCAGAAAGATCAGAGAGAGGCGTTCGTGGGAACCCACGAACGCCTGGGTCACTTTCGCGTGATGAATTCTCGCATTGTCCAGCACCACGACGATGTTCCCCTGAACTTGGCGCAGGATGTGCCCAAAGAATCGGATGACTTCTCCACTGCGGATCGCTCCGGATGTTGTGTGCTGGAAGAATCGTCCATCTGAAGTGATCGCCCCAATCGTCGAAAGCTTCTCCCAGTTCGCTCTGAGCGTGACCAGGGGCGTGACGCCCCTGGGTGACCACGTTCGCCTTCGCACGCCTTTCAACGAGAATCCGACCTCATCCAGATAGATGATTGTGGCTCCCTCAGCGACCTTTTTTTTCCAACTCCGGGAGCACCTGTTCCCGCCAGGATGCAATCCGAAGTTCGTTCCGCTCAGCAGCCCGCCCATCTGGCATCTGTGGGCTGAACCCCAACTTTCGTAGGATTTTACGGACGTGATCATGGTGGTACCACACCTCGAAGTGCCGCCCGATCAGCTCTGCCACGCGTTTTGTCGTCCAAGTTTCGTCAGGAAACCCATGCTGCAGAGCACCCTCCCGCAGGAGGGTGCGAAGCTGGTCGTGCTGAGACTCAGTCAGCCGAGCAGGACGACCAGAGCTGACCGTCGCTTGCAAGCTTCCCTTCTTTCTGAGCCGAGCACTCCAAGAAGTCACCGTGAGCACGGAGACGCCGAAGTGAGCAGCAATTTCGCGGTGTGTGTGGCTGCCTTGCTGCAGCCACTCGGTAGCAGCCAGACGCCGCTCCTCAAGTTGGGCACGAGAATATTGGTTCGGTTGCCATTCCACGGTCCCTAGAGTTTAGCAGCGCATACTTACGCCGTTATCAATAATAACGTGGATATGACAATAATCTTTCCATTATGTTCCAGGCAGTATCTAAAGATCTGAATGTTGCGCAATAGAACCGGTCAGCATCTGGTTGTCCTGGCTTCATCTGGCCACGCCCAAATCATTTGCCACGTGATCTGCGCGCTAGCCTGAGCCGGTGAACCTGCCTTACCCGCCTCTGAATCCCCATGTGCCCGCGCCGCTGGGTCACTTGCCGGAGTGGGGAACGGCCCCACTGCCGCTGCTGGAAGCCGGCGCCCAGGCCGCCCGCGCCGCCGGGCTGGACGTGTTCAGCCTGAATCTGGGCCGGCCCGCCGTGGTGGGATTCTCGCCGGAATGGAACCGCGCCGTGCTGACCGACCTGCCAACCTTCCGCAGCCGGGGCAGTTTTTCCAGTCTGGTGCCTTATCTCAACGGCGGCGTCATCGTGACCGACGCGCCGCAGCACGTTGAGCGGCGCCGGGACCTCAACCCCGGTTTCTCGCGGGCGGCGCTGGCTGAGATGACGGCAGAGCTCAGGCGGCAGATGCCAGCTTTTCCCTACGCCCCCACCAACGCCCTGGCCTGGGCTGACAGCGCCGTGCGCCAGCTGCTGAACGTGGCCTATTTCTCGGGCGACTTTGACAGCGCCCTGCTGGAGCGGTTTCTGGCTCCCCTGCGCCGGCCTTTTCCAGCGCCGATGCTGCCGCGCCCGGCCACGCTGGCAGCCGTGCGCCGTGAGCTGCTGCGGCTGGGCCGCGCCCGCGCCGCCGCCCCCCGGCCCGACCTGCTCAGCACGCTGATTCGGCAGCCGGGTTGGATGGAAGACGCCCGCGTGTCCCTGGCCGCCGCCCACGACACCACCACCCACGCCCTGGCCTACGCTGTCTGGGAGTTGGCCCAGGCCCCGCAGTGCCACACGCCGGAGCAGCACCCAGCCGTCATCAAGGAGGTGCTGCGCCTCTATCCACCCGGCTGGATGGGCAGCCGCCGACTGGGCCGCGACCTCGACTGGCACGGTCATCTGCTCCCGGCCGGTACCCTGGCGCTGTATTCCACCTATCTGACCCACCGCGACCAGGCACTCTGGGACGCGCCCAGCGAGTTTCTTCCGGAGCGCTGGGCGCACAAGCCACCGGCCTGGGCTTACCTGCCGTTTGGCGGCGGCGAGCGTACCTGCCTGGGCATGCACCTCGCCAACCTGCTGCTGGGTGAAACGCTGGCGTCGTTGCCGCCGCTCCGGGCGCTGCACGGCCGCACCACGCCCGTGCCGGGGCTGACTCTAGGTCCGCAGGGGCCGCTATGGGTGGAACGGGCCTGAGAAAAACCCTTGAGGTGTCACGCGGCCCGCCGAATGGACGTTCGTCCCTGGCGGGCTTTTTTGGTACACTCGCTTTACACATGAAACCGAATAGCACCGGCGCAGAGGCCGCGCAGCCTCTGTCCGCGTCCTGGTCGCAGGCCCTGCAGGAATTGCAGAGCAGCGCCGAGCAGATGCGGGCAGGGGGCGGCCCAAAAGCGCAGCAGAGACAACACGACAAGCACCGCCTCACGGCCCGCGAGCGCATCCGGCAGCTCCTGGATGAGGGCAGCGAATTCGACGAACTGATGACTTTCGCCGGCTACGGCATGTACGGGGACGTGGGCGGTTGCCCCAGCGGCGGCACGGTCACCGGCATCGGGCAGATCGAGGGACGGCCCTGGATGATCGTCGCCAACGACGTCACCGTAAAAGCCGGCGCCTTTTTCCCCATCACCGCCAAAAAGGTGATCCGGGCGCAGACCATCGCGCTGGAAAATCACCTGCCGGTGGTGTATCTGGTGGACTCGGCAGGCGTGTACCTGCCGATGCAGGACGAGATTTTCCCGGATCAGGACGATTTCGGGCGGGTCTTTTATCTGAATGCGCGGATGTCGGCGCAGGGCATTCCCCAGATTGCCGCCATCATGGGCAACTGCGTGGCGGGCGGCGCTTACCTGCCGGTGATGTGCGACACCCTGATCATGACCGAGGGCAGCGGGCTGTATCTGGCCGGCCCGGCGCTGGTCAAGGCGGCTATCGGGCAGGTCGTGGACAGCGAGGAGCTGGGCGGCGCCGAGATGCACGCTAGCATCGCCGGCACGGTGGATTACAAGGAACCGGACGACGAGAGCGCCCTGCGGCGAATCCATGCACTGGCCGGGCTGTACGCGCAGGGCGAGCTGGCCCCGTTTGCCCGGCGCCGCACGCCCAACAGCGAGATTCAGGCCCCGCCGGAGCGCGACCTCACCGAGCTGGTGGGCTTCGACAGCACCAAAACCTACGACGTGCGCGAGCTGATCAAGTCACTGGCTGACGGCGGCGAGTTCCACGAATTCAAGCCCGAATACGGCGAAACCATCGTCTGCGGGTTTGCGCGGGTGGGTGGCTTTCCGGCAGCTTTCGTGGCGAACCAGCGCACCGTGATCAAGAAGCGGATGAAGGCCGGGGGCATTCCGGGCCTGACCACCCGCATCGAGGTCGGCGGCGTCATCTACGGCGACTCGGCAGACAAGGCCGCCCGTTTCATCCTCGACGCCAATCAGGCGGGCGTGCCCCTGGTGTTCCTGAGCGACGTGACCGGCTTCATGGTTGGCCGCGACTCCGAGCAGGAAGGGATTATCCGCCGGGGCGCCAAACTGGTGAACGCCGTGTCCAACAGCGTGGTGCCCAAAATCACCATCATCACCGGCGGCAGCTTTGGCGCGGGCAACTACGCCATGAACGGCAAAGCCTACGGCCCACGCTTCATCTTCGCGTGGCCCAGCGCCAAATACGCCGTGATGAGCGGCAACGCGGCGGCCAAGACGCTGCTGGATATCCAGCTGGCGGCCCTGGGGCGCAGCGGCCACGAGCCGGACGACGAGGAGCTCCAGCGTCTCTACGACGAGGTGAAGTCAAAATACGACACCGAACTCGACCCCCGCCACGCCGCCGCCCGGCTGTGGGTGGACGAGATCATCGAGCCCAACGACACCCGCGCCCGCCTGATCCGGTCGCTGGAAGCCTGCGCCCAGAACCCCCGGCAGGAAGAACTGCGGGTGGGTGTCTTTCAGGTGTAAGCTCCCCGGCCAGCCGCTCCTCCCCCATCAACCTGCAGCCTCAAAGCTCACAGCTCACAGCTCCCCGCTCCCCCCCATTCCGGAGGTACTCCCTATGACCAGCACCCTTGACCGCCAGACCCAGACCGCCAACCCCAACCTCACCCCCATGAACGACGAACAGCGCACCATCATTTCCTCGCTGCGCTCCTTCCTGAAGAACAAGGTGGAACCGGGCGCCGCCGAGCGCGACCAGACCGGCGAATTTCCCTTCGAGCTGGTCCGCGAGCTGGGTGCGATGGGCATCATGGGCGCCCAGACCCCCGAGGAATACGGCGGCGCCGGCCTCAGCACGGCCACCTTCGCCATGATCATCGAAGAAATTGGCGTGGTGGACGGTTCACTCTGCCTGACGGTGGCCAGCCACAACTCGCTGTGCCAGGGCCACATCCTGATCGGCGGCAACGAGGAACAGAAGCGCAAGTTCCTGCCTGACCTGGCCAGCGCGCAGAAGCTGGGCGCCTGGGGCCTGACCGAACCCGGCAGCGGCTCGGACAGCGCCGGCCTGCAGACCAACGCCAAGGAGCAACCGGACGGCTCGTGGATTCTGAACGGCTCCAAGAACTTCATCACCCAGGGCAGTGTGGCCGGCACCTACGTGATTCTGGCCCGCACCGACCCGCCCCGCGAGGGCAAGGGCAAGAACGACGGCATCAGCGCCTTTGTCTTTAACCGCGACGAGGTCCAAGGCTTTTCTATCGGCCGCAAGGAAGACAAACTGGGCCTGCGCTCCAGCGACACCGCGCAGCTGATTTTCGAGGATATTCACCTACCGGCCGAAGCACTGCTGGGTGAACGTGGCAATGCCTTCAAGGACGTGATGCGGGTGCTGGACGGCGGCCGCGTGGGTATCGGGGCGATGGGACTGGGCCTGGGCCGCGCTGCCTTCGAATACGCTGCCCGCTATACCCTGGGCCGGCAGCAGTTCGGCAAACCGCTGGCCTACAACCAGAACATCGCCTTCCGCCTGGCCGAGATGGACACCAAACTGGAAGCCGCCCGCTTACTTATTCGCAAGGCCGCCGACCTCAAGGACGCCGGGCAGAACTTCACCATTCCGGTGGCCCGCGCCAAGTACTACGCCACCGTGGTGGGCGTGGAAGCCTGCGACGAGGCCATTCAGATGCTGGGCGGCTACGGCTACATCAAGGAGTACCCGGTGGAACGCTTCTGGCGCGACAACCGCCTGACCCGTATCGGCGAAGGCACCGACGAAGTGCAGCGCCTGGTGATCAGCCGCGACGTGCTGAAGCGTTTCGAGGACTGAGCGAAAACGCACAGGGCAGCGGGAAGGAGAACAGCACTCTTCTTCCCGCTGCCCTGTGCCTGCGATTTACAGAAACCGGGCCTACCTGAACTGTACTTGCTTAAACTGGGCCTACCCAATACTGGGCCTACTCAGTCCAGCCGCTCCCGGACGATGCTGGGCTTGCCCGCCACCCTGACCCAGAAGGTCCCGCTGCGTGCAGAAGGAATGCCGCTCCGCACCATGTCCCCCCGCCCAGCCTGCACCTTTACCGCACCAGTGGACTGGTCATAGGCAAACCCGGCCGGCGAGACATTGTCCAGGCCCAGCTGGCGCAGTGGCAGCTTGTTGAGGACCAGACCGTCGCTGATTCTGATTCTGAGGACCGTGCTTTGGCTCTCCGTCCCTTTTTGCAGGTTGGCGAGAACATAAACCTCATTCTGCCGGCCCAGCGCCGCGCTTAGCAGCACCGAGTTCTTACCGTACTGGTCAGCGTCAAAAAGCACCCGGCCATTTAGATTGGGATTCTGGCGGTAATACAACTGGTTGCCACGCACTGCTACACCCCGAGCCGGAGCAACTGTCGTATAAATCTGCTGGCCAGATTTGGTCTGGAAAATGTGCAGGCCAGCAGTCGCAGCCAGCCCACTTCCAGCGCACAGTAAGCCGGACAGGAGAGCGAGGGCCAGGGTACGGACCGGACGGCAGAGCAGTGCAGGCATACCCCCACCCTGTCAGCTCCCAGCTGACGGCGGATGAGACTGGGGAACGCCGGCCCAAAGGGACGCTTTCAGTGGCTGCGACCCACCACCCCGGGCTCCACATGACACGGCAGACACTCCCCTGACATACTGAACGCGTTAGGAGAGTGGAGAAAAGTGCTGTCTAAATTTATGCCTCAAAATCCCAAGTTCTCGGCCAAGTTTGCCGAGAGCGCCCGCAATGCCCACACCACGGCCCAGGCCCTGGTGGACCTGCTGGAAAACTACACCGATGTGGACATCAAAGTGCAGCGTGTGCTGGACCTGGAACACGAGGGCGACCGGATTGCCGGCGAGCTGACCAACCTGCTGGCCGAGTCGTTTATCGTGCCCTTCGACCGCGAGGATATCCTGTCGCTAAACCACGAGCTGGACGACCTGGTAGACGACATGGAAGAAGCCGCCCGCAAAATGAGCCTCTATAGCATTCCGCAGCCGCTGCCGCAGATGGCGCAGCTGGCCCGCATTCTGGAGCAGCAGTGCGCCCTGCTGGCTCAGGGCATGCCGATGCTGGAAGACGGCCGGCAGGTAACGCAGCTGCAGACCCTGGCCGGGCAGATCCGGCAGCTGGAGGGCGAAGCCGATCTGATCGGTGACGAGGTGGCCCGCCGGCTCTACGAAGGCGTGACCGAAGTGCCGCAGATGATTCTGGCGATGCGCTCGGGCGAGATCGTGGAACTGCTGGAAAACGCCACCGATCAGGCGCAGCGGGTTGCCAAGACGGTCGAAAACATTCTGCTGAAAAACGCGTAAGGGAGCCTGAACTTTATGGAAGCGGCTCTTCTCGGCCTGATTGCCATCGTGACCCTGGCACTGATTTTCGACTTCATCAACGGCTTTCACGACACCGCCAACGCCATCGCCACCTCGGTCGCCACCCGGGTGCTGACCCCGCAGCAGGCCATCGCCATGGCGGCCGTGCTGAACGTGGTGGGCGCCCTGACCGGCACCGCCGTGGCCAAGACCATCAGTTCGGACATCGTGCCGCAGCAGTACGCCACGCTGGAACTGGTGGGCGCGGCCCTGGTCAGCGCCGTGATCTGGAACCTGTTCACCTGGTGGAAGGGCCTGCCCAGCAGCTCCAGCCACGCGCTGATCTTCAGCCTGGTGGGGGCCGGGGTGGCCTCTGGCGGCTGGGGCATCATCATTCCCGACGGGGTGATCAAGACCCTCAAGGGCCTGGTTTACAGCCCCATTCTGGGCTTTATCGCGCCGATTATCCTGATGGCCCTGCTGTCATGGCTGGTGCTGCGCTGGATGAAACCGGCGGCGGTCACGCGCAATTTCCGGGTGCTGCAGATTCTGAGTGCCGCCTTCATGGCCTACTCGCACGGCCGCAACGATGCCCAGAAGACCATGGGGATCGTGACTTTCGCGCTGAGCGCCTATTTCGGCACCCAGTACGACCACGTGCCGCTGTGGGTCATCTATGCCTGCGCCACTGCGATGGGCCTGGGCACAGCCATTGGCGGCTGGCGCATCATCAAGACCATGGGCTTCAAGGTGGTGGACCTCAAGCCGGTGGACGGCTTCGTGGCCGAAACCAGCGCCGCGCTGATTATTGACGGCGCCTCGTCGCTGGGGATCCCGGTCAGCACCACCCATACCATGTCCAGCGCCATCATGGGCGTGGGCACCACCAAGGGCTTCAAGAAAGTGAAGTGGCAAGTGGCCGGCAAGATCGTGCAGGCCTGGATTTTCACCATTCCTACTTGCCTGGTGCTGGGCTGGATCGTCTACCGGCTGATTGACCTGTTCAACTGAAATAGCCGGCCCAGCCTGACCCCTGAGAAAAGCGGCGCCCGTCCTGACCAGCGGGCGCCGCCCTTCCTTTTGCCTGTTTTTGTGACCGGCTTGTTCTCTGGGTTTGTTCTCTGGGCTTTTGCCTGGGCCAGCGCCCCACCTTTGACCCCGCGCCCCCGGTCAAAGACGCGTAACATAGGCGCTGTGACTGACCAGAGGCAGCAAGACTCCCTTTCCTCCGATCCCCCCTGGCTGATTTACGGTCTGGGCCGCAGCGGGCGCGGCGTGGCCCGTTTTCTGCACGGCGAGGGCCTCGCGGCCGAGTGGCTGGACGCGAACCCCGGCGCAGAGGACCAGGCCCTGATGCAGGAACTGGGCTTCCAGCCGGGCTCACTAGACCGGCGCTACCAGACCGTGGTGGCCGCGCCCGGTGTACCGATTGACCACCCAGATCTGCTGGCGCTGCAGAGCTCCGGCGCCGAGATTATCGGTGAGGTGGCGCTGGCGGCCCGGCAGCGCCCCGGCGTGACCCTGGTGGGCGTGACCGGCACCGCCGGCAAGGGCGGCACCACCACCCTGACGGCGCAGCTGCTGCGGGCCGCCGGCGTGAATGCCCTGGAAGGCGGCAATATCGACCCCCCCCTGCTGGACGTGATCGACCGCTGCGAGGTCGCGGTGGTGGAGCTGAGCAGTTTCCAGCTGGAACGCATCGCCGGCACGCGCTTCCCGGTGGCGATCATCACCAATCTGGGGATAGATCACCTCGACCGGCACGGCAGCGTAGAGAACTATCACGCCGCCAAACTGCATATTGCCGACGGGCAACAGCCAGGCGATGTGCTGTTGCTGCCTCCGGCCATGCAGTTGCAAGGCGAACACCTGCGCGGTCTGCTAGCGCTGCCACAGGCTCGGCATTTCGACCCAGCGCGGCTGGCACTCTCAGATGGCACCCCGCTGCTGGACCCGGCCGAACTGCCCAGCGGCATTCACCCGGCCAACGCCGCTGCCGCCGTGCTGGCCACCGAAGCGGCCCTGCTAGTGCTAGGCCGTGAGGTGCCGGACCTGGCTGGCCGGCTGACGCAGGCACTGCGGCAGGCCCGGCCGCTGGGGGGCCGCTTCGAGGAAGTGGGCCGCTGGCGGGGGGTGCAGTTCATCGAGGACTCGATTGCCACCCGCACGCTGGCGGTGCAGTCGGCCCTGGAACATGCCCGCCCGCCCATCGTCTGGGTGGTGGGTGGCCGCGACAAGGGCGCCGAGCTGGCCCCGCTGCGTGAAACGGCGCAGGGCCGGGTGCGGCAGGTGGTGGCCTTTGGTGAAGACGGGCCCCGCTTTGCCGCAGAACTGGGCCTGCCCAGCGACATCATCACCGCGCAGGACGGCATGGCCGCCATGCAGGCCGCCGTCGCGCAGGCGATGACCCACCTACCGGAAGGCCGGGGCACCGTGCTGCTGGCACCGATTGGCACGTCGTTCGACCTGTACCGCAACTACCAGGAGCGCGGCGCCGCTTTCCGGCAGGCGGTGCAGGAGTGGACCGCAGCCCAGCCGGCCCCCGGAGACCGGCCATGAACCTGCCCCTTCTCATTGCGCAGATTCTGCTGCTGGTGCTGGGGCTGGTCGGGGTAGCCAACGCCAAGCCAGGGCTGGCGCTGGACCACGGCCTCAAGGCGCTGCTGTCGCTGGCCGTGACCCTGGGCGTCGCGCAGCTGCGGCCCAAAGTTTTTCTCAAAGGCGGCGTGTGGGTCTGGCTGGTCTCGCTGGTGATGCTGGTGATGGTGCTGTTTATCGGCGTGGGCACCGCCGAGAGCAGCGGCACCCGCCGCTGGCTGGACTTTGGGCCACTGCGCTTTCAGCCTTCAGAAATCGCCAAGCTGGGGCTGGTGCTGCAACTGGCTTCCTTCTTTGCCCGCCGGGGCGTGTACAAGAAACTGCTCAGCGCCACTGGCATGATCGTCATCACGACCCTGCTGATTCTGGTCGAGCCGGACCTGGGCACCAGCGTGCTGACCTTCGCGCTGGGTGTGGTGGTGATGTACTCGGCCGGCGTGCGAATCACCAATATTGCGGCTTTTTTGCTAGGCCTGGGGCTACTCAGCCTGCCGTTTATCAGCGTGTATCTGGAGCGTAACCCTTACATTCAGGAGCGCCTGTTCGGCCATACCGAGCGCGATGAGGTGCTGGAACAGGGCCTCGACCAGATTGGCAAGGCGCACCGTGACCTGACCAACGGCGGCCTGTGGGGTCTGGGACCGGACGCGCCACGGTTCGAACTGTTTGCCGCCCACACCGACTTGGTGATTTCCTCGATCGGCTTCAGCCTAGGCTTTGTCGGCGTGGCGGCGGTGCTGTTCGCCTACTGGCTGATTGTGGCCGCCTCACTGAAAATCGCGCAGCAGGCTTCGAAGGTGCGGCCACTCAGCCCCTCGGTTCACGGCTCGGCGGTGCTGGCGGTGGGCTGCATGTTTTTGATTGTGGGCCAGGCCATGATCAACCTGGCCGTGGCGGTGGGCTTTTTCCCGGTCACCGGGGTTCCGCTGCCGTTGGTCAGCTATGGCTTCTCATCCATGCTGGTGATGGGCGCGGCGCTGGGCATCATCCACTCCGCGCAGCGTGAAGTGAACCGGGGCCTGGCCCAGATGGAGCGCGCCGCCCGCCGCCCGGTGCCGCAGCCGGCCGCCGCTCCGGCTCCGGCCGTGGCTCCAGCTGAGGCGGCGGCCGAACCGCTGGAAGAAGCCGTCATGGCCCCAGCCGAGGAACCGGCCGCCCCGGCGCAGCCAGTCGGCCAGCCAACCACCTCCTGAGTGGGCCACAGAACCGCCCGGAACCACACAAAATCCGCAGCCCCAGCAAGCTACAGGGGGCTGCGGATGATTTTTGCTGCGCCCAGGGGCACCGGCCCAGCTCGGTTCAGCCGTCCAGTGGGGGCAACTTCTGGGCCAGATCCACGATGCGGGGGTCCAGGTTCTTGCCGGCCTGGCCCTTGAGGCGGCCGGCGTCGCCCACATGCACCAGGGCGTCGGCCACCGCCACGATGCGGGCATACAGCGGAATATCCTCGCCCACCAGATGGTCGGGCTCACCGCTGCCGTCAAAATGTTCGTGGTGGTGCCGGATGGCTTTCTGAGCGTCGGCCAAGTGCGGCACTCCGTGCAGGAAGTTGGCGCCGATGCTGGCATGGCCCTGCTCGCCGTTGATCTTGCCGATGTCGTGCAGAATGGCGCCGTACCACAGCTGCTCCAGCTCGCGCTCGTTGAGGCCCAGGCTGCGGCCCAGCTGCCCACTCACCTCGGCCACCTTCTGGGCGTGGCCCAGAGCGTCGAAGTCCTGCGACTCCACCGCTTCGACCAGTGCCACCGTCAGCTGACGCAATCCCTGGCGCCATTCCTCACGGGCATCGAACACGCTCAGCAGCGGGGTGACGGCGCTGCCCCAGCGGTTCAGGGCGTCCTGCTGCTGGGCCGACACGCTGCCCGAGGGCAGGTCCAGCACCAGGGCACCCACGTTGCGGCCCTTGTCCACCAGCGGCACGATGGCCGAAACGCGGATATCGTTCATGCCGGCAGCGTCCAGCTGGCGCACCACCTCCGGAGTGTTCATGGAATACAGCTCGCGGGCGCCATCGGCCAGCAGGCGGGGGCGCATCTGTGCCCAGGGGCCCGACAGGCTGAGACCGATCAGTGAGCGGGGGTAGCCATGCACCGCCGTGATCACGTCTTGGCCGCGGCGCAGCACCGCGTAGCCCTTGGCCGGGCTGTCCAGCAGCTGCGCTGCGTGCGCCAGGGCGCCTTCCAGCAACCCTTCCACGTTGGGCCGGCCCAGCAGATCGGCCAGCACGCGGGTGGGATCGCCCGCCGCTGTGGCCGGGCTGCGCTCTTCAGGCCGGGAGCTGCTGGCCTCGTCCTTTTTCGGTCGGTTGAATAGGAACACAGTGGCTCTAGTATAGGGGGCAATGAGAGGCCACTTTCCCCAAGTCCACTTTCCCCAAGTTAAGAACGCTGGCCCGGCCCTGTGACGGCGCCGGTTCCTTCCCCCACCCCGGCCACCCGGATGGCGACAGCTGCCGTGCAGGACGCCTACGCCGACTACGGCACCGAGGCCAGCCGCTGGTTGGACGGCTTTACCCGCCAGGGCGGGCAGGTGTTTTGCGGCGCGGGCTGCTTCGGGTGTTGCAATATGCCGATTCGCCTCAGTCTGGCCGAAGCGCTGGTCGTCCGTGACGCCCTGAGCGCGGAGAAGCTGGCTGACGTGCAGGTACACGCCCGCAAGGTGATCGCCAACGCCCGCACCGCGCCCGACGAGGACGTGTATGTGCGGCGGCACCGGCTGGAAGTGGGTTACTGTCCGTTGCTGGACCGGGAAACCGGGCAGTGCAGTGAGTACGAGTCGCGGCCCACCCGCTGCCGCGACACCTTCAGCGCTTTTCCGGCGCGCTACTGCACCGAAGGCTACTGGGAATCGCTCAGCACCCACGAGAAACGGCAGTACGCCCGTGACGTGGCCCGCACCCCCGGCACCGACGGCGAACTGCACTACATCGCCCCGCTGGAATACCTCTCCGAGCCGGTCTGGGAGACGGCCGCCGAGGTGATGGACCGCGCCTTTGGCCTGCAGGTCTGGGGAGACTTCTGGGTGTTGGTCAGCCTGAGCGCCGACCCCCACTTCATGGCGGCAGTGGAAGCCAGCGACGGCCGCGCCGCCCTGAAAGCCGCGCAGGCGGCCGGGCTGGCGCACCCGATGATTCTGGAAATCGAGTAGAGCTTCCAGCAGCCGGGTAAGCTGCTGGAGTACACTCGGCCCCGCAATGAACGCCGAAGCTGCCGCCGAAACCCTCTCTGACCTGGCCCTGGAGCTGGGAGCTGACGTGGTGGGCTGGGCCGACGCGCAGGTGCCGGCCGCCGCTGCCGAGGAATACGCCGGCTGGCTGGCGCAGGGCCGGCACGCCGGGATGGATTATCTGGAACGGCAACTGCCGCGCCGCGCCGACCTGGGAACGTCGCTGACCGGGGCCGGACGGGTGCTGGTGCTGGGCATCTCGCACGCGTACGCCGAGCCACCCCCACCGCCCGGCGGTATCCGGCTGGGGCGGGTGGCCCGCTACGCCTGGACCCCCGACTACCATGACCAGTTGCAGCCGGTGCTGGACCGCCTGAGCACCGAGGCGGCCGCGCTGGGCGTACGCTCCAGGGGCTATGTGGACCACGGCCCAGTGATGGAGCGGCTGCTGGGCGCCCGGTCCTTTCTGGGCTGGCGCAGCAAGAGCGGCATGCTGGTCAGCACCGAACTGGGTGCCTTTTTCACGCTGGCGGTACTGCTGACCGATCTGCCACCGGCCGGGACGCCAGAGGCTCACCCCGACCGCTGCGGGCGCTGCTTTCGCTGCGGGCAAAGCTGCCCCACCGGCGCGATCGGACCGGACCGCAAGATTGACGCGAACCGCTGCCTGAGTTACCTGACCATCGAACACCGCGGGCCGCTGCCGTGGGAACACCGCGCCGCGCTGGGCGAGTGGCTGTTCGGCTGTGACATCTGCTGCGGGGTCTGTCCCTGGAGCGTGAAGGCCGGCACGCTGGCGCATCTATTCCAGCCCCGGCCGGAATTCGCACACCCGGACCTCAGCCGCTTTTTCGGCGTTTCCGAGCGGCAGTTTGCCCGCGAGTGGGCTGGCAGCGCCATGCTGCGCCCGCGCCGCAAGGGCATGGCCCGCAACGCGCTGAATGTGCTGGGCAATCTGCGCGCCCCCCGCGGCTGGCCGCTGCTGCTGGCCGGCCGCGAGGACCCTGCCTGGGAGGTGCGCGAGGCGGCCGCCTGGGCGCTGGCGCAGTGGGGCGAATGGGCCGAGGTGGAACGGCTGCGCGGTGATGAACACCCGCAGGTGCAGGCCAGCGTAGAGCGGCTGCTGGCCGGGCGCGGCGCAGAGTTTCTACCTTCCCCTATGCCCTGACCCCCCGGCTCAGAAAGGCAGGATAGCCGGCTGCTGCCACTGCCCCTGCGTCAATGTCAGCGGGCCAAAAGTGGGGGTGCCCAGTACGCCCAAGTCGGCGGTGAAGGTGCCGTCCAGGCGGTAAGGTACGCCCTGGCCGCGTGCCACCTTCAGCAGTTCGGAAGCCACGTTCAGGTTCAGCGGCACGCTGGCCTGGGCCGACTGCAGGGCGCTGCCGTGGGCAGGCAAGGCCACATCCGGCAGGGTCAGGTGCGCCACCGGCTGGCCGGTCAGGTACAGGTCGGTATCGAAGGAACGCAGCCGCAGCGGAAAAGCGTTGGGGTTCTGCACCTGCACCGCCAGCTGCAGCTGCGCCGTGCCGCTCTGGCCGCCCTGCGGCAGGGTAATGCCACTGAGGCGGACACTGCGGGTTTCAAAGGTGGGCACTTGCACCGCCGGGCCACTCAGCTGGGCCGGCGCGCAGGCAGTCAGGGCGGCACCCAGGCCGGCCAGCAGCGCCGCCCGCTGGCCGAAACCGACAAAAGAAGAACGGTTCATGGCGGCAGTTTAGGCGCTTGGCGGGCCGCTTTGCCCAGGATTTCATGAACTGCCGCCAAGCCTGGAAGCTGGCCTGGGCATCTGCCAGGGTCAACTATGCCACCCGGCTCCCGCAGTGACCTATGGTAAAAGCATGTCCCGCTTGTTCTCTGCCTCTGCCCTCTCGCTGCTGACTCTGGCGGCGCTGCTGCCCCCCGGCGCCCAGGCCCAGACCCAACCCCCAGCACAGGTGCAACCGGCCCGGCTCAATCAAACTCAGCCCAATCAGACTCAGCCTGACCAGCTTTCAGCCGCCGGAGCTGCCGCCCGCCTGCTGCCGCCCGCTGTGCCGCTGTCGCAGGCGCTGGACCAGGCCGGCATCACCCTGGGCGCAGAGGCCAGCCCCCAGGGCGTCTCCCCCGCGCTGGGCCTACGCAGCGTGGCGCTGGGCCGGGGTACGCTAGACTTCACGGTCGGTGGGCAGCACGGCAGCGCCCGTTATACTCAGGCGCTGGTGCTGCCGCTGCTGGGCAGCGCGGAAGCCGGCAGCGAGGCACAGTGGCTCTGGGGCACTCCCGCCAGAGAGAGTGGCTCAGGCGAGCAGGGCGGCGCCCGGCTGGCAGCCGACGCCCGGCTGGCAGCCGGCCCGGTGGAGCTGCAGCTAGACGGGGAAACCTTCAGCGCGCCGCTGCTGCTGCTGCGCCCGCTGGACACTCTGAGCGACCCCACCCCCGACCGGCGCCCGCAGGGCAGCAACGCGGCCGCCACACTGCGTGGGCGGCTGGCGCCGGGCATCTTCGGCGCCCTGACCCGCGAGTGGGGCCATCAGGCGGGCACCGCTGCCGACCTGGAACTGCGCCCGCAGCTCTGGAGTGTGGACGGCGCCCCGGCCGTGCTGGCACTGGTCAGCCCCGCCGACCAGGACCCCGACAGCTGGGCCGAGTCGCAGGGCACCCTTACCTTGCGGCTGGGCGCTGAGCAGCGCGCTACGGGTGCCGGGCTACGGCTGGGCGCCGGCTGGGACAGCCAAAGCTCGCGCACAACACTGGCCACCGTGCTGGGCCCCCACCGCGAACTGACCGCCCGCTGGCAGGGCTACGACCTGCTGGGAAAGGATTCACAGCTGGAACTGGGCGCCGCACTCTCGGACGCCTGGACGAACGGGGACAGCAGCGGCGGCAGCCTGGGAGCGCAGTGGGACGCCGCGCTGCTGTTGCCACTGCCAGGAGAAGGCCAGCTGGAAGTGCGGGGCAGCACCGGCGCCGCCGGCACCGCCGCCCGGGCCGTACTGCTGCTGCCGCTGCACCGGCCATCAGACCAGACAGAGGGCCGCAACTGAGCCTGGTCCGCAACCGCTCAAATGCCGTCACAGTCACACTCCGGGGCGCTGAGGACGTTAACCCAACGTCAGCCAGGCGGCGGTGTTCTCACCGGGTCTCATGACAGACTAAGCCTGTGAAAAAAGCTGTCCTCCTTTCTCTTACCGCTGCGCTGGCCCTGCTGCCCCAGGCCAGCGCCCAGACGGCCAACGACGTGCTTTACAAAGTTGACCAGATGCAGAAAAACGCCCATGACCTGTCGTTCCGGCTTTCCGGCCGCCTGCTGATGCAGGGCGCCAACCAGAACATGAACGCTCTGGTCCGCACCATCCCGGCGCGCGAAGTGGTGCGGATGGAATTCCGCCAGCCGCAGAGCCTCAGCGGCGACGTGATCGTGTCTGACCGCCGGGAAGTGCGCCAGTACTGGAGCCTCTCCAACCAGATCACCGTCTCGCCGCTGAACCGCGCCGGCCAGAACTCGGGCCTGGGGCTGGACTTTACCCAGCTGGGCAGCGCTGCCAACCTCAGCAGCGGCTACAACGTCCGGCTGCTGGGCACCAGCAACGCGGGCGGTGGCCGGCTGTTCAAGCTGCAGGCCACCTCCAAGCAAAACCCCAAGGCCGGCACCGCCAACGTGTGGGTGACCTCGCAGGGCTGGCGGCCCACCCGGGTGCAGATGTTCCAGCCGGACGGTCAGCTGGCGGTAGACCTGAATGTCACCAACTTCAAGACCAACACCGGCGTGACCGAGGCACAGCTGCGCGCCCTGCCGCGTGGCGCGCGGGTAGTCAAGCAGTAAAGCGCTGAATCAACCAGCCCCGGACAACGCCGGGGCCGGCCCGGGCCGGAAAGAGCGGTGCGGCTCTCTCCGGCCCGGTTTGGTTTGCCGGAATCTGCGGATAGCGTTGCTTCCCAGACCCCTTCCGCGCCGGCCGGGAGGCGCAGACGTTAAGCTGACCTGACATGATTGACCGCTACCTGACCCCCGAAATGAAGACCCTCTGGTCCGAGGCGAACCGCTACCGCGCCTGGCTGAAAGTGGAGCTGAGCGCCATGCAGGCCCAGGCCGCCAACGGCGAGGTGCCGCAGAGCGCCTACGAAGCCCTGGTCCGCAAGGCCGAGCAGGACCCGCTGGACGAGGCTTTTGCCCAGAAGGTGGCCGAGATTGAAGCCGTGACCCGGCACGACATCGTGGCCTTTACCCGGGCGCTGACCGACCGCTACGGCGAGGAAGCCCGCTTCATTCACCACGGCCTGACCTCCACCGACGTGGTGGACACCGCCCAGAACCTGCTGCTGGACGAGGCCATGAGCATCATCATTGCTGACACCGAGAAGATGCGGGACGTATGCCGCCGGCAGGCCGCAGAGTACAAACACACCCCCACGGTGGGCCGCACCCACGGCATCCACGCCGAGCCGATGACCTTCGGGCTGAAGTTCCTAAATTGGATGGCGGCGCTGGACCGTGACCTCGAACGGCTGCAGGCGGCCAGAAAGCGCGTGCAGGTCGTGATGCTGAGCGGCAGCGTGGGCACTTTCGCCCATGTCAGCCCCCAGATTGAAGAAGCGGTGGCCAAGGCTTGGGGCTGGCAGGCCGCCCCGGTCACCAACCAGACGCTGGCCCGTGACCGCCACGCCGAACTGATGATGGCCCTGGCGATTCTGGGCACCACCATCGAGAAAATCGCGCTGGAAATCCGGCACCTGCAGCGCTCGGAAGTGCGCGAGGCGATGGAGCCGTTCGGTAAGGGACAGACCGGCAGCAGCTCGATGCCGCACAAGAAAAACCCCATCCTGACCGAGAACGTGACCGGTTTGAGCAGACTGCTGCGTGGCAACGCCATGACCGCCCTAGAAAACGTGGCGCTGTGGCACGAACGTGATATCTCGCACTCCAGCGCCGAGCGCGTCATTCTGCCCGATTCCACTGCCGCCGCCAGCTATGCGCTGCGCCGGCTGACCGGCGTACTGGACAATCTGGTGGTGTTCCCAGAGCGGATGCTGAAAAACCTGGGCGACCTGGGCGGGCTGGTGTTCAGCCAGCGGGTGCTGCACGCCTTGATCGACGAAAAAGGCATGCTGCGCGAGGACGCTTATGGCATCGTGCAGCGCAACGCCCTGCGCTCCTGGGAAACCGGCGAAGGGCTGCGCGACCTGCTGGCCCAGGACCCGGAAAGCCCACTCAGCGCAGAGGAGCTGGACGCCGCCTTCGACCTGCAGTGGTACCTGCGGCACGTGGACGACATCTACGCCCGCTTCGGCCTCTGAGACTCCCGCCGGGCGGGCCGGCGCGGGGCGGGGGGCTAGACTGAAGCTCTCTGCCCTGCCTGCCACGCGGCCCGGCAAAAGGAAGCTGCATGACTCACACTGAAACTGAAACTATTCCCGAAAACCAACTGTTTATCACCACCGCCATCGACTATGCCAACGGCGTGCCGCACATCGGCCACGTCTTTGAAAAGATTCTGGCCGACGCCATCGCCCGCTATCAGCGCCTCTCGGGCCGGCCCACTCACCTGCTGCTGGGCACCGACGAGCACGGCGAAAAGATTCTCAAGGCCGCTGCCGCGCAGGGCCTGACCGCCCAGGAACTGGTCAACGACCTCTCCGAGCGGGCTTTCCAGGGCCTGTGGAAACGGCTGGACATCAGCCTGGACGAGTTTGTCCGCACCACCGATCCCCAGCACCAGGAATTCGTGCAGCGGATTTTGCAGCGGGTCTATGACGCCGGCGACATCTACTTTGCCGAGTACGAGGGCCTGTATTCGGTGGGCAGCGAACGCTACGTGACCGAAAAGGAACTGGTGGAAGGCCCCGACGGTGTCTGGCGCGTGCCCGGCGACAAGGAGCCGCCCGAACTGCGGCGCGAGGCCAACTACTTTTTCAAGATGGAAAAGTACCAGCCCTGGCTGCGTGAGTATCTGGAAGCCCACCCGGACCTGATTCAGCCGACCGGCTTCCGCAACGAGGTGCTGGAAATGCTGCGCGAGCCGCTGGGCGACCTCAGCATCTCGCGGCCCCGCGAGCGGATTCCCTGGGGTGTGCCGATTCCCTGGGACCCCGAACACGTCACCTACGTGTGGTTCGACGCGCTGCTGGCTTACCTCTCGGGCCCAGTCAGCAAGGGCGCACCCGAGGACGTGACCGGGCAGACCTGGCACGTGATTGGCAAGGATATTCTCAAGCCGCACGCCATTTTCTGGCCCACCATGCTGAAGTCTGCCGGGCTGCCGATGTACGAGCGCCTGATTGTCCACAGCCACATCCTGGCCGAGGACGGCCGCAAGATGGGCAAGTCGCTGGGCAACGCTATCGACCCCGAAACGCTGGTGGCCGATTTTCCGCTGGATTCTATTCGCTACAGTCTGCTGCGCGAATCCAGCATGGGTGCCGACACCCCCTACGGCGAGACGATTCTGGTGAGCCGCCACAACGGTGAGCTGGCCAACGACCTGGGCAACCTGCTGGCCCGCAGCCTCAGCATGATCGAGAAATACCGCGCTGGCGTGATTCCGACGCCCGGCGAGTACGGCGAGCGCGAGCAGCGCATTATCAGCGACGCTCGGGCACTGCCAGGCCGGGTGCTGGGGCTGGTGGGCGACTTCCGGCTGAATATGGCCCTGGACGCCGCCATGGCCTTTGTGCGCGACCTGAACCGCTACATTGCCGAGAGCGAGCCCTGGAAGCTGGCCAAGGACGAGGCACAGGCCGGCCGGCTGGACACCGTGCTGTACACCGTGGCCGAGGGCCTGCGGATTGCCAGTGTGGCCCTGGAAGGCGCCATCCCCGGCAAGGCCCGCGAACTGCGCCGGCAGCTGGGCCTGGGAGGCGAGAACTACGTGCTGGAAGAAGCCTGGGGCCTGACCCCGGCCGGCACCCGCATTCAGGCCGGCGATGTGCTGTTCCCCAAGCTGGAGCTGCCCGAAAAGCCCGGCGAGACGGAAGCGGCCGCCACCCCTGCCAGCAACGCCGCAGACAAGAAGTCCAAGAAGAAATCCCGCCCAGAAGGAGCACACACCATGTCCGAAACGACCGCCGATCAGCCTGCTGCCACCGAGCAGGCCCAGGCTCAGGCCCCGGAAGCTGCCGAGGAAAGCACCCCCGAAATCACCATTGACGATTTCCTGAAGGTGGACCTGCGCCTGGCCGAAGTGCTGGCCTGTGAACCGCTGGAAAACGCCGACAAGCTGCTCAAGTTCACCCTCAAGGTGGGAGACGAAGAACGCACCATCCTGAGCGGGATCCGCAAGTGGTTCCCTGAGCCGGCCGAGCTGGTGGGCAAGCGGGTGGTGATCGTGGCGAACCTGGCCCCCCGCAAGATGCGCGGCATCATGAGCCAGGGCATGATCCTGAGCGCCGAGGGCGAGAACGGCGAGCTGGACCTGCTGACGGTGGATAAGCCGCTGCCCGGCGGCTCGCAGGTACGCTGAGCCGCAGCAAAGCAGGAAAAAGCCGCCGGAGGACGAGTTCTGCTCCGGCGGCTTTTTCCTATTAGCCTTGCCCAGGCTGAAAGCTGTCCAGGCGCCCCTGCAACTCCTGGTAAAACTGGGCCACATGCCAGCCGTCACAGGCGGCGTGATTGACCTTGACCGCCAATGGCAGCCAGAGCCGCCCGGCCCGTTCCTGATAGCGGCCCGCCGTGAACACCGGCAGCAGATACTCGTCTTCGCCGGCGAACGACAGCTCGAAGGCGCTCAGGCCCAGCCAGGGAACGATAGAAATGTTAATAGCTCCGGCCGGCGCCGGTCCCGCCGGTCCCTTGGGCTGGAAGCCGGGGCTGGCTGCGAAAGCGGCCTGGTCAGCCTGAAAAGCCGCCAGGAAAGCCGGGAAGGAATCTGCCAGCTCGGTCCAGAGCACTGCGAAGGTCTCGCTCTCTGGCCGGAAGACTGTATAGGCCGGCAGAATCCTGTCCCAGACGCCCGGCTGGCCGCCTTGCAGGGTCATCCGCAGGGCCGGCAGGGTATTGACCGCCTGGCAGATGGAATAGATCAGCGCCGGAGCGAACGGCACCGGCGCCGCTTTCAGGGCCGTGACCTCCACCTCGGCCGTCACGTTGAAGGTGCAGGAGGCAGCCTGGTAATGCCGGAAGGTGTCCGCGCGGGGCCAGGAGTTCAGGTCAAGCGGCTGAAAGACAGGCGTGGGCCGAGGCTAGAGCAAAAACCAGCCCGGCGCCTGCCCTGCCGGTTGTCCAGCCTCAGGCCCCCACCGCATTGCCCGGCACCAGCGCCACCCGGCCAATCATGTATACGCAGCCGGCCAGAAACAGGGTGATGATCGGCAGCAGCTTTAGGCCGATATTCACGCCCAGAAAGTCACCGTTCCAGCGGCCACGGGCCAGCGCCCCGACAGCCAGCAGACTAAAGAGGGTAAAGGCGGTGTACATCCAGTGTTCCAGGTCGCGTGGCGGGTCGGCGGGCAGGCAGTAGCGGGTCAGGTCGGATACCTGGCCGCACAGCCGCTGCTGCACGTCGGCGGGCGCGGCGACGGCGCTGGGCACCTTGCCGCCGCTGATGGCCAGAATCAGCCCGGTGACGACCGGCAGCAGCGCCAGCACGCAGGTCAGGCCCAGCCAGCCCAGAAAGCCGGCACCCACCCGGCCCTTGAAGGCCGGCGCCAGGCTCCAGATGAACAGAACGGTGGAAGCCAGCGCCAGTGGCGTGGGCGCCAGCGACAGCAGCGGGAAAGCCGCCACCCAGCTGTTGGGCCAGACAAAATCGTGCAGCGTTTTTAGAAAGTCAATCACTCGGCGTCCTCATATCCCTTGAACTGTACTTCGGTGCCGGCGGGCAGGAAAGTCCCGGGGCGCAGCGGCGGGTTGGGGCCAGGCTCGCCGCGCAGGCGCGGGCGCAGCAGCCGCAGCCGCGCCGGAATATCGGCGATCAGGACCCGGCCGCCCAGCAGCGTGACCCGCAGGCCACGCAGCGAGGGTGCCTTGCAGGCGTCGCCCAGGTCGGTGATGCCGCCCGGCAGCCCCAGGTGATGCTCGGCGTAGCGGCCGATCACCTTGAGGGTCGCGCCGTCGGAGGTCAGGCGCAGCGGCAGGCCCAGGCCGCTCAGCTCGCCCAGAGGTGGGGTGCGGGCGCGGCTGGATTCGGCCATCTGGAGCCCCAGCAAGGTGCCGGGGCGCACCACATCGCCGGGCGACAGCAGCCGGGTGCCCTGCGAGACTTCCAGGTCGGCCGGCACCCGCAGCAGCCGCAGCCCGGCGCGGTGCCGCTCCATTCGCAGGCCGCTGAGGTGCGGCACGCCGGCCACCTGTCCCACGTCGAAAGCGCCGCTGGCCGGCGCGTTGACTGCGCCCATCCGCCCGTCGGTGCCGAACAGGCACAGAAACCGGTCTTCCGAATATTCCAGGCCCTCGATGGTGGGCACGTCCTGCTCGAAGGCGGGGCTGTAAGCGGCCGCCGGGCTGACCGGCTCCGCCTGCGACACCGTCACGTAGCGCACCCGCTCTTCCCCGCCGGTGCTGCGGGCTCGCTCGGCAATCAGCGGCGCAGCGCTGGCGGCGCGGCGGCGCACCTGCTGCCTCTGCCGGGCCACCAGCGCCAGGGCCAGCAGCCCACCCAGCAGGGCCAGGCCCAGCAGCAACGGCCAGAGCGAGCGCTTCCCAGGCTGGCGGGCGGTCGTCGCCGCACCTGAAGCCTGGGCTGCGCTGGCTGGGTTTGCGCTGTCCGGATCAGGGCCAGCGTCCGGCTCGGCCCGGCCCGGGCGGGTATCGGCCACCGGCACCACCTGTCCGGCCAGCGTGCCGGCCCCACCGGTGATGGTGGTCAGCGGCAGCGCGGTGCCGCCGGGCAGCAGCCATTCCAGTGGCACGCTCTGACCGGCGGCCAGCCCGGTGTTGGTCACCCGGATGCCCACCTGCCGGCTGCCCGGCTCGTACAGCAGCTCGGGGCTCAGGCCACCGGCCGGCGCCACATTGAAGCCCGAACCCAGCAGATCCTTATCGCGCACAGCCGGGCTGAGGGCGTAGCGCAGCGTGACCGACTCGCCGGGGCGCAGGCGGCGGTCGGCGCCGGGGTTCAGCCAGCGCAGGCCCTCGGTGCCGGAGAGGGCAAAACGTAGCAGGGTGCGCTGCGGCCGGATGACGCCGCCAGCCGCCTGGGCTGCGGTGGCCGTTCCCGAAGCCTGCACACCGGAGGCCTGGGCCTGCGCGGCCGGTGCCTGGTCCGGCTCGGCGCACAGCAGCCCGGCGGTGCCGTCGGGCACCTGACCCAGCACCCGCAGCGGCACCGTACTGCTCTCCACCCGGTCCTTTTGCAGCGACACCTGGCTCAGGCGCGGCAGCATCGGCATGGCCAGCTGCACCGGCGTGCCGTCAGGCAGGTTCAGGCTGAGGGCTTCCGGCGAGCGCACCGGCTGAATACGGGTGCCCAGGCTGGTCAGGTCCGGCAGCTGGCCCACCGGGTAGGTGCGGGCCTCGGCGTAGCGGCTGGCCTGCACCGCCTGCAGGGCGTCGGCCGGAATCTGGGTGCCCAGGGCCAGATAGTGAAAGCTGTCCAGCGGGCCGCGCGCCTGAAAAGCCGACAGCCCCTGCGCGGCACTCACCCGGCGGGCCGGGTCGTTGTCAACCCCGTCGGTCAGCACGAACACGTTGGTGAGCTGCTTGGGATCGGGGCGGATGGTGGGCAGCGCCTTGTTCAGCGAGCGGTAGAGATAAGTGTTGTTGCCATTGGCCTGCAGGGCCGCCATGTCCCGGTCAAAAGCGGCGCGGTCAGCCGGCAGAGTGTAGCTGTGGTGCGAGCGCAGCCCGCTGTCGAAAGTGAACAGCTCCAGCGCCTGCGGCCGGCGCTCGTTCACGTAGCGCACGATGGCCGCCTTGACCCCGGCAAAGATGTCTGCCCGGCCGTCACCCAGACCCACCATGCTGCCACTGGTGTCCAGCATGAACACGGCGCGGGTCTGGGTCGGCAGGGCCGCAGCGTCGTCTCCGGGCAGGGCGCAGGCTTCTGCCGGGGCGGTGGTGGCAGCGGCCGAGGAGTCAGCCGGCCCGGCGCCTGGGGCCGAGCAGCCGGCCAGCAGCAGCAGGCCCAGGCAGAACAGAGGGAGGGGTCGTGGCATGTTGCCTTCCATTGTGCCCCGAACCCGGCAACTATGAAAAGGGTCACGCTTCGGGCGGGGCCGCTGGCCAGCTGATTACGCTCAGAACATATTCTCAGTTTTGCATTTCGCAAAACCTGCCTCACGTGCTAGACTGTGAAGGTGCCTGCACAGGGGCCAGCACGGCCTCTGACTCAACATTTCTCCCTTGCCCGCGTCGCTCCTTTTCTGCTCTAGCAGCGGTCAGGGCAAACAATACCCCAACACCAGAAGCCGGAACTGGCCGCCCGAGCGGCGCCGCTTCACAGGAGGACCATGACCAACCCCAACAGCAACTACACGGCCGATTCCATCAGCATCCTCAAGGGCCTCGAAGCCGTTCGCAAGCGCCCCGGCATGTACGTGCAGGGCGGCACCGGCGTCGACGGCTATCACCAGCTGCTGACCGAAATCATCGACAACGCCATTGACGAGGGCCTGGCCGGCTTCGCCAACGAAATCACCGTGACCATGCACGCCGACGGCAGCGCCACCGTGACCGACAACGGCCGCGGGATTCCGGTCGACGTGATGAAGTCCGAGGGCCGCCCCGCCATCGAAGTGATCTTCACCGAGCTGCACGCCGGGGGCAAGTTCGGCCAGGGCGCCTACAAGGTGTCGGGCGGGCTGCACGGCGTGGGCTCCAGCGTGGTGAACGCGCTGAGCTCTTACCTGGACGTGACCGTCAACAAGGGCGGGCAGCTGCACCACATCCGCTTTGAAAAAGGCGACGTGACCACCCCGCTGGAAGTGCTGGGCAAGACGCCGGGGGACGTGACCTGGAGCACCAAAGTCAGCTTTCACCCGGACTCGGAAGTGTTCAAGGAGTTCGAGAACCGCTTCGACTATGACCGGATTCGCCGCCGCCTGCGCGAGCTGGCTTACCTGACCGGCCTGCGGATCGTGCTGCGCGACGAGCGCACCGAACTCTACGGCGGCGAAGTGCGCGAAGAAGTCTTCCACGAGCAGGGCGGCATCGCCAACTTTGCCCAGTCGCTGGTGTCCGACAGCACCAAGCTGCTGTACGACCAGCCCATCGTGATGCGCGGCACCAGCAACGAGGTCGAGGTGGAAGTGGCGTTTATCCACGCCAACAGCTACGCCAGCGACAACATCCTGACCTACGCCAACATGATCCGCACCCGCGACGGCGGCACCCCGCTGACCGGCTTCAAGACGGCTTACACCCGTATCCTCAACAAGTACGCCAAGGACAAGAACCTGATCAAGTCCGGCAACCCTGCCCCCAGCGGCGATGACCTGCTGGAAGGCATTTACTGCGTGATCAGCGTGAAGCTGGGCGACCCGCAGTTCGAGTCTCAGGCCAAGGTCAAGCTGCTGAACTCCGAAGCGCAGACGGCCGTCAATGCCATCGTGGGCGAGAAGTTCGCCGAGTTCCTGGAAGAAAACCCCAAGGTCGGCAAGACCATCGTGGAAAAAGCTGCCGAGGCAGCCCGCGCCCGTGAAGCCGCCCGCAAGGCCCGCGACATCGTGCGGCGCTCCAACCCGCTGGAAAACGACGACCTGCCCGGCAAGCTGGCCGACTGCTCCAGCCAGGACCCCACCGAGAGCGAGCTGTTTATCGTGGAAGGGAACTCGGCCGGCGGCAGTGCCAAGAGTGGCCGTGAACGCCGTTTCCAGGCGATTTTGCCGCTGCGTGGCAAGATTCTGAACGTGGAAAAAGCCGAGCTGAACAAGAGCCTCAAGAACGCCGAGATTCGCAGCATGATCGCGGCCATTGGCGCCGGGGTGGACGGCAGCGGCGAGCACCTGCGGTTCGACGTGGAGCAGCTGCGCTACCACAAGATCATCATCATGACCGACGCCGACATGGACGGCGGCCACATCACCACGCTGCTGCTGACCTTCTTCTTCCGGTACATGAAGCCGGTGGTGGAGCATGGCCACCTCTACATTGCCCAGCCGCCGCTGTACCGCATCACGGTGGGCCGCCAGAAGACCGGCGAGTACCTCTACAGCGACGAAGAACTGCGCGCCAAGGTGACCGAAGCCAACAAGGCCGGCAAGAAATTCGAGATTCAGCGCTTCAAGGGTCTGGGCGAAATGAACGCCGATCAGCTGTGGGACACCACCATGAACCCCGAAACCCGGGTGCTGAAGCGCGTCACCATCGACGACCTGCTTATTGCCAACGATATCTTCGAGGACCTGATGGGCAGCGACGTGCAGCCGCGCAAGGACTTTATTCAGAAGAACGCCCGCTTCGCGGAAATCACTGTCTGAGTTCCGCTCGGTAGATAGAAGAAGCCCTCTCCCGCTGAAGGAGGGGGCTTTCTTTATCTGTATAAACTCAGCGGCGCGCGAAAGCCCAGGCTGCCGGCAGCAGCAAGGCGGCCAGGCCGATCTTAAGGGCGTCGCCCAGGACAAAGGGGTAGAGACCGTTTGCCAGCAGCGTCTGACCGTGCATGCCGGTCACGGCGCTCAGCCAGGGCAGGCCGAAAGCGTAAATCACCACGCTGGCCGCCAGCATCGCTGCGGCGGCGCCGGGAACGTTGCGGTCCAGCCCAAAACGCTGCACCAGCCAGCCAATCATGGCCGCGGCAAAGGGATAGCTCAGCAGACAGCCGCCGGTCGGCCCAAAAAACTTGGCGATAGAAGCGCTGCCTCCGGCAAACACCGGCAGGCCCGCTGCGCCCAGCACCAGGTACAGGGCCAGGGCCGCAAAGCCGCGCTTCCAGCCCAGGGCTGCACCGACCAGCAGCACACCCAGGGTTTGCAGAGTGATCGGCACCGGCTGCAGCGGAATCTCAGCCTGGGCAAACAGGGCGACCAGCAGGGCGCCGCCGGCGACGAGCAGCAGGTCGCGGACAAACGAGGGAGCAGGGGCCAGCGTGCCGGCCAGGGTGGGGTGGGTGGTCTGGGTCATAGGGAAGTCTCCTTTTATCGGTCACAGCGGCAGGCCAGCTGAAACCCGGCCCATGCTGGACACCGGAAAGCAGGGAACCGCTGTGGTTTGGAATGCCTCAGCATAGCCCAGGCCACCCCGTTCGGCCAGAGGGCGCCCCGACCGAACCGGTGCCTGTAAACCCGGTCCAATTCTCTTTTCCCCCACTCGCTGAAGGCTAAAGCTCAGTCTGGGCCGGTGTCAGGCGTCCGACCAGTTCCACGTCGCCCGCTCCGACCCGGACCAACTGTCCGTCCGGCAAGGAGACCAGCAGGCTGCCCTGGTCGTCCAGGTCGCTGGCCCGGCCTTCCAGCACACCACTCTGTCCGTTCTGGGCGCTCTGGCCCGGCAGCTCAAAGCGCACCTGGCGGCCCAGGGTGGCGCTCACCGCTCGCCAGGCATCCAGCACTTCGGGAACCGGGGCCGAGAGCCAGTGTTCCAGTTCGCCCAGCACATCGGCCAGCAGCTCGGCGCGGGACACGCCGGGGCGGAACTGCTCGGCGGTGGCGGCCCCGGAAGGCGCCTGGCTCACGTTAATGCCGATGCCCAGCACCGCCTGCCGGGCTTCCTCGCCGCGCAGCTCCGCTTCCAGCAGGATGCCGGCCAGCTTACGGTCCTCTCCGTCCAGCAGGTCGTTGGGCCACTTCAGGAACCCGCCGCCCACCGCCCGCTGCAGCGCCACGCCGGCGGCCAGCGGCAGGGTGGGCAAGCTCGCCAGTGGCAGCGGCCCCCGCAGCAACACGCTGAACACCAGACTGCCGCCGCTGGTCTGCCAGGTGCGGCCCCGGCGGCCCCGGCCGGCCGTCTGCCGCTCGGCCACCACCACGGCGCCGTGGGAAGCGGGGCTCTGCGGGTCGGCGGCCCAGTCATGCAGGGTGTCCTGGGTGCTGCTCACCTCCCCGAAATACCGCAGCGCCTGACCAAACTGCCCCCGCACCGGCACCAGCCCTGGCGCCGGTGTGCCGGCGGCCAGCGCGTAGCCGGCCCGGCTCACCTCTAGCGGCACGCCCTGCTCCTGCAGGCGGTGGGCCAGCGAGTGGACGGTGACGCGGCTCAGCTCCAGGGCCGCACCCAGGGCGTCACCGGACTGGGGAGTATCGGTCAGCAGCGGCAGCAGGCGGTCAGGCATATAACTTATTGTGCCGCAGGTTCTGCCTGGCGCTTGTAGGTCCAGCGCGCCCCGACCGTAGCGTCCGTCTCAGGGCGGTGGCAGGCGGTTTGCTATGCTGGAAGGCATGACGATGGTACGCCAGACCAAGCAGCGCCAGGCGGTCATCGAGGTGTTACGCGCAGCCCGCTGTCATCCCGACGCCGCCTGGATCCATTCCGAAGTCCGCAAACTCCAGCCCACGGTCAGTCTGGGGACGGTTTACCGCACCCTGGACGCCCTGGTGCGTGACGGCGTGGCCGTGACGATTGAGCGGGCCGGCGGGGCCACCTGCTACGATTTTCGCCGCGAGGACGAGCACCACCACCACGCCGTCTGCCGGCAGTGCGGCGCGATTTTCGATATTGACGCCGAGCTGGTGCCGCCGCTGCCGGCCGGAGCCCTGCCGCAGGGCTTCCGGGTGACCGATGTCCGGCTGGAATTCATGGGCGTCTGCCCCTGCTGCGAAGCCGCGCAGGTTCCGGAACCCGTGGCCTCTTGACCGGCCCGGCGACGCCCGGCGGGCAACCGGGATTTCCGGGGCCACACCTTACCGACATTGACTCTGGGCAAGAGCCGTTCGGCTGGCCGCTGCGGCCCTTCCTGCTGGGCTGGGCCTTGGCCGCCGCCGCCGTGTTGCTGGTGCGCTGGCTGGGGCAATTGTTTCTCTCAGACCCCTGCCGGGGCCACACGGTCTTGGCGCTGCTGATGCCGCTGCTGCTGGGGCCCGGCGGCCTGGCGCTGACCGCTTCGCAGTGGAACGACCGGCCCAAGGCCATGTTCGGGCTGGGGCTGGTGATGGCTTCCTTTGTGCCCTCGCTGCTGCTGTCGGCCTACGACATCGGGCAACTGCGGAACCTGGGCTGCGCCGGCGGCTACCTGATCGTGGCGGAACCCGGCGGCAAGCAGCTGAGCGAAATCACCCTGGAAAACGGCCAAAGCCGCGAGCTGCAGGGCCGCATCGGTGGCTACCAGCGCGACCGGCACCCCGGCGCCTTTCAGCTGAGCGGCCAGAGCATGAGTGACGATCTGGTGATTGACCTGCCCAAAACAGTAGTGCATGTGGGTGACGTCTTCCCCATCCGGGTGCGGGCCAGGGACAATGCCGTCAGCAACCGCTTCGACTGGGGCGTGCAGGCAAAGTACCTGCCAGCCCCCGGCGAGGACCAGAGCGGCGACGCGGCGGAAATTGAAACCAGTGCCAAGCTGGCCGTAACCATCGTTCCCCGGCGCAGCGGCAAGTAAGCCAATGCCAGCCTGGCAGACGGGAGTCTGAAAGCCACTTCTGCCAGGTGATTGGCAATCCTGAAGGTGACGGAGCGTGGCGGTCGTGAGGCTGCCTGTGCCTTAATGCTCACATCTCCCTAACTTCCTGCCCTTAAAATGCGGCCATGAACCATGCGGGACGGGAAGAACCGCGGCCAACCGGCCGGCCGGCCAGTGACCTGAATGCGGCACGGGTACTGGTGCTCAACGCTTCGTATGAGCCGCTTCAGGTGACCAGCATCAAGCGGGCCATCACCCTGACGCAGTTCGGGGTGGCCGAGGTTCTGGAAGAAAGCCGCGACGTGGTGCGCTCGCCTTCTACCGTCATGCAGGTGCCCAGCGTGATCCGGCTGCGGCGTTATGTGCGCCGGCCCAATACCTTCGCGGTGCCGTTCAACCGCCGCAATGTGCTGCGGCGCGACGCCTTTACCTGCCAGTACTGCGGCAGCGGCGAGAATCTGACCCTGGACCATGTGATGCCCCGCTCACGGGGAGGCCGGCACGAATGGACCAACGTGACCACCGCCTGCCGCGACTGTAACCAGCGCAAGGGCAGCCGCACCCCCGAAGAGGCCCAGATGCCGCTGCAGCACGGGCCACGGGTGCCATCCTTCCGGGCGTTCGCGCACGGCCAGTTCGCGCAGACCCAGCCGGAGTGGGAACACTACCTGCGCTGAGCGGCGTTATACAGTGAAGCTCCATGCGTTCCACTGCCCTGCCCGCCTTTTTGCTCACCGCGCTGCTGGCTCTGCCGGGGGCCCAGGCGGCCGCGCCTACCCCTGCCCCGCTGGCCGCCTCACAGACCCAGACCTCTGAAGCCTCTGCTGCCAGCACCTCGGCAGCAACCACGGCTGCGTCAGAACCAGCCACCGCAGCCGTGACCGAAGCGCCCCGGCCGGCCACGGTCGTCAAGCTGCCGGCGCCGGGTTTTCCCTGGGGACTGCTGGGCATTCTGGGCTTGCTGGGTCTGGCCTTCCCCCCCCGGCCCTCGCGCCAGCGCCGGGTGAAAGCCAAGGCCGACGCAGCAGCCGGGCCGCAGCCAGGCAGCGTGCCTCCAACCACCGAGCCGGAAGAAACGCTGCTGGACGATCCCAGCTGGGAGATGGACACTCCTGAAGACACCGCCGAGTGGGACGCCGAGGAATGGCCTACAGAAGCCTGGGATGAGGACGAGCACGGCCCACGTCGGATGGATTGGGCGCCGGAAGAAGAGCCTGAGCCGGCCAGCCCCGTAATTCCCACGCCGGCTGCTGGCCGCCGCTGGCGTGATCACTCCTGGGACGAGGAAGACTGGAACGACCTGGCCGGTGAAGAAGCTGCCGACACGACCACAGAAGAACGCCCCAGCGAGCGCCTGGGCCGCCGCTCCTCTGGTGGCCCGGATCTGTCCCGGCCCCCCCGCCGGCGTTAAATGCGGCCAGGCTCAAACACTCTGCTCAGGCGCCGATTCGTCAGCGTCAGCGCCGGCCTGGGCCTGGCGGTCCAGCAGGTCCTGCATAAAGCCGTAGCCGATTTCCACCCCACGGTCCAGCTGATCCAGGTTCTGCAGCGTCAGGTCGCGCAGCGGGTCAAAATCCACCAGCCACTCGGGGGCCGCCTCCTGCAACTTGCGGTGGGTGAGGTGCCCCTGGGTAATGGTAAAGGCCTGCAGCAGAATCTCGGGCAGGGTGGGTGACTGGGTGGACACCAGCCCCAGCAGGCCGCCCCGCTTGGTTCCGGGCTTAGGAAAATCCAGCTCCAGCAGCGGCGCAGTGGCGTCCAGCGCAATCAGGGGCAGCCGGCTGATGCGCCGGGCCAGATCAGCCGGAACCTCGTTGACCAGCCCGCCATCCGAGAGCCAGCGGCCCTCGCAGTTGAGGGGATACACGGCCCCGGTAAAAGCGCTGCTGGCCATGATGGCCGGCACCAGCGGGCCTTTGGTAAACGAGACTTCCTCGCCGGTCTGGATATCGGTCGCCGGAATAATCAGCGGCAGGGGAAGGTCTTCGAAATTTTCCGGCAGCACCTCTGTCAGCCAGTCCTGCAGGCCGGTCGGCTGCACCAGCCCGCGCCCCAGGGTCAGGTCGAACCAGCCGGGCGGGTGCCCCTCGCGCACCAGCGACTGCACCTCGCGCCCGGTGTGACCGGCGGCCAGCAGCGCCGCCAGAATAGCCCCTGACGACGTTCCGGCCAACGCCCCGAAAGTAAAGCCGGCATCTTCCAGCGCCTGCAGCGCCCCCACCTGATAAAAAGACCGCGCTCCCCCACCGCTGATGGCGAGGGCGACAGGCTGCGGGGACAGGGCAAGCGGCTGACTCATAACAGCCTATGCTAGCAAGCCCGCCGCATTGGGACGGGGCAACAGGTGAGATAGAAGAAAGCCGGCCGGGGGACAACGCCCACCAGCCGGCTTCCTTCTCAGATTCTCATCAGCTTCAGAGTGAGATCAGGAACGGGTCTTCCAGCGACTCGGCAATAAAGCGCAGGAAGCGGGCCGCGTCAGCGCCGTCAATCAGGCGGTGGTCGTAGGTGAGCGAGAGCGGCAGCATGTTGCGCGGCTCGAACTCGCCTTTTTCCCGGTTCCAGACCGGCTCGATGCCGCCGCGCGACACACCCAAAATCGCCACTTCTGGGCTGTTGACGATCGGCGTAAAAGCGTGGCCGCCGATGCCGCCCAGGTTGGAGATGGTAAAGGTCGCGCCCTGCATCTCGTCGGGCTTGAGCTTGCGTTCACGGGCGCGCTCGGCCAGGTCGGTCAGGTCCAGCACCAGTTCGGTGATGCTCTTCTTGTCGGCGTCCTTGACCACCGGCACCAGCAGGCCCACCGGGGTATCCACCGCCACGCCGATGTTGACGAAGTCCTTGTAGACGACCTGTTCGTTCTGTAGGTCCAGGCTGGCCCCAAACTTGGGGAAACGGTGCAGGGCATTCGCCACCACCTTCATCAGGATATGGGTCATGGTGAGCTTGCCGCCGGCCTTCTGCACCCGCTCGCCGTAACGCTTGCGGGTTTCTTCCATCACGGTCACGTCGGCCTTGTCGAAGTGGGTGACCATCGGGATGGTGGTCCAGGCCTGGGTCATGGAGCGCACGGTGGCGCGGCGAATGCCGTTCATGTCCTCGCGGGTCACGTTGCCCCACTTGGAGAAGTCAGGCAGCGCCTGTGCAGCGGCGACTGGGGCCTGCGCCGCCGGCTGAGCACCTGCCGTAGCCGCTGCAGCCGGGGCCGTGGGCGTGCCGGCAGTGCGGCGCACGTCTTCTTCGCTGATGCGCCCGGCGATGCCAGTGCCGTGCACATCGTGAATATCAATGTGCATTTCACGGGCCAGACGGCGCACGCTGGGGGCCGCCGGCACGATGGGCCGGCCCTCGTAGGTTTTGGGGTTCCGGGTGCCGGACTGCTGTGGTGCAGCGGCCTGGGCGGCTGGCTGTCCGGCAGCAGCGCTGGCTTCGCCGGTCGGGGCTGCGGCGGACTGTGGCGCTGCCGGTGCAGGCTGGCCGGCTTCAGCGGATGCGGCCGGCTGAGCGCTGGGCGCCGCATTGTCTGCGCCGCCACTCAGGGTCAGCAACGGAGCGCCCACCTTCACCTGATCGCCCACCTTCACGTTCACGCTCTGCACGGTGCCGCCGGCGGTGGCGGGGACTTCTACCACAGCCTTGTCGGTTTCGATTTCGATGATGGGGTCGCCCTCAGAAATGGTGTCGCCGGGGTTCACCAGAATGGTCACCACAGTGGCCTGCTCAATATTGTCGCCCACGTCGGGCAGCACCACTTGTTGGCCGGCACTCTGGGCGCCCGCGCTGGCCGGCGCCGAGGCCGCAGCCGACGTACCCGAAGTGGTCGTGCCGGCTTCGCCAGTGGCCTCGGCCTGCTGGGCGCGTTGCTGTTCGGCGGCCACGTTGTTGGCCTGCGCATCACTGGGGCTGGTGGTGGTGCTCTCTGCCTGCATGGCGCGGTCACCGTCGCCCTGCTGGGGAGCGTCGCTGTCGCTGCTACTGCTGCCGCTCTGGGCGCCGGCCCTATCCCCGCCCAGGGTCAGCAGGGTGCCACCCACCGCCACCTTGTCACCCACGCTGACGGCGATGCTCTCGACCGTGCCGCCAGCGGTGGCCGGGACTTCCACCACGGCCTTATCGGTCTCGATTTCGATGATGGGGTCGCCCTCGGAAATGGTGTCGCCGGGGTTCACCAGAATGGTCACCACAGTGGCCTGCTCAATATTGTCGCCCACGTCGGGCAGTTTCAGTTCAGTTGCCATTGTTCGGCTCCTCTGGAGTGTTGATGAATAAAAACGTCGGAAAGGCCAGGCTGGAACCAAGCTGCACTCTTCCAGTCTGGCCCGGTCAACTCAGCGCAGCACCGGGGCCTGCCGCTCCGGGTCAATACCGAAGTCCTGCAGCGCCTGCGCCACCACTTCGCCCTTCAGCTTGCCTTCGTCCTTGAGCGCGTACAGGGCGGTCAGAGCCACGTGCCGGGCGTCTACCTCGAAGAAGTCGCGCAGTTCCTCGCGGGCCTCGCTGCGGCCGAAGCCGTCGGTGCCCAGCGTCCAGAGCTTGCGGCTGAGGTGGCCGTTAAGGCCCTCGGCGCCGAGCTTGACATAGTCGCTGACCGACACCAGTACGCCGGGTGCGCTCTGCTCGTCCAGCTGACTGGCCACGAAAGACACTTTGGGGTCCTCGGTAGGGTGCAGCATGTTCCAGCGCTGGGTCAGCAGGGCGTCCTGATGCAGTTCCTTGTACGAGGTCACGCTCCACAGGTCGGCCGCCACGCCGTACTTCTTGAGCAGTTCCACCGCTTCCTGTGCGGCGCCCATCGCCGGGCCGGAGGCCAGCAGCTGGGCACGCAGTTCCTGGCCCTGCGCGTCGGCGGCCGGCTGGAACAGGTACATGCCCCGGACGATGCCCTCGCGGACCCGTTCGTGGTCTTCCGGCATGGCCGGCTGACGCTCGTTTTCGTTGTCCACGGTCACGTAATAAAACTCGTCGATGCCTTCCACATACATCCGCTGGATGCCGTGCTCGAAAATCACCGCCAGCTCGTAAGCGAAAGCCGGATCGTAGGTCTTGAGGTTGGGCACCACGTAGGCTTGCAGGTGGCTGTTGCCGTCTTGGTGCTGCAGGCCCTCACCCGCCAGGGTGGTGCGGCCCGCGGTGGCGCCCAGGATAAAGCCACGGGCGCGCTGGTCGGCGGCGGCCCAGACCAGGTCGCCCACCCGCTGCATGCCGAACATGGAATACAGCATGTAAAAGGGCATGGTAGGAATACCGAAGTGGGCATAGGCCGTGCCGGCCGCAATCCACGAGGCCATCGCGCCGTCTTCGGTGATGCCTTCTTCCAGCATCTGACCGTCCACCGCTTCCTTGTAGTACATCAGCGAACCGCTGTCCACCGGGGTGTAGGTCTGGCCGCGCGGCGAGTAGATACCCACGCGCGGCACCAGGGCGTCCATCCCGAAGGTGCGGGCCTCGTCGGGCACGATGGGCACGATGTACTTACCGATCTGCTTGTCGCGCAGCAGCTTGGACATGATGCTCACGGCGGCCATGGTGGTGCTCAGTTCACGCTCGCCGCTGCCGGCCGCGTATTCCTCGTAGAACTTGCCGTCGGGCACAGTGGGGTGGGGATACTCGGCCTGGCGCGCCGGCATGAACCCGCCCAGCTGCTCGCGCTGTGCTTTCACATACTGCACTTCGGGGCTGTCCTCGCCGGGGTGGTAGAACTCCAGGTGCTCCACTTGCTCGTCGTTCAGGGGGATGTCCAGCAGATCGCGCAGGTTCTTCATGGCCTCGAAGTCCAGCTTCTTGACCTGGTGCGCCACGTTGCGGGCCTCGGCGCTTTCGCCCAGGCCGTAGCCCTTCACCGTGCGGGTGATGATCACGGTGGGGCTGCCTTTATGCTGCACGGCAGCCTGATAGGCGGCATAGACCTTCTGCACGTCGTGGCCGCCACGGTTCAGCTGGGCCAGGTCGTCGTCACGCCACTCGGCAATCAGCTGCTGCAACTCGGGGGTGTTGAAGAACTGCTCGCGCAGCTCCTTGGCCCCAAACGCGGCGTAGCGCTGCGACTCGCCGTCCACCATGCGCTCGAAACGCTGAATGATCAGCGGCGCGCCTTCCTTGGTCAGCAGTTCGTCCCACTTGCTGCCCCACACCACTTTGATCACGTTCCAGCCGGCGCCACGGAACAGCGCCTCGAACTCCTGAATCACCTTGGAGTTGGCGCGCACCGGGCCGTCCAGCCGCTGGAGGTTGGCATTCAGCACGAAAATCAGGTTGTCGAGGTTCTCGTAGGCGGCAAAGCGCAGCCCGGCCACCGACTGCGGCTCGTCCATCTCGCCGTCGCCCATAAAGGCCCAGACTTTGCCGTCGCCCTTTTCCTTGAGGCCACGGTTTTCCAGGTACTTCATGAAGCGGGCCTGATACACCGCCTGCAAGGGGCCCAGGCCCATGCTGACGGTGGGGAATTCCCAGTAGTCGGGCATCAGCCAGGGGTGCGGGTAGCTGCTCAGGCCGGGGCCGTCGGGCTGCAGTTCACGGCGGAAGTTGTTCAGCCGCGCCTCGTCGAAGCGGCCTTCCAGGAAGGAGCGGGCGTAGATGCCGGGGCTGATGTGCCCCTGGAAAAACACCAGGTCGCGGTCCTTGCCGGCGCCGGCGCCACGGAAAAAGTGGTTGAAGCCCACTTCCAGCAGCTCGGCGCTGGAGGCGTAGGAGGCCAGGTGCCCGCCGATGCCGTCCGACGCCTTGTTGGCACGGATGACCATCACCACGGCGTTCCAGCGGATGATGTTGCGGATGCGGTGTTCCAGCTCCATGTCACCGGGGTAGTCGGGCTGCCGGCCCGAGGAAATGGTGTTGATGTACGGCGTGCTCTGCTTGTACTCGATGGGCACGCCACGGTCGTAAGCCCAGGCGTCCAAGGCTTCAAGCAGTTCGGCGCTGCGCTTGCGGCCACCATCGGCCAGCACGTAGGCCAGCGAATCGATCCACTCGCGGGTCTCGGTCTGGTTCAGCTCCTCGCGCTGCTGATCGGGCAGCCGCACGCGGGGGGGAATAGCGGGAAGATGAGTCATAAACGTATTCTAGGCCTGCTCTGTCAGCCCACGCCAACAAAGGGACGCAGACCGATTAACCAAATCTAATGGTGAATGGATGGGGTGAGCTGGCAGCTGGCCCGCGACCCAGAGGCGTCAGTGGCTGTGTGTCCAGACCAGCAGCGACACCTGCCCGCTGCCGCCCCAGCGCGTGCTGGGCTTCCGCACATAGAAATTCAGCGCATTGCGGCCCTGTGATAGCTCACGTTTGGCGGCGACGATGACCAGGAAACGGCCTACCGTTGGCATTTTCCCGCGAATATTGGGGGTGGTGACCTTGAGTTCGTGGTCCTCATACAAGGTCGCCTCGCCCCACCCCTTCAGAGGCGGAACACGGTAACTCAGCGGCTCGTACCTGGGTTCAAACTGTTCACGGCTGACCTCAATGACCTCCAATTCCATCTCAGGCGGCAGCCCCACGGTCCAGCCGAGTCGAACTCGAACTCTACGCGGCGGCTTTCCAGTGGGTGCAAGTTAATAGCGTACTGCTCAAGGGTATTAGGCTGGCGTTCAAGGTTGCTGAGATACACCAGCGGGTCGGGGCAAAAAGGTGTATGCCCGCACATGGTCTAAATGGTGTCACTTTTGGGCGACATCGTCCAAATCCCCAGCCAAAACGCCAGCGCTGCGCCGAGCACGGCGGCCCAGAGCGGCACGCGGCGGCGGGAGCGCGGCGGCGTGGTCATGCCCCCAGGCTAACGCAGCTCTGTGACTTCCGGCGAGCGCCCCACCCGGCCTGCGCTTTAGCATCTCCCGCATGGAACTTCGCCACCTGCGCCATTTTATTGCCCTGGCCGAAGAAGGCCACTTCGGACGCGCCGCCGAGCGGGTTTATGTGGTGCAGCAGGCGCTGAGCAGTTCGGTGCGCCGGCTGGAAGAGGAGGTGGGCGTGCCGCTGGTGGAGCGCAGCACCCGGCGAGTCCGGCTGACCCCGGCCGGCCGCGAGTTCCTGAGCGGAGCTCGCGCAACGCTGGCCCTGGCCGACCAGACACTGGAACGCACCCGCCGGGCGGCGCGCGGCGAGGTGGGCCGGCTGACGGTGGGCTTTGTCAGCGGGCTGGCTTTCGGCGGCCTGCCGGACATCGTGCGGGTGTTCAAGGAACGCTTTCCCGAGGTGGGCGTGGAACTGCGCGAGCTGAGCGCACAGGAGCAGGAGGAAGCGCTGCGCAGCGAGCAGATTTCGGTGGGGTTGCTGCTGCTGCCGGTGCGCGACCCCGGCCTGGATTCGGCGCCGCTGTGGCGCGAGCCGCTGGTGGCGGCACTGCCCGCCTCGCACCCGCTGGCGGCGCGGCCCCGGCTGAAGATCCAGGACCTCAAAGACGAGGACTTCGTGTTTTTCCCCCGGCATCAGCGGGCCACCTATTTCGATCAGGTGATGCAGTGGTGCGCTGAGGCCGGCTTTACCCCGCAGGTGGTGCAGGAGGCGCTGGAGGTGCCCACCCTGCTCTCGCTGGTGTCGGCGGGGGTGGGGATTTTCCTGCCGATCAGCTTTTTTCAGGGGCTGGGCATGAACGGCGTGGCGTACCGCCCGCTGGAAGACGCTCCGCTGGTGGACATCGTGGCCGTGTGGCCTCGGGAGCAGCGTGACGCCCTGCTGGACGCTTTCTTACAGGTGGCAGCCGAGGTGCTGGGGCCGCCCGGCAGAGAGGTGCAGCCCGCTTCACGACTCACAGACGCTGCCCGTTAGGTCGCGCCCCCGCCATGTAAACTGGGCCCCGACATGCACCTCTACCGTGACCTGATCAAGCCGCAGCTGTTTCGCCGCGATCCCGAGGAGATTCACCACCTCACCATCGCGGGCCTGAGCCGCGCCGGACAGCTGCCGGGGCTGCCAGGGCTGGCACGTGAGCTGAGCCTGCCACGCAACCCCGCGCTGCACCAGACGCTGTGGGGCCGTGATTTCGCCTCGCCGCTGGGGCTGGCGGCCGGGCTGGACAAGAACGCCGAAGCGGTGCCGGCTTTCGGGGCGATGGGGTTCGGCTTTCTGGAGGTGGGCACCATCACCCCACGGGCGCAGAGCGGCAACGAGCGGCCCCGGCTGTTCCGCCTGCCGGAAGACGACGCCCTGATCAACCGGATGGGCTTTAACAACGACGGCGTGGAAGCGGTGCGCGAGCGGCTGGAAGGAAGCTCCCGGCTGTGCCCGGTGTGGGTCAACATCGGCAAGAACAAGGTGACGCCCAACGAGCAAGCGGCGCTGGATTACCGCCGCTGCGTGGCCGCGCTGTATCCGGTGGCCGACGCTTTCGCCGTCAACGTGAGCAGCCCCAATACGCCGGGGCTGCGGGCCCTGCAGGCGGCCGGCGACCTGCGGGCGCTGGTGCACGAGATCATGGAAGAGGCCGAGTTGCAGCGGGTGCGCACCACTCGCCGCCGGCCGCCGGTGCTGGTCAAACTGGCCCCCGACCTGCACCCGGCCGATTTCGAAGCCAGTGTGGACGCGGTCTTGCAGGCAGGCGCCGACGGCCTGATCATCTCCAACACCACCCTGAGCCGCGAAGGGCTGCGCAGCTCCTACCGGGGCGAAAGCGGCGGCCTGAGCGGGCGGCCGCTGCGGGAGCGCTCTACAGAGCTGGTCCGGTTGGGCTTTCAGCAGGCACGCGGCCGGGTGCCGGTTGTGGGAGTGGGCGGCATCTTCAGCGCCGAGGACGCCTTCGAGAAGATTCTGGCCGGCGCCAGCCTGGTGGAAGTCTACTCGGGCCTGATTTACGGCGGGCCCACCCTGCCAGCCGAAATTGCCCGTGGCCTGAGCCGACTGCTGGAGCGCGAAGGGTTCCGCAGCGTAGGCGAGGCGGTGGGCGCGCGCTCCATGTAGACGCGCTAAATTCGGCTTCACCTGCCGGGGAGGCGCAGGCGGCACAGTGGACCCATGACCGATCCTGGAGACCGTTCCACTGCCGACACCAACATGAACCCCGACACTGGCCGCCCCGACAGCGAAGCGCAGCCGGCCGCGCCCGAGGTGGGAGAAGCGGGTTCCGAAGGGCTGCTGCGCGACAATGAGCACGACCAGGCCGACAAGGCGCAGGCCTTCCCCGACCCCACCGCCCTCTGATTTTTTCAGAAGCACCTGGGCTGCCTGAAAAACAGGCGAGCCTACAACAGGCCGCAGACACCCCCAGGTGCGCTGTGGCTTTTATTTTGGCGCCCGGTTTCAGAGCTGAGCCTGACGGACGCTGACCGCCGCCAGAAACACACCGATCCGGAATCACACCAGCCCAGAGGCACACTGGACTGGAAGCACACTGGGCCAGAAGCACACTGTGCCGGGGCACCTTTCGCTTAGACTGGGCTCCGGGCCGGCCTGTTTTGCCGGCCTGCGCCGTGGTCACAGCTGGCCCGCCGGCGCCGAGGAGGAAAACACCATGACTGATACCCAACCTGCCGACACCCAGCAAGACTGCGGCGGCTTCGACCGCCGTTACGACGTCAAGGGCCTGGACGCCATCGACGTGGACGTGCTGGGCACCTTTCCGGCCATGCGCGAGGACGACCCGGTCAAGTACCCGGGCGAGCCTAGCGAAATCGTGATCACCACCGACGAGTTCAGCCCGGTGTGCCCCTGGAGCGGCCTGCCGGATTTCGGCCGGCTGGAGATCCGCTACGTGCCGCGCGAAAAGTGCGTGGAACTCAAGAGCCTGAAGTACTACCTGACCTCCTACCGCTTCGTGGGCATCTTCCACGAGCATGCCACCCGGCGGGTGCTGGCCGACCTGGTGGGGCTGCTGGACCCGCTGAGCCTGAGCATTGACTGTGACTATGGCCTGCGCGGCGGCATTCGCACGGTGGTCAAGGCCAACTACGTGGCCGAGGATCAGAAAAGCTGATGCCCTGGAAGCTGTCTACTGAGTTCACCTTCGACTCGGCGCACATTATTGAAGGCTACGACGGCCCCTGCGGGCGGCTGCACGGCCACACCTACCGGGTGCGGATGGAACTGGAAAGCGGGCGCCTGCGCCCCAGCGCCTTTATCAAGCGCGACATCATGGTGGCGGATTTCAAGAGCCTAAAATGGGCCAAGAAGGACGTGGAGCAGGGCGGGCTGGACCATATGTTCCTCAACGAGCATCCTGAGCTCGGAGCTGACACCACCGCCGAGGTGATTGCCGCTTTTCTGCACCGCGAGACCATGCGCCGCATTCATCAGGACCTGGAAGCGGGCGACGACGGCGCCGACCTGAAACTGCGGGTCTTCCTGTGGGAAACGCCGGAGTCGTGCTGTGAATACTGGGAATGAGCTGGTAGAGCGGGAAGCGGAAGGGCCAGGCAACTCCGCGCCCTCTGCTTCCACGCTCAAATACCCGGTCTACGAGCGCTTCTACACCTGGCAGGGCGAGGGCGTGCATCTGGGCCGGGCCGCTTACTTTATCCGGCTGTACGGGTGCCCGCAGCACTGCCCCTGGTGCGACAGCGCCGGCACCTGGCACCCCGATTTCCGCCCGGCGGCTGTGCAGCTGCTGGACGCAGGCACCCTGGCCCGCGCCGTGGCCGAGGAAAGCCCGCCCGGCGCGGTGGTGATCATCACCGGAGGCGAGCCGATTCTGTTCGACCTTGGCCCGCTAGCAGAAGCGCTGCACGCGCTGGGCCGGCAGGTGCACATCGAGACCAGCGGGATCGCCCCGCTGCAGGGCCGCCTGGACTGGGTCACACTGTCGCCCAAGCCCACCCAGACCTGGCCGCTGCCGGAAGTGGTGGCCCGCGCCGACGAGGTAAAAATCATCGTGCACGAGCCGGAAGATATCCAGGCCGGACTGGCGACCCTGGGTGGCCTGCGGGACGACGCAGTGATCTGGCTGCACCCGGAATGGAGCCGCGCCCGCGAGCGCGATATGCGGGTGCTGAACGCCATCACCGACGCTGTCAAGGCAGACCCGCGCCTGCGGGCCGGCTACCAGATGCACAAGCTGTACCGCGCAGATGAGCTGGACGAGCACAGTGACAAGCGCCTGATCCCGCTGGGCGGGAACGAAAGGCTAGGGTACTAGACATGACTTTCCCCAACGACAACCCCCGCGCCGTGGTGCTGCTGTCGGGCGGGCTGGATTCCAGCACGGTGCTGGGCCTGGCCGTCCGAAACGGCTACCAGCCGGCGGCCCTGAGTTTTCGCTACGGCCAGCGCCATACCGTGGAGCTGGAACGGGCCGCCAAGATTGCCGCGCACTTCGGGGCGGAACACCGCATCATTGACATCAACATCGGCAGTTTTGGCGGCAGCGCTCTGACCGACCAGGCCATTGACGTGCCGCTGGACGCCACCCCGGGCGGCGTGATTCCGCCCACCTACGTGCCGGGGCGCAACACCGTCTTTATTGCGGTGGGTCTTTCCCTGGCCGAAGCGATAGACGCAGGCAGCCTGCACCTGGGCATCACGGCGGTGGATTACTCCGGCTATCCCGACTGCCGGCCCGACTATCTGGCCGCCTACCAGACCCTGGCCGACCTGGCCACGATGGCTGGCCGCGAGGGGCACGGCGCACGACTGGTCGCCCCGCTGCTGGAGATGAGTAAGGCCGATATCGTCCGCACCGCGCTGGACGTGGGCGTGCCGGTGGACCTCACCTGGAGCTGCTACAGCGGGGGCACCGAGCCCTGTGGCCTGTGCGACTCCTGCCGCATTCGCGACGAGGCGCTGCTGGACACCGGCCACCCGGAACTGATGACCCGCCGTGGCCGCGAGCGCCTGGGCGTCTGAGCGCCCCCTCTGACGCTGCCCCCCCCTGCGGGGGCTTTTTTTATGCCGGCTCTGCGGCTTTTTTCTTACGCCGTTTGGCTTTTGGCCTGGGCGGCTCGGGGGCATTCCAGCCGGCCAGCTGTTCGGTGCTGGCTCCCAGCCGCAGCAGTTCGGCAGAGTCCTGTGGGGTCAGGCCGGCGGTGGGCAGCAGGTCGGGGCGGCGTTCCAGGGTGCGGCCCAGCGCCTGTGCTCGCCGCCAGGCGGCAATGGCGCCGTGGTTGCCGCCCTGCAGAATCTCCGGCACCCCCTCCCCTTCCCAGACCTGCGGGCGGGTATATTCCGGATAGTCCAGCAGACCCGAACTGAACGAATCGTCCTGATGCGAAGCTTCCGCGCCCAGCACGCCGGGGATCAGCCGCGCCACCGCTTCCATGATGCAGGCGGCCGCCGCCTCGCCGCCCATCATCACAAAGTCACCGATGCTCACTTCGCGGGTGACCAGCCGCTCCACGCGGGCGTCAAAGCCTTCATAGCGTCCGCACAGAATCACCCAGTGGCCGCCGCGCGCGGCCCAGGCTTCAGCGGTAGCCTGCCGGAAAGTCTCGCCGGCCGGGGTCAGCATCACCACTTCGTCTACCGGCCCCTGCTCACGCAGTGCTTCCAGGGCGCGGGCCACCACGTCCACCCGAATCACCATACCGGCGCCGCCGCCGTAAGGGGTGTCATCCACCTTGTGGTGCCGGTTGCCGGACCACTGCCGCAGGTCGTGCAGATTCACCTGCACCAGCCCGCGCTCCTGTGCCTTGCCCAGCAGGGCCTCGGCGGCAAAGGGGCGCAGCAGTTCAGGGAACAGGGTCAGCACGGAAAAAGTCAGCACCGGGCTCACTCTTCTTCGTCCGCTCCTGCTGGCCGGTCGTCTGCCCCGTCCCAGTCGTCGTCCCAGCTCTCCGCAGCATCCGGCTCGCCCAATAGGCCCGCCGGGGTGTCCTCGGTCAGCAGAATGCGGGCCGGCTGGCCACTGTCATCTTCTTCAATCACCACGTAGGGCGCCTGCAGCGGCACCTGCGACTCACCGTACTCATGCGAGACCACCAGCAGGTCCTGGTAGCCCATGTCCATCACATCCACCACGTCACCGACCTGTGCGCCGCCGCTCAGCACCGGCAGGCCGCGCAGCTGATGGTAGTAGTAGCTGCCTTCTTCCAGCCCCGGCAACTCATTGTCGTGGGCGTAAACCTGGGCGCCGCGCAGGTCGGCAGCGGCCTCGCGAGTCTCTATGCCACTCAGGAAGAGGGCGATGCCGGGGTAGGTCAGCTCGGTGCGGCGCAGCTTCAGCCAGCCCCAGCCTTCCACCCACACGCGGGGCAGCTCGGCCAGCTGCTCGGCCTCGCCCACCACGAACAGCTTGATGCCGCCCTTGAGGCCCTGCGGCCCCAGAAAATAGCCCACCCGGGTGGTGTTCTCGGGGGCGTTCACGAGCGGCGCTCCCGGCTGGAGAAGGAGGAGCGGCCACTGCCCTGGCCTGCGCGCGGGCCGTCCAAATCCACCGTCAGCCGGGCGCGGGGCGAGGTGGCGCTGCGGGCCAGGGTGCGAATGGCCTGAATGACCCGGCCCTGGCGGCCGATCAGCCGGCCTTCTTCACCCTCGCCCACCCGGATCAGCAGGGTCTGGCCCTGGCGGTACACCTGCACCTGCGCCGGGTCATCCACCACCTGCTGAGCCAGGAACTCTACCAGCTCCTCCACGTCAATATCGGGGCCCTCGTCCTGGGGGCCGAAAGAACGGTCTAGGTCGCGCTTCATCCGCCCAGTCTAGCAAGGGGGCGCTGGCGGGCTGCGGCCGGCTCAGTTCCAGGCCCGCACCACTTTCCACTGCTCACCGTCGCCGTCCACCACAGCCACCAGCCGGCCGGCGTGGGTCACGGTCAGGCGGCCCGTTTCGGCGCAGCGGGGGCGCTTGCCCTGGCGCAGTTCGGCAGCTGTCTGCTCGGAGACCTCCACTTGTGGAAACGGCAGGGCGCTCAGGTCAGAGTGGCCCTCGGCGTCGGCCACCGCGTCCAGCGGCAGGCAGTCGGCCAGGTCATAGGCGCCGGCGCGGGTGCGCAGCAGGCCCGAAAGGTGCGCCGGCTGGCCCAGCGCCGTGCCCAGGTCGCGGGCCAGCGAGCGCAGATAGGTCCCGCTGCCCACCGAAGCGCGGAGCAGCAGGGTGGGAAACTCGCCCAGGGCGGGCGGCAATGGCACCTCGCGGCCGGCCGGGTCCGGCGCCCACCCGCCCGCACCCCGGCTCACCCGCTGCGGTGCCTGCGCCAGCGACGAGTAGACGCCCAGCAACTCCAGCCGGTGAATGGTCACCGGGCGGGCCGGCAGGTCCAGCTCTCCTCCGCGCCGCGCCACATCGTAGGCCCGGCGGCCGCCCACCTGAATGGCGCTGTACTGCGGCGGCACCTGCTGAATGTCGCCCAGAAAGCCGGCTAGAGCTTCCTCCAACGCGGCCTGTGACGGCATGTCAGCAGGCGACCGGGTCTCCAGCGGACCTTCGGCGTCCAGGGTCGGGGTGCTGCCTCCCAGGCTGACCCAGGCCAGATAGTCCTTGGAGTCACGCTCCATAAACTGCACCACTTTGGTGCTGTCTTCTACGCAGACCACCAGCACGCCGGTCGCCAGCGGGTCCAGGGTGCCGGTGTGTCCGACCCGCCGGGTGCCGCGCAGCCGCCGCACCCGGCCCACCACATCGTGGGACGTCAAGCCAAGAGGTTTATCCACCGCAAAAACGGGCATAGGGCACAGCCTAGCGGAAAGTGAGCCTCCATTCGGAGGGCGCCGCGCTAGGATACGGGGCGTGCGCCGCCCGCTGTTTGTCACTGCCCTGTCGTTGTTCGCCCTCCTGCCTGCCGCCCACGCAGCTCCGCAGGGAAAATGGACTGAGGTTTCCGCTGGACAGTGGGCCGACCCGGCCCGGCAGTGTACCTACCGCGCTGAGCGGCGGGGGCAAGCGTTTCCGCTGCTGCGCGACCAAGCCTCGGCCGCACGGCTGGCCGGCGCCCTGAAGACTGGGCTGAGCCGCCAGGGCGTGCGGGACATTCAGGTGCGGCCGGTATTACGCGGGCAAACCTGGGGCCTGTTCGCCTCCTATGTCTATCCCAGTGCTCAGGGTGAAGCCCAGGTGGCGCAGCTGTACCTGTCGCAGGGCGGTGTGCTCAGGACCGTGACCGGCAGCACCCGCGCCCGCACCATTTCGGCGCTGCCGCCGGGCCGCTCGCAGGCGGCCGCCGCGCTGCCGGCCACCTGCTGGCCTGACCTGGCCCGCTGGATTGAATTCGATGCCGGCTGAGGGCCGCTGGAGCGGCGGGAGCAGGCTGTGGCGCGCCGGGTAGACCCCATTCAGGACCGGCAGCGCCGCACTGCGCTGGTGGTCGCGGTCTATCAGGCCATCTATGAGCGCGGCTACCACGCTGTGACCCTGGCCGATATCGCCGCCGAGGCTGGTGTGAGCCGCGGCACGCTGATGTACCATTTCGGCTCCAAGGCGGGGCTGCTCACGGCGGCGATGCAGCGCTTTACCCGCACCATGACCGCCGCCACTCGCCGGGCGCTGCGGCAGGCAGAAACGCCCGAAGCCAAGCTGCGGGCCTACGTAGAAAACCAGTTTTACGGCGTAGAGAACACCCGGCGCTTTTATACCGTGTGGCTGGACTTTCAGAGTGCCGCCGCCCACGACCCTGCACTGATGGCCGTGCAGCGCGAGTTTCTGACGCAGACCCACGCCCTGGACCTGGAACTGGCCCGGCTGGGTGGCGTGAGCGGCACCGACGCCCGCGCCCGGCAACTCCGCGCGCTGGTCGAGGGCCTCAGCCTGCGCTTCGTGGCCGAGGAGCAGCCCGACCTGCACGCTTACCGCCGGGAGTGCGAAAGCGGAGCGCGGGCACTGCTGGGCTTAACAGCCGCCGGTGGCCCTCCCCCGTGATCAAGCAGTAACCGCTCAATCGTCCAGGCGCCGCACGCCGTAGCCGAAAGGATAGCTTTTGTTCAGGCCGAGGACAGAGCGGCTCTCAGCCGGCTGAGGGCAAACCCCCACAGCGACTGAGCGGCCGGTGACGATATCGAAGCCCTGCACTATCCCTTTGGCCGGATTCGGCAAGTAGCAGACGGCCCGGCCGGTAAAAGCCAGGACATTCGGCGTGCCCAGCCCCAAGGGCTGCACAGTGGTTCGCCCACGGTACTGCAGCATGACCGCTCCTTCGGCAGAGGCAGAAGTGTAGCCGGTCAGGATAAACAGGTCACCGTTCAGTCTACCTTTCCAGCAGCTGCCCACCTGGAGGGGCTGGCCCGTCTGTAGCTGCGCCCCGTAGCGGTAAATCTTTTCCGGCACACTGGCGCCATTTTGCTGAACTGAGGCGGCCTGCAGCAGCTTAGGACAACGGGTGGGCGGCACGATAGGCCACGCCTCTTCTCCCGCAAACACCGGTTTCACCTCTGCGGCGTGGGCAGGCGCTGCCAGACCCGCGCCACTGCACAGCAAGAGGGCAGCCAGAGCATCAGCTCTTTTCATGGGCTGACCCTAGCATGCTGCAGCGCTGGTCGGCGCCCCCCCATCCCTTCCCTCAGCTCAGCGCCCGAAATACTCCGGCAGGTCGGCTTCGGTAATAAGCACATCGCGCGGCTTGCTGCCCTGGTGCTTGCTGACAATGCCCATCGCTTCGAGCATGTCCATCAGCTTGCCGGCGCGGGCGTGGCCCACGCTGAGGCGGCGCTGCAGCCGCGAGACGCTGCCCTGGCCCTCTTCCACCACGATCTGCGCCGCCTGGCGCAGGTAGGGGTCCGAGAAATCCATCTGGGCGGGGTCGGCGCCGGGGCCTTCGGCCATCACTGCGCCGTCAAAGTCTGCGCCGTAAGCTTCCGCGAACTGGTCTTCAAAAATCATCCGCTTGAGCTGGCCAGTGACCCGCACCGATTCTTCCTCGCTGATAAACGGCCCCTGCAACCGCACCGGCTTGATCAGGCCCGGCTGGTAAAACAGCATGTCGCCCATGCCGGTCAGGCGCTCGGCCCCCAGCGAATCCAGAATGGTGCGCGAATCGTGCCCGGAGCTGACCGCAAAAGCCACCCGCGCCGGCACGTTCACCTTGATGAGCGAGGTCAGGATGTCCACGCTGGGCCGCTGGGTCGCCAGCACCAGGTGCATGCCGGTGGCGCGCGCCATCTGGGCCAGGCGCATAATGGCCGCTTCCACCTCCTTGGGGCTGGTGATCATCAGGTCGGCCAGCTCGTCGATGATGATGATCAGGTGCGGCAACTCCGGCTCGCCAGTCTGGCGCATCTTGGCGTTGAACTGCCCCAGGTTCTTGGCGCCCACCTGGCTCATCATCTTGTAGCGGCGCTCCATGTGGGCCACCGCGCCCAGCAGCACCCCGGCGGCGTCCACCGGGTTGGTCACCACGCCGCGCACCAGATGGGGAATGCCGTCGTAGGGAGTCAGCTCCACCATCTTGGGGTCGATCATGAGGAAGCGCAGTTCCTGGGGATAAAAGCGGAACAGCAGCGAGTTGATCAGGGTGTTGACGCACACTGACTTGCCCGAGCCGGTCGAGCCGGCAATCAGGAGGTGTGGCATCTTGGCCAGGTCGCCCACCAGCAACTCGCCGTCAATGCTTTTGCCCAGGATGATGGGCAGCGCCGCCTTGGAGCGCTGGAAGGAGGGCGCAGCCACCGCCTGGTGAAAGGTGACCGGCTCGCGGTCGGCGTTGGGCACTTCCAGGCCGATCACGCTCTTGCCCGGCACCGGTGCCTCGATACGCACGCCCGCCACCGCCAGCGCGCGGGCCAGGTCGTTGGAGAGCGAAGCGATGCGGCTGATTTTCTCGCCGGGGGCCGGCTCGATTTCGTAGCGGGTCACGGTGGGTCCACGGGCAAAGTCCACCACCCGGGCTTGCAGGTTGAATTCGGCCAGGGTCTGGTCGATCAGCGCCGCCCGCTGCCGGGCCGACACATCCAGCGCGGCGGTGTTGAGGGCCGCCGCCGGAATGGGGTCCAGCAGGTCGGTGGAGGGCAGCGCCAGTTCCAGCGCGCCCTGCTTGGGCCGCTCGGCCTGCTGAGGCTGCGGTTGGGGGCGCTCCGGGGCCGCGTGGCTGCTGACCGTCATGCGGGCGGCGCCCACCCGGGAGCCCTCCCAGGGCGGGGTGTCGGCGGTGCGCTGTGCAGGCTGGGCCAGCGGAGCTGGAGGTTGCCAGTCGTCAGCTGGCTCCACTTCAGCGGCCGGGTCCACTTCCTCAGTGGGGCCGGGGCGGGGAACCGGGGACGCTGCACTGCGGTTTCGTGTTGGGGCAGGCGGTGCAGCGGGCGCCAGTTCCTCCAGCACATCGCCGGCAAAGTCGAAAGCCAGGGCCGGGTCGGTGGCCGGGGGCTCTGCCTCGATAGCAACCTTGGCCGCAGCGGCGGGCCGGGCGCGGGCCGGCTTGGGATGAGCCGCGGACGCGGGGGCCGGAGACATAACAGGGGCGGCTTGCCCCGCCGGCATGCCGCCCACCGGCGCCGGAAAGGTGCCGTCCTGCAGCGCTGCAGTCCAGGCGGCCCGCTCGCGCAGGGTATCCAGCGGCTGAGCAGCCAGCGCTTTGGCCAGCGCCGCGCCGGCTTCCTCGCTGGGCGAGCGGTCATAAGCGGCGGCCAGGTCGGGCCAGCCACTGAATAGCGGTTCCAGGGTCTGCCAGTCAGTCCAAGCGTCAGCCAGCGCTTGCCAGCCTTCCTGCCGGCCGGCATGGGCGCGACTTTCCCGGCCCAGCAGCTTGAGCCGGGCCGCTAGGGCGGGAGCCTTTTTGCCGTTCCTGGCAGCCTTGGCCAGCTGGGCATCGGCGGCGCTGCGGGCCCGTTCCAGCCGGCCGGCCCGCTGCGCGAGACGGGTCAGTTCACCCACCAGGCGGTGGCGGACCTCATCCAGCGCGGCGCTGGCCTGGGTGGCGTGCAATTCGGCGCCCAGCTCGCAGCGACCCCGGCGAATCGCCTCGGCTTTTTCCTCCACCTGGGTACCCACGTCGCCGGCCGGCTGGCTCTCGCTGCTCAGGCGCGCCCGCAGGGCTTCGATTTCCTGCACGGCAGCAGCTTCCAGGGCGCGGTCCCAGTCCTGCAGGGCGGCCGTGTAGTGGGTCACGTCCTGCTCGGACAGCCCACGTACCTCGGCCAGCACCGCCCGCACCTCGCCTTCTTGCAGCTTCAGTTCGGGATGTTCGGGGCGCAGCTCCAGCAGGCCGCTCAGCTGCGAGAGGTGCCGGCGCAGCTCACCGCGCAGCGCGCCGCGTGAGCGGGCCACCTCGCGGCCCTCGCGGCGTTCCTGCACCAGATCTTCCATTCGGTCGGCCCCCGACACGGCGGCGCGGCTAAAGCCCCGGCCCACCTGCCGGAAATGGCTCAGCGGAGCCTGACCGCGCAGCAGGTCCAGCCCCAGCAGCAGCAGGGCCAGCGGCAGCAGCAGCGCGGCCAGCCCGACCGTCGCCAGCACCGGGTGCAGCAGCCGCACAGCCAGCGCCCCGGCCACACCCGGCCAGAACGGCGCCGTCAGCAGTGACAGCGACAGGGCCACCAGCGCCCCGCCCAGCAGGCGCAGGCTGAAACGCCGCAGCGAGCGGCCGGTAAAGATCAGGGCACCGTAGCCCAGCGGAATGACCGGCAGCAGATACGCCGCCCAGCCCAGCCAACGCACGAAAAAGCCCCGCACCGTGCCGGTCAGATTGAAGCCCCCCTGCGGCTGGTGCCCACTCAGCCGCCCACCGCCCAGCGAATCCAGCAGCGGCAGCAGCAAAGACAGCGCCAGAAACAGCCCCAGCGCGATCAGCAGCAGCCCGATGGCCTCGCTGTCGAGAGGAGAGCCGGCCGCTGGGGCCACCGCCGGGCGGCGGGAGGCCGGAGATTTTGACTTGCGCCCCTGAGCGCTGCGGGCCTTAGACACGCCCCCCAGCATATCAGCCGGGCGCCGCCGGGCCGGACAACACTGGGCCGGACAACACTGGGCCGGTCAACACCGGGCCGGTCAACACCGGGCCGGACAAAAGCTGAGGCCCGGCCGCCAGGTAAAGGCAGGGCAGCAGATTGAGGACAGGGCAGACAAGCGGAGCAGCGGGTATGCTCTGGGCATGTCTGCGGCCCTGTCCACCGTGTGGTTGCCTCTGGTCCTGCGCCGGCAGCTGTGGGCCCACGCCCGCCGGGAGCAGCCCAGAGAGTGCGTGGGCGTGCTGGGCGGGACCAGCAGCGGCGAGGGCTGGCAGGCTCAGGTCTACGTGCCGCTGCCCAACGTGGCCGAGCGGGCCGAGGTGCAGTACCGCGCCGACCCCGCCGCATTGATCCGCGCCCTGCGGGAACTGCGCGCGCAGCAGCTGTCTCTGGTGGGCCTGTTCCACAGCCACCCCCGGGGGCCACAGCAGCCCAGCGCCACCGACATCGCCGCGGCCAGCTACGCGGTTCCCTACCTGATCGTTGATCTGAGCGCCGGCACCCTGCGCGGCTTCCTGCTGCCAGAGGGTGCAGAAGTGGCGGTACGCCCCCGGCCCGGCTGCTACCCTGAACTGTTATGACTGCCCAGCCTGCCCCCGCTCCCGCTGCCCCCCGGCTGATCCGGCTGGCCTGGGGCAGCGTGGGCATCGCCGCCTTGGTACTGGGCCTGAAGTGGCTGGCCTACCGGCTGACCGGCTCGCTGGCGCTGTATTCAGACGCCCTGGAAAGCATCATCAACGTGGCAGCTGCAGTTGCGGCGCTGATCGCGCTGCGGGTCTCTGCACGCCCGGCCGACGAGAATCACCCCTTCGGGCACTCCAAGGCCGAGTACCTCAGCGCCGTGCTGGAAGGGGTCTTGATCGTGCTGGCAGCCCTGGCCATCCTGTGGGAAGCGGCGCCGCACCTGCTGCACCCGGCGCCGGTCACGCTGCCCCCGCTGGGGCTGGCGCTCAGCGTGGGTGCCTCGGTGGTCAACGGGCTGTGGGCCTCGCGGCTGCTGCGGGCCGGGCAGCAATTCCGCTCGCCCGCACTGCAGGCCGACGGCAAGCACCTGCTGAGCGACGTGGTGTCCTCGGCCGGTGTGCTGGCCGGCGTGGTGCTGGCCCGGCTGACCGGCTGGTCCCTGCTCGACCCGCTGCTGGCCTGTGCGGTGGCCCTCAATATTCTCTGGAGCGGCTGGCACCTGATGCGCGACTCAGTGGGCGGCCTGATGGACGCCGGCGCCGACCCGCAGACCCAGGCCCACATCCGAGAACTGCTGGCGCAGCATGCCCAGGGCGCCCTGGAAGCCCATGACCTGCTGACCCGCACCGCCGGGCGCATCACCTTTATCGAGCTTCATCTGGTGGTGCCGGGCGACATGACGGTCTCGGAAGCCCACGCCATCTGTGACCGACTGGAAAACGTGCTGGAAACGGAAATTGAGGGTACCCGGGTCACCATTCACGTGGAACCGCAGGACAAGGCCAAGCACAGCGGCGTGCTGGTATTGTAAATTGTACTTCTGCTGGTGACAACACAGCATCACTTGCAAGCCTTACCTTTATGGCATGACCTTGCTGACCGGACTGGACCATGTGCAGATAGAGGCCCCCGCTGGCTGTGAGGCGGCCGCACGGCAATTTTTCACCGGAGTGCTGGGTCTGCCGGAGTTGAGCAAGCCCCCGATCCTGGCTGCCCGTGGCGGCTGCTGGTTCGGGCTGCCGGATGGACGGCAACTTCACGTCGGCGTGGCAGCGGATTTCCAGGCACGCCACAAAGGCCATCCGGCCCTGCGCTGCGCCGACCTGGGGGCGGTGGGCCAGCAACTGGACACCCATGGCGTCTCCTGGCAGGCCGACGAGGAAGCCGGCGTGCCGCGCCTTTTTTTACAGGACCCCTGGGGCAACCGGCTGGAAATCGTGCAGGGACAGCATCCATCCCGGGCGACTTGAACCGCCACCGCCGGAACGCTACAATTTTCAGTTGGCAAAGTGGGGTGTAAGAACAGGCGCCTAACGACTTTCAAAACACAAGCTGAAAGTGGCCTGACCCCCAGACGGCGGCTCTGCTGCACGCAGATGCCGGACCGCCTCAAAGGAGAACTATGCCCAAGATGAAGACCAAGAAGAGCGCCACCCGCCGGATTAAGATCACGGCAACCGGCAAAGTCATGGCGTTCAAGAGTGGCAAGCGCCACCAGAACACCGGCAAGAGCGGGAACGACATCAGCAAAAAGGGCAAGGGCTTTGTGCTGGCCAAGAGCGAATGGGCCCGTATGAAGGCGATGAAGCCTTACGCAGGAGGTAAATAATGGCTCGCGCTAAGACTGGTATCATCCGCCGCCGCCGTCACAAGAAGGTCCTGAAGCGGGCCAAGGGCTTCTGGGGTTCTCGCTCCAAGCAGTACCGCAATGCCTTCCAGACCCTGCTGAACGCCGCGACCTACGAGTACCGCGACCGCCGCAACAAGAAGCGTGACTTCCGCCGCCTGTGGATCCAGCGTATCAACGCCGGCGCCCGCCTGCACGGCATGAACTACTCCACCTTCATGAACGGCCTGAAGCTGGCCGGTGTGGACCTCAACCGCAAGGTGCTGGCCGACATCGCCGCCCGCGAACCCGAAACCTTCAAGGCCCTGGTGGACACCGCCAAGCAGGCCCGCGAAGGCCAGAAGGCCGCCTGAGTCTCAGTTCAGCTTAAGCAGAATGCCGCCCTCCGGGGCGGTTTTTTTATGGGGCGCGGCGGCCCCGGGACTCTCTGCTAGCATTTGCCCCATGGACGTGGTCTTAGGCGTGGATATCGGCGGCAGTGGCATGAAAGCGGCGCCAGTGGATGTGACAACCGGCGAACTGCTGGCCGAGCGAATGCGAATCCCTACTCCCCAGGGCGCTGAGCCGGACGCCGTGCTGGACGTGCTGGGCCAGCTGATGCGGCATTTCGACTATCAGGGCACGGTGGGGGTGACGTTTCCCGGCATCGTGCAGGGGGGCCGCACCCTGAGCGCTGCCAACGTGAGCGAGCAGTGGGTGGGCATGGACGCCGATACTTTCATGACCCAGGGTCTGGGCGACGACTTTGACGTGCACCTGCTGAACGACGCCGACGCCGCCGGACTGGCCGAAGCCCGCTTCGGGGCCGCGCAGGGCGTGCAGGGCACCGTACTGGTGGTCACGCTGGGCACCGGCATCGGCTCGGCCCTGCTGATGGACGGGCAGCTGGTGCCCAACACCGAACTGGGCCACCTCTTCCTGCAAAGCCGCAGTGGCAAGGCCCGGCACGCCGAAAGCTGGGCCTCGGCGCGGGTACGCGAGGACAAGGGCCTCAGTTACGAGGAATGGGGCGGGCGGGTCAGCCGTTACCTGAACCACCTAGAGTTGCTGTTCAGCCCCACGCTGTTCGTGGTGGGCGGCGGCGTCAGCAAAAAGGCCGACAAATGGCTGCCTTACGTGCAGCTGGAACGCAGCCGGGTGGTCCCGGCCGCCCTGAAGAACGAAGCCGGCATCGTGGGGGCCGCCATGTACGCTGCGCAGCAGCGGCCCAGCTTGGGCGAAGGCTGAAGCGTGGCAGCCGCACCGGAACCGGCCGCCGGGCCGCTGCTGGAAGTCTGCGTGGACAGCCTGAGCAGCGCCCGGCAGGCCGTCTCGGGAGGCGCCGACCGGCTGGAACTGTGCAGCGGCCTCAGCAGCGGCGGCCTGACACCCTCGCCGGCGCTGACCCGCGCCGTGTGCGCGCTGGGCGTGCCGGTGCATGTGCTGATACGCGTCCGCGAAGGCCCCTTCCAGTTCACCCCGGATGAAGTGGGGCTGATGGCGGAAGAACTCCAGGATGCGGCGCAGGCCGGGGCCGCCGGCGTGGTGGTAGGCGCCCTGGCGGAAAACGGCGAACTGGACGCGGCCGCCATGCGCCTCTGGGCCGAGGTCGCGGCTGCGGCCGGCCTGCAGGCGGTGTGCCACCGCGCTTTTGACCTGAGCGCTGATCTGCAGCAGAGTCTGGAACAGCTGCAGGGCTGGGGGTACAGCGGCGTGCTCACCTCGGGAGGCGCCCCCACGGCGCTGGCCGGCGCTGACCAGCTGTGGCACTTGCAAACCCAGGCTGGCCCCCACTTCGAGGTGCTGGCTGGCAGCGGAGTCCGTCCAGGCCACCTGCCCGAATTGCTGCGGCGAAGCGGGGTCCGGGCGGTTCACGGCTCTTTTTCGGAACTGCGGCCGGCAGCAGAGGACCGCCCTAGCCTGGGCTTCGACCTGCGCGAGCGCTGCACCGTGGCGTCTCAGGTGGCGCAGGCGCGGCAGACGCTGCGGGAGATACTGGGGGCATGACCGACCCCCAGCCCGCCCAAACCTCCGCTGACCTCTTCCCCATCCTGTATACCGCCGGCACCCTTTTTACCGGCCTCGGCGGAGCGCAGTCGCCCGGCGGCGTGATCGTCTCGCGCGGCTCCCTCGCATCCAAGCCGGCGGTGGCGGCCACCGGCCATCCGGATTTGCTGCGGCAGAATTATCCCCAGGCGCGTGAGGTGGACGCCGGCGACATCATCTCCCCGCTGCCGGCCAACGCCCACACCCACCTGGACATGAGCGCCTACCGCTTTCAGGCGCTGCCCTATTTTCGCTGGATTCCTGAAGTGGCGGTCGCCCAGCAGGCCCAGCGTGGGCTGGCCGGAGCCCTGGCCGGCGCAGAAACCCTGGCGCGGCTGGGGCAGCCGGTAGGCGACATCGTCTGGGATCCGGCGGTGATGGAAGCGCTGCTGCCCCGCGAAGACCTGAGCGGCGTGCTGTATTTCGAGGTGCTGGGGCCCCGCCCCGAGCAGGCCCAGGAACGCTTTGCCCGCTTCCGCGAGCAGATAGAGGGTTTCCGCCGGCTGGAGCGCCCCGGTGGGCTGCGGGTGGGGGTCTCGCCGCACGCCACCTACACGGTCAGCGCTCCGCTGCTGCAGCTGGTGACCGAGTACGCGGCCGGCGAGGGCCTGCCGGTACAGATTCATACCGCCGAGCATCCTGGCGAGCTGGAACTGTACGCCACCGGCGCCGGCCCCATCTGGGAGCACCGGCTGCCCGCCCTGTATCCGGCCACGTTCGCGGAAGTGATGGGCCGCCCGCCGGAGCCGGACCTGACCCCGGTGCGCTACCTGGATGAACTGGGAGTGCTGCGGCACCGGCCCACGCTGGTGCACATGGTGAACGTGACTGCAGAGGACATCCGCCGGGTGGCGGAGGCCGGGTGCGCCGTGGTCAGCTGCCCGCGCTCCAACGCCAACCTGGAATGCGGGCGCTTTCCGCTGGCCGAGTTCCTGGCGGCGGGGGTTGAGGTCGCGCTGGGCACCGACTCGGTGGCGAGCGGCGAAACGCTGGATATTCGCGATGAGCTGGCTTTTGCCCGTGAGCGCTATCCCGAAATGGACCCCCGCGTGCTGCTGCGGGCGGCCGTCAAGGGTGGAGCGCGGGTGCTGGGGCTGCCAGTGCCGCAGATTCGCCGGGGCGAGCCGTGGCGGGACGAGTACCTCTGGAGCCGCAGCGACTAAGCTATACAGAGCGAACTCTCTACTCCTTCCCCGTCGCCCGGCCCAGGCGGCGGGTTTTTTTGGGCCTGCTCAGGCAGTCTCAATCCCGACTACTCCGGTATGTTTCCTGCGTTGAGAGCGGCATAAGGATAGGTTACAATATCCTTAGTAGGAACGATTCTCAATAATCAACGCTTTCCAAGGAGCCGAAGATGACCTCACCTTCTACTGTCAATAAGAATGGCCAGCCAGTGCCGCCGGCCCCCCAGACGGAGGCGCCGGCCACCCAGGCTTTCCGGCTTTCGCCCGAGCTGCGCCGCGCGGTGCTGCTGACCTGCCTGACGTTGGTGGGCCTGCTGGGCGAATATCTGCTGAAGCTGCCGGCCCTGATGTAGGGCGGCTACCTGCTGGCTTTCCTGACCGGCGGCATTCCGGCGGCCCGCGAAGCCATTCACACCCTGACCACCGAGCGCCAGCTGGACGTGGACCTGCTGATGGTGCTGGCCGCACTGGGGGCCGCCAGCATCGGGCAAGCTGCTGACGGCGCCATTTTGCTGTTCCTGTTCAGCCTCTCCAACACCCTGCAGGACTGGGCGATGGGCCGCACCAAGAACGCCATCGCCGCGCTGATGGACCTCAGCCCCGAAGGCGCCACCATCCGGCGTGACGGAGTGGAGCGCTGGTGTCAGCTGGGCGAGATTCAGGTGGGCGACCTGCTGCTGGTGCGCCCCGGCGAGCGCATCGCCGCCGACGCGCGGGTGGTGCAGGGCAACACGGCCGTGGACGAATCACCCATCACCGGCGAAAGCCGCCCGGTGGATAAGGCCGTAGGCGCCGAGCTGGCGTCGGGCACCGTGAACCTGAACGGCAGCGTGGAGGCCGAAGTCGTGCGCCCCGCCGGAGAAAGTACCCTGGCACGGCTGGTGGGCCTGATGGAACAAGCCCAGACCGAGAAAAGCCGCACCGAAACGCTGACCGAACGCTGGGAAAGCCCCTACGCCACCACCGTGCTGCTGGCGGTGCCGCTGGTGTTCGCCGGGCTGCATTTCCTGGGCGGGCTGGAGACGGCGGCGGCCTGGTACCGCGCCATGACCTTTATGGTGGTCGCCAGCCCCTGCGCCGTGGTAATTTCCACCCCCGCCGTGATGCTGAGCGCGATGGCAGCGGCGGCCAGAGGTGGTGTGCTGTTCAAGAGCAGCGCCGCGCTGGACGCTTTGGCCGGCGTGAATACAGTTGCCTTCGATAAGACCGGCACCCTGACCCAGGCCAAGATGACCCTGACCCGCACCGTGGCCGACGACGAACCGGCCGCGCTGGCGCTGGCCGCCGGCCTGGAAGCGCACTCCGAGCACCCCATCGCCCAGGCCATCGTGCAGGCGGCGCAGGAGCGCGGCATTGCGCCGCAGCGGGTCAGTGACGCCCAGGCCATTCCCGGCCACGGCATCGAAGCGCGGACAGAAAATGGCGATAAGGCCTGGGCCGGCAATCTGCGGCTGATGCAGCGTGAAGGTGCGTCACTGACCCCTGCCCAGGACACTGCCCTGGCCGAGCTGAACGCACAGGGCAGCTCGACAGTGGTAATCGGTCTGGGCTCTCAGGTGCTGGGCGTGATGGGCGTGGCCGACGCGCTGCGCCCCGGCATCGCTCAGGCAGTGGCCGGGCTGAAGGCCGCCGGCGTGGCGCAGGAAGTGGGCCTCAGCGAGTACCGCGACGAGCTGCTCCCCGAAGACAAGCTGCGGATTATCGGTGAGCTGCCGGCCCCGGTGGCCATGATGGGCGACGGCGTGAACGACGCTCCGGCCCTGGCCCGCGCCGACCTGGGCGTGGCGGTCGGCTCCGGTACCGACGTGGCCATCGAATCGGCCGACGTGGTGCTGATGCAGAGTGACCTGAACAAGCTGGGCGGCGCCGTGCGGCTGGCCCGCGAAGCCCGGCGCACTGTGAAATTCAACCTGACCTTCGCTTTCGGCGTCATCCTGCTAATTTCGCCGCTGGCGATTGCCGGACACGTGCCGCTGCCGCTGGGCGTGGTGGCGCACGAAGGCGGCACCGTGTTCGTGGTGTTCATGGGCCTGCGCCTGCTGCGCCGTCAGGTCTAGGAGAACTAGAGAAATAAAGGGAAGGCGCCGCCGGGCAGTTGGTCCCGCCCGCCTTCTTTTTTTCCAACCCCGCCCCTCTTTCCGCATTCAAGTAGGAGAACCTCACTATGACCCCTCCCGAACGTCACCTGCAGGCCACTGGCCCCCGCCCCTCCAGCAACCGCACTTCCGGCAACCGTTCTACTGGCAATTGGGCCAAGTGGCTGGGAGCTCTGGCCGCCGCCCTGGTATTGCTGCAACTGATTCCCTACGGCCGTGCCCACACCAATCCGCCGGTGCAAGCCACGCCGCCGTGGGACAGCCCCCAGACCGAGCAACTGTTCACGCGGGCCTGCGCCGCCTGCCACAGCAACCAGACCACCTGGCCGTGGTATTCCAACGTGGCCCCCGTCTCCTGGCTGGTTCAGAACCACGTGGATGAAGGCCGCTCCAAATTCAACGTGAGTGTGCCCGGTTTCGGCCCGGAAGCTGACGAGGCGGCCAAAACGGTGCAGAAGGGCGAAATGCCCGAAAAGACCTACCTGCCGCTGCACCCTGAAGCGCGCCTGACCCCAGCCGAAACCCAGGCCCTGGTTAGTGGGCTGCAAAAGACCTTCAGTGGTGAGGGCGGCGGCGAAGGCGGCCCAGAAGGCTGGGACGACTGAGAAGACAGCCGGAGCGTCAATGATCTCACAAGGCCTTTTCCATCCCCCGGCCGGTGTAGGCGCGTTACGCTCAATTCATCTCAGACAGGAGGTACAACCCATGAGTGACCCGAACCATCCCGCCCGGACCGAGACCAGCCCCGAAGGTGGCGACAAAGACACCAACAACCTGCACGACATCAAAGATGTGCAGGAACAGGGCATGCTGGACAAAGCCAAGCAGGTAGACCAGACGCCGGAATCGGTGGCCGGCAGTGACGTGGGCCAGACTCGTCTGCCTCAGAGCCGCTGAACTTTCTGCCGGCTTTTGAGCCCCAGGCCCCCACGCCGGGGGCTTTTTTTGGACCTGAACATTCAGGCAGGGACAGCCTGAACAGAGACGTTTTGGGTATGAACACAGGGTTCATGAGTCCCGTTTTATAGTGGAGGAACTGTGAGCATTCTGACTTCCAAGTGGTTGCGGCTGAGCGCCGGACTCCTCGCGTTGACGTTGCCGGCCGCTCAGGCACAGGCTGAAGTGCAGACGCCCACCCCGGCTCCGGCCATCTCGGCCAGCAATTATGTGACGGTGGGCCAGTTCTATTACGGCCAGGGCAACTTCCAGCGGGCCGCTGTGGCCTATGACGCTGCCGTGCGCGCTAACCCAACCAACCCCGACGCCCTGCTGGGGCTGGCCCGCTCGCAGACCCGGCTGGGCCAGAGCGAGGCGGCCGCCGCCACCCTGAACCGCCTGATTGAACTGGACCCGGCCAACATCAGTGCCCGGATCGCGCTTTCGCAGGCCTATTCACAGGCTTTCCGCCAGTCGCGGCTGCCTCAGCCGGGCAGTGCTGAGTCAGCTGGCACCAGGCCAGCCGCCAACAGCGACCCCCAGCTGCGTGCGGCGCTGAGCGCTCTGGACGCCGCCGAAGGGGCGCTAAGCAGCCTTCCTGCCAGCCGCCGGGGCACCGAAGGCAGCAAGATCTGGAACGAGCGCGGCTATGTGTTGCGCTTTCAGGGCGACCTGCCGGGCGCAGTGCGGGCTTTTCAGCAGGCCAGCCGCCTCAACCCGCAGGAGAGCGTAATTCTGTTCAACCTGGCCGAAACCCAGTACGCCAGCGGTGACCTGCCGGGCGCCACCGCCACCATTCAGCGGGCCGTACTGGCGCAGCCGCGTGACGGCCTCAACCGCGCCTACTTTGCCCGCCTGCTGGCCGAGGGCGGCAACTTTGCGGTGGCCCGCCCACAGGCCGCACTGGCGGTGCAGCTGGCCCCGGCCAGTGCCTATGCAGCGGGGCAGTATGGGGTGGTCAGTTACCTGGCACGCGAACCGCGCACTGCCCGTGAACAGCTGGAGCGAGCGCCACAGCTGAGCGGCGGCAGCTACCCCGACTTCTCGTATTATCTGGGCCGGCTGAATCTGGACGCCGGCGACCTGCCCCGCGCCCGTGCCAACTTTGCTGACGCCGCCACCACCGGCGAGAACCCCGAAGCGTTCTATTACCTGGGTCTCAGCCTGGAACGCAGCAGCGCGGCCGCCGCTACGCAGCCCGAGCAGGCGGCTGCCGCTTACCGCCGTGCCCTGGCGCTGCGGCCTGTCTATCCCCAGGCCAGCGAAGGGCTGGAGCGTCTGGGCCAGCGTCCCTGAAGCGGGCAGAGCAGCCAAGCTGTGCGGCGGCCAAACTCTACAGGCCGCCGTTTCTGCTGCCTTGCTGGCCGCTCTTGACAAACGATTTAAAATCCAGCTGACAATTTGTCAAGGTACTTGTATTTCAGCTCCCGTTTTGTTCATTTGACCGAGGCTAAACTTGGACTCGATTCAAATCAAACAGATATTCAGGCCTGGGTAGGGCTTCTGCTCCATTGAAGCTCACAGACTTACCAGACTGAACAATGGGCAGCCGCTGCTATGCGGTCTTGCCTCGGAGGAGACTATGTACAAGACCCCGATGCCTACTCTTGCCCTGGGCGTAGCCCTGACCCTCAGCACCGCCGGCGCCCAGAGCCTCAGCGCTGCCCAGAGCAAACTGGATTCCGGCGACTGGCAGGGCGCCGCCAAAGCGGCCGCCGCACTGAACACCAGCGACGGTTACGCCCTGGCCGCTGAAGCCACCACCCTGGGTGCCGGCATGAACGGCAATAAGGCCCTTTACCAGCAGGCTCAGGGCTACGCTCAGAAGGCCATCAGCATGAACAAGAACAATGCTGAAGGCTACTTTGAGCTGGCCCGCGCCCAGGGCCGTCTGGCCCAGAGTGCCGGTATCCTGCAGAGCCTCAGCCTGGCCGGCAACATGAAGACCAACCTGCAAAAGGCCATCAGCCTCAAGCCCAACATGGCCAGTGCCTACGTGGCCCTGGGTCTGTGGAACGCCGAACTGTCTGCCAAGGGTGGCGCAGCCCGCGCAGCCACCGGCGCCAAGCCTGATCAGGTGGTGCCTAACTTCAACAAGGCCATCGGCCTAGAACCTAACCGCATCATTCACCGCCTGGAATACGCCCGCGCCCTGATGCTGCTGGGCAACAGCAACAAGGCCCAGGCCGTGGCCCAGCTGAACAAGGCTGTATCGCTGCCCGCCAACACCTTCTGGGACAAGCGCGACAAGCAGGCTGCCCAGCAGCTGCTGGCCAAGCTGAAGTAATCTCCAAGCCATAAAAAGCCGGGCAACAGGATTCCCCGTTGCCCGGCTTTTTGCTGTGTCAGAGCTGCCGGTTGCGGCAGCGGCCAGCCAGCAAGCTTATTTCCAGTCGTCCGTGTCCAGCAGCAGGGTGACCGGGCCGTCGTTGAGCAGTTCAATCTGCATATCTGCGCCGAAGATGCCCTCCTCCACTGGCAAGTTCTCGGCACGCAGCGCGGCGTTGAAGGCCTGATACAGTTTCTGAGCCTGCGCCGGAGCGGCCGCGCCGGTAAAGCTGGGCCGGTTCCCGCGCCGGGTGTCGGCATAGAGGGTGAACTGGCTGATGCTGAGTACGGCGCCGCCGATATCCGTCACCGAGAGGTTCATCTTGCCAGCATCATCGCTGAAGATGCGTAGCCGGGCAACTTTTTGTGCCAGCTGCTCAGCCTCGGCGGAGGTGTCCTCCGGGCCCACGCCCAGCAGCACGACCAGGCCCTGCCCGATCTGGCCGGTTACCTGCCCCTCCACCGTGCAGCGGCCCTGCGCCGCCCGCTGCAGGACCGCCCGCATCAGTTCGGCTCCGCCGCCGCTGCCCCGGCCTGAGCCGCTTTCGCTGCCTGCAGCTCGCGCACCGAGGCCACCGCGTCGCTGAGAATCTCGGCTTCTTCAAAGTCGAGGTTGCCGCGGGTCTTCTCGGCCAGCATCACCAGCAGCCGCAGGGAACGCTCGGCCACCTGCGCCGAGCGCGATTCGTCCAGCAGGCCGTCGCGGGCCGCGCTGCTGGTGGCCGCATTGAGCTGGCCCAGGGCCGCTTCCGCCGTGGCCTGCACCGAAGTGACCAGCCCTACAAAATCAGGATTTGCCATAGGGGCCAGGGTAGCAGAGCATAGGGGCCAGCGGCGCGGCTCTGGGACGCATTTCGCTGACCCCTGTCATCACAGAGCTGGAGGTTAGAGGGCTTCGAGCAACACCTGTTCAGCGCTGAAGCCCGGGCCCATCGCGCTCAGCAGGCCGCGCCCCTTCACGCCGGACGCCAGCAACCGTTCCAGCACAAACAGCACGGTGGCGCTGCTCATGTTGCCGTGGCGCCGCAGCACGTCCCAGCTGGCGCTCAGGTCATCCGGTGACAGGTTGAGCACCTCGCCGTAAGCTTCCAGCACCTTCACGCCGCCGGGGTGAACGGCGTAAAAGGACAGGTCATCCTGAGTCCAGCCGGCGCTGTCCAGTGTCTCGGCTACGTTGCCTGCCATCATCTCGCGGACCAGGGCAGGAATACTGCGGCTGAAACGGACCCGCAGGCCCGCGTCCACCACGTCCCAACCCATGATGTCCTCGCTGTCGGGAATCAGGGTCGAGCGAGCACCGTGCAGCGCCAGCCGCGCCGGAGCCGCGTCCAGGTCAGGGGCGGTCAGGACCGCTGCGGCCGCGCCGTCGGCAAAGAGGGCCAGGCCCACCCAGTTGGAGGTGGATTCGTCCTGCGGCAGAAAAGTCAGGCTGCACAGCTCCACAGCCACGTACAGCACGGCGCGGTGTCCGGCCCGCACCAGGTCGGCGGCGCGGGCCAGCCCGCCGGCCCCACCGGCGCAGCCCAGGCCCCAGACCGGCAGCCGGGCCGCCTGCGGGCTGATGCCCAGGTGCTGAATCAGCCAGGCGTCCAGGCTGGGGGTGCTGATGCCGGTGGTATTCACCACCACCACGGCGTCAATGTCCTGTGGGGACACGCCCGCTTCGTCCAGCGCCTGCTGAGACAGCCGCCCGATCAAGGCGCGGGCTTCCTGCACAAACACGGCGTTCTTCTCGGCAAAGGAGTGGGGAGTCAGGTACCAGTCCAGCGGCCGCGACACGGCGCGCTCGTCAATGCGGGCATTGTGAAACACGCCCTGCAGACTGGACCGCGAAGCGAGGCGGGGAAACAGTTGCTCGGCAGTCTGCTGAATCTGGGCCTGGGTGGCCTGGTAGGGAGGGGTCCCGGTCACCAGGGAGCGCAGCACGGGGGTCTGTGTCATACCGTCTATTGTGCTCCCGAGCCAAGCAGCCGGCCGTAACCTTCACCGCAGGCGTGGCAGGAAAAGTGAGGTCAACAAGAAGGGGCCGCCCCGGAAATTCCCAGGCAGCCCCATCCAACGGTCATTTCCCGCGCTTGACTTTGTTACTTCTCGGCAAACAGGCCCAGGCGGTACTGGCAGCCGTCCTTTTCATTCGCGCAGTCGTACATCCTGATCATGGCGTAGATGGTCTGGCCAGCTTTCAGCTTGTCACCGTACACCACCGGAAAGTCGTCATCATAGTCGTCGCGGTACAGCAGGGTTCCGTCGGCGCCGAACAGCGACAGGTCGATGTCATAACATTCGTCATCACAGGCGGCCAGCACCAGATAGTTGCCATTGGCCGGCACCTTGAGCGGAATCAGGCGCTGACCGTCCGTTTCCAGGCGGCCCTGCACCGGCGCGCCCACGGCGCGGTAGTCGTCGGCGGTCACTTCTGCTACAACATCCTTGTAAGCGGGTACCGGATCGGCTGCCGGCACAGCCAGGGCCTGTGACAGGGTGAGAGAGGCAATCAGGGGCAGGGCGGCAAAGGTCAGAAATTGCTTCATAAGATGGTCTCCTCAGAGGATTCCTGATTGGCTCCGGCACCGTCTCGACCAGTCTGGACAGAGACAAGCAGACAGGGGCAAGGCAGACAAGTACTCCTAGTGTTCAACTGGAAGTTGCCAATGCAAGAGTCAGGAACCTGCGTTTAATCTACACCTTACCGCCTCCCCTGACGCCAAAGGTCAGGGCAGGTTCAACGCGCCCTTAAAGCAGTTCTTCTTCGTCGGAGAGTTCCTGGTGCCACTGGCTCTGGCCGGCCCGGTCCAGGCGAGCGAACTGTTCGTCACTCAGCACCAGCGAGGCCGCCGCCACGTTCTCGCGCAGGTGCGAGGGGCGGCCGGTGCCGGGAATCGGCAGCATGACCGGGCTACGGCGCAGCAGCCAGGCCAGCGCCACCTGCGCCGGGGTCGCTTGTAGCTCGGCGGCCACCTCGTCCAGCACACTGCCCTGACCTGTTAGCTGCCCGGCGCCCAGCGGATTCCAGGGCATAAAACCGATGCCCTGCGCGGCGCAGTAATTCAGGACATCCTCGCTTCTGCGGTAAACCAGGTTGTACATGTTCTGCACGGTCGCCACCGGAAAGTAGCGCTGCGCCAGCTCAATGTCTTCAATCTGGCACTCGCTGAGGCCCACATGCCGGATCACGCCTTCCTCGCGCAGTTCCCGGATAGCACTGAACTGTTCGTCGCGCGGCACCCGGCGGTCGATTCGGTGCAGCTGCCACAGGTCAATGCTTTCGACCCCCAGGCGGCGGCGCGAGAGCAGCGCGGCCTGCTTGAGATACTCCGGCCGGCCCAGCGCCCGCCACTCGCCGGGGCCGGGGCGCACCTGCCCGCCCTTGGTGGCCACCACCACGGTGTCGTAGGGGTGCAGGGCCTGCCGGATCCGTTCCTCGCTGATGTGCGGCCCGTAAGCGTCGGCAGTGTCAATCAGGCTGACGCCCAGCTGCGGCAACAGCGCCAGCAGTTCCTGCACCAGGGCCGGGTCGGCCGGTTCCCCCCAGCCGCCACGCCCCACGGTATGCAGGGCGCCGAAGCCCAGCCGGGCCACTGGCAGGTCACCGCCCAGGGCAAAAGTGCCGGCGGCGGCTGCACCGGCCGGCGGCTGCGGGGAAGAAACAGGCTCGGCCGCTGCTCCCGGCTGCGGGGCGGGCTGTTCGGGCGGTTGTTGGTTCATAGGGCTCCCTCAGGGGCTCAGCTCTGGCCTGCGGGGGCCAGAAAGAAAACGCTCACCCGGCCCCGGAAAAAGGCTGCACCCGGTCGGCCCTATTGTGAAAGGTGCGCCCGGCACCAATAGTGGCGGCGCCCTCTTGTTGTCCCACAGCCAGGGACCGGGCCTCACGGGTTACAGGCGGTGTCTCCGCCCCTGCCAGCAACTCTGTGTCTTACTCCTCGTCCTGCTCGGGCTGGCCTACTTTCTCGCGGTACACGTACTGCGAGGGCCGTTTGCGGTGCCGGCTGCTCCAGTCAATGCTGGGCCGGCCCTGATCGTACGGCAGGTAACCCAGGCGGTACACGGCCATCAGCTCCAGCTCGGGCGGCACATTCAGCAGCTCGCGGATGGCCTGCCACTGCCGGGGAATTTCCATCGGGGTAGAGACGAATTGAATGCCCATGCCCAGCTCGCCCACAGCGTTCCAGATGTTTTCTACCGCGGCGCCCATGCCGAACACCGAGTAGAACCCGCTCAGTTCGCCGGGGCGGTATTCCTCTTTGTCCAGCAGCACGGCCATCAGCAGAGGGCTGCCGGCCACCAACTTGCGGTTGTCTTCGCCCAGCTTCTTGGGCACGCCCAGCCGGCGCATCATGCTGATGCCCGAGTCGCTGAAGATGTGCCGGGTAAAAGGCCGCAGCGGCGCCGGCAGGTGATCGATATGAATGCCGTCGCGCCGCTCTTCCATCTCGGCCTGCGTGAAGCGGAAATAGCGGCGGTAACGCTCGAAAAATACCCCGGCGTCAATCAGCTCGGTCATGCTCTCGCCGGAAATCTCGGCGATGCGGGCGATGGTCTCGGGGTTCTCGATCAGCACGAAGCGCCAGGGCTGCGAGTTGAAATGGCTGGGGGCCGCCTGCGCCACCCGCATCAGGATGCGCTGGTGCTCACGCGAGACCGGGTCGGGCCGGAAAGGGCCGTTGGTGGTGCGGCGGGCCAGCATGCCATCAAGAAGTTCCACTCTGCCAGCCTACCGCGCTGGGGCGGGTGCGGCGCTATAGTCACACCTACCCCATTTCAATCTGGCCGCCTGTTTTCCCGCTTTTTCCCTATTGGCGCAGGCGGCCCACCGAGGAGTCCTGATGTCTCAACCTACCCCCGCTGCCGCTCTCCCTTCCGGCGCCCTGCCGCGCCGGGTCCTGCTGGCCAGCCTGGCCGGAAGCACCATCGAATGGTTCGACTATTTCCTGTACGGGACCGTCTCGGGCCTGGTGTTCAATAAATTGTTCTTCCCCACCCACGACCCCACCGTGGGCCTGCTGCTTTCCTACGCCACCCTGGCACTGGCCTTTTTTATCCGGCCTTTTGGTGGGGTACTGTTCAGCCATATCGGAGACCGGATCGGGCGCAAGCAGACGCTGGTGCTGACCCTGTCGCTGATGGGCGTGGCTACGGTCGGCATCGGGCTGCTGCCCACCTACGACATGATCGGCATCTGGGCCCCTTTGCTGCTGATTCTGCTGCGGCTGATTCAGGGCCTGGGCATCGGCGGCGAGTGGGGCGGCGCGCTGCTGCTGGCGGTGGAATACGCCCCCAAAGAAAAACGCGGCCTGTTCGGCAGCGTGCCGCAGATGGGCGTGGCGCTGGGCATGTTGCTGGGCACCGTGGCACTGTCGCTGATGACCCTGCTGCCGGAAGAACAGTTTCTCAGCTGGGGCTGGCGGGTGCCGTTCCTCTTCAGCACCCTGCTGATTGTCTTCGGGCTGTGGGTACGCCAGGAAATTGACGAAACGCCTTCGTTCAAAGCGGCGCGCGAGCAGGGCGAACTGGCCGAGGTGCCGCTGCTGGAAACCCTGCGGACCCACTGGCGCGAGGTGTTGATCGCCATCGGTGCCAAGGTGGTAGAAACGGCACCCTTTTATATCTTCAGCACCTTTGTGGTGTCGTATGCGACCACCCAGCTGGGCTTTGACCGCACCAGCACCCTGCTGGCCGTCACGGTGGGCACCGTGTTCACCACCTTGCTGATTCCTGCGATGGGCGCGCTCTCGGACCGGGTGGGCCGCAAGCCGCTGTACATCGGCGGAACGGTGGCCATGGCGCTGTTTGCCTTTCCCTATTTCTGGCTACTGCAACAGCAATCGGTGCCGCTGCTGATTCTGGCCACCATCATCGGCCTGGGGTTCATCTGGGCGCCGATTACGGCGGTGCTGGGCACCATGTTCTCGGAAATCTTCCGGTCCAACGTGCGCTACACCGGCATCACCCTGGGCTACCAGATCGGGGCGGCCCTGGCCGGCGGCACAGCGCCGCTGGTCGCCACGGCGCTGCTAAAAGCCTATGACAATTCCTATGTGCCGGTCGCCATTTACATCATTCTGGCGGCAGTCATCTCGCTGATCTCGGTGGCAGGGGTGCGCGAGCGCCAGGGCGAGCAGCTCGACCCGCTTCCCGGCAAACAGGTGGGCTGAAGACATGCTGATTCTCAGTGAGGCGCAGATTCGCTCCTTTTACGGCATACGCGAGGCCCTGCGCGACCTGCTGCCGGCGCTGGAGGCCCAGCAGGCCGGGCAGGTGCAGAACCCGCCCCGGCTGGTGCTGGAGTCGCCGGGGCAAGCCAGCACCCTGTATATGCCCAGCGCCATCGGTGAGCTGGGGGCGCTAGGTAGCAAGGGAGCGCTAGATAACAAGGGAGTACTGGGCAGCAAGGTGGTGTCGGTCTTTCCGCAGAACCCGGCCCAGGGGCGGCCCACCACCCAGGCCGTGACCCTGCTGACCGACGCTGCAACCGGGGAGCATACCGCCCTGCTGAACGCCTCGCACCTCACCCGGCTGCGCACCGGCGCCCTGACCGGCATTGCCGCCGACCATCTGGCCCGGCCGGACGCGGGCCGCCTGGGCGTGATCGGCACCGGGGGAATGGCCCCCGACCAGATTCGGGGGGTGGCCGCGGTGCGCGAACTGCGCGAGCTGCGGCTGTTCAACCTGAGCGCCGACAAGGCCCAGCAGCTGGCGGAAGCCCTGCGCCCCGAACTGCCCGGCACCGAGATTCTGGTGGCCCCCAGCGCCGAGGCTCTGGTCGAAGCTTCCGACATGGTGGTCACTGCAACCCAGTCCCGCACCCCGGTGTTTGACGGCGCGGCGCTGCAGCCGGGCACCTTTCTCAGCGGCATCGGCAGTTACCTGCCGTCCATGCGCGAGGTAGACCTGGTCACGGTGCAGCGGGCCGACAAGATTGTCCTGGACACCCTGGAAGGCCCCCGGCACGAGGCCGGCGAACTGATCTACGCGCAGGAGCAGGGGCTCTGGAGCTTTGAGCAGGTGCATTCCGACCTGGCGGGTGTGGCCTGTGGCACCCGGCCGGGCCGCGAAACGGCAGACGAGATCATCTTCTTCAAGTGCGTGGGAGCCGCCTATTTCGACCTGGCAGTAGCGCTGGGCGCCTACCAGGAAGCCCAGCGCCGAGGGCTAGGCACCCTGGCCGAGGTCTGAGCCGGCGGCAGACTGGCCTGGAAGGACAGAGCCCTACCAGCTTCCCCAGGCCCCCAGCACAAAAGCCGCCGCGCTGACCAGGGCCAGCCGCCAATGGTCGCCGCGGCCCGGCCGGGTGCGCGGCATCAGCAGCAGCAGCCCCAGCGCTGGCAGCAGCCAGAGCCAGGTCCGGCCCGCCCGCCAGGCCAGCCCCCCGCTGAGCAGTACCCCAGTGACCACCGCGAAAAACAGCAGGTGATGCCAGCGCCGCGCGGTTTGCCACAGCCGCAGCTGTAGCCCCAGGCCCAGGGTGAGCAGGGTCAGCAGCAGAAATCCGGTCAGGGCCAGGGCAAGGTGATGCGGCATGCTTGCAGCATAAGGCGCCGGCAGCCGGCCAGTGGCCCCGCCCATTCCCGAAAGCGGCAGCTCTGAACAGGAGTCACACCGGAAGCATCAAAAAAAGCCCCAGGTGCCGGGGCACCGGGAGCCGAAAAGGGGTCAGAGCGATGGGCTCAGCCGAGCAGTTCGTCCTCGCGGAAGAACAGGCCCAGTTCGCGCTGGGCGCTTTCGGGGCTGTCGGAACCGTGGGTCACGTTCTCGCTCATGCTGGTGGCCAGGTCGCCGCGAATGGTGCCGGGCGCAGCGCTGGCGGGGTTGGTGGCGCCCATCATGCTGCGCCAGCCGGAAATAGCGTTTTCGCCTTCCAGGGCCAGAGCCACCACCGGGCCAGAGGTGATGAAGTCCACCAGCTCACCGAAAAAGGGCTTCTCGCGGTGCTCGCCGTAATGGCTTTCGGCGGTTTCGCGGGGAATCTGGTACAGCTTCAGGCCCACCACGCGGTAGCCCTTGAGCTCGATGCGGCGCAGAATTTCGGCGGTCAGCCCACGGCGCACGCCGTCGGGTTTGATCATGGCAAAGGTTCTTTCAGTCGACATGGCCCCGAGTCTAGAGCATCTGCCCGGCCGGGTGCAGGCCTTCTGCGCCCCGGCGCGCCCGGAAGCCCCCCAGCACCTCAGCCGGACGGCCAAGTTTCGCTAAGGAGCGGCGCATCTTCCCATGCCGCCCACCTTTCTATACTGCAGGGGTGATTTCTGGCCCCAAACCTCCCAATGCTTTTCAGTACGCCTGGCGCAATCCCTGGTTCCGTCTGGTTATCTTCGCGCTGCTGGCTGTGGCCGCTTACTTCTTTGCCGGCCAGATCAGCTCTATTCTGGTCAGCTTTGCCGTCGCTTACCTGATCGCCTATATCGCCAACCCGATGCTGAACTGGCTGGAGCGGGGCCGGGTGCCACGCGGCCTTGGCGTGCTGTTCGTGCTGCTGCTGCTGGCCGGCGTGCTGACCCTGGCAGGCTTGTTGCTGGGTACCATTGCTGGGCAGCTGATTGACCTGCTGCGGCAGCTGCCGCAGCTGGTGCAGAACGTGCAGGGCTGGGCCGACGGCTGGATTCAGTGGCTGAATTCCCACGGTGTTTCGGGCCTAGAAGAAGCACGCGGCCGGGTGACCGAAACGATCCAGACCTATATTCAGAATCTGGGCAACAACCTGGTGCCCATCCTGCAAAGGTGGCTGAATCCGCAGGGCGCGCTGTTCACCTCGATCGCCACCATCGGCAGCGTGCTGGGACAGCTGCTGATCATCATTCTGATGAGCGTGTACCTGATGCTGGACTACAGCCGGGTCAACAAGGCCATGCTGAAGATGTTTCCGCGCCCCTGGCAGCCCAAGGTGCTGGAATTCTCGGACCTGGCCGGCACCGCCATCGGCGGCTATGTGCGCGGGCAGCTGCTGATCGCCCTGTTCGTGGGCACCGTGGTGGCCATTGGCCTGAGCCTGCTGGGAATTCCCAGCGCACTGGCGATCGGCTTTCTGGCCGGCATCTTCAACATCATTCCCTACCTGGGACCGATCATCGGGGCCATTCCGGCGGTCCTGCTGGCGGCGCCGATGGGCATCACCAAAGTGCTGCTGGCCATCGCCGTGTTCGTGGTTGCCAATCAGGTCGAGGGCAGCTTCCTCAGCCCGATCGTGCTGTCCAAGACCACCGACCTACACCCCATCACCGTGCTGCTGAGCATCCTGATCGGTGCCAGCCTGATGGGCTTTGCCGGCGCCCTGATCGCCGTGCCGCTGGTGGCGCTGGGCAAGCTGGCCGTCGAGAAGTACTACTACTCCTCCAAGGTGTACACCGAAGGCCCCTAAGCGCTCCGGCGACAGCCGCGCCTACAGAAGTCCCCCGCCCGCAGCTGCGCTGGTGGGGTTTTTCATGCCATGTTGGCTGCCGCCCGGCTGAACAGGCTTCAGTCCTGCTGCAACAGCTCCACCGAGCGGCCGTCCGGGTCCTGCACGAAAGCCATCAAGCGGCCGCCGGGGCTGGGTTGCAGGGGCCGGCTGAGGGGATAGCCGGCCGCCTGGAGCCGCTGGACCAGAGCCGGCAGGTCAGCAACATACAGCGCCAGATGCTCGGCCCAGTGCGGGTGTGGCGCCGGCAGTTCGCCCGCAATCTGGAAAAACTGGACCCGGCCGCCCCCGCCCAGGTCAAGCACGGCGCGGCTGTACCCTTCAGCAGTTTGCAGACGCTTGAGTTCCTCAGCGCCCAGCAAGGCGTAGAAGGTCAGGGTCCGGTCCAGGTCGCGGGTCAGGAAGGAAATGTGTTTGAACGGCATGCCTTCAGGGTAATGCAGCCATGGCCCAGAGTCTCAGGCTCAAAAGGGAGCCCAGTGACACTCCCCGACCGACCTTTCAGTCAGTCCAGGACGGGAAAATCGTCCCCCGAGCCGCCAGGGCAAACGTGGCACAATACAGGCCATGAGCAACTCCGAAGAACAAGCCGCAGCCCCCGGCCCGGCCGCCACCCAGGCCCCCAGCGCCCCGGCTGGTGAAGCCGGTGGGCAGCCGATGCAGCCCAGTGGTCCCGCCGTGGCCGCCCGCAAGGGCCGCGGCCGGATGGTGGACCTGGACCCCAGCGGGCAGGTGGGCCAGAAGGAACCGGACCACGCCAACCGCCAGTACCTCAACTACGCTTTTTACAAGCTGGACCCGGCTTTCCGCCGCCTGCCCCGCGCCGAGCGTGAGGAGATCAAGACCGAATTTCTGCGGGCCGCAGAAGGCTGGACCGAAGGCGCCCCGGCTGAAAAGGGCCTGATTCAGCGCACCTACTCGCTGGTGGGCGTGCGCGGCGATACCGATTTCATGCTCTGGCGTATCGCTTTTGACCCGGCCGAATTCCAGGACGCTCAGGCCCGGCTGAACCGCACCCGGCTGATGGGCTACCTGACGCAGCCCTACAACTACCTCAGCATGCAAAAGCGCAGCCAATATGTGGTGCGGATCGAAGGCAGCGGCCACGGCCTGGAAATGCTGCCGGGCAAGGGCAAATACCTGTTCATCTATCCCTTCGTGAAAAAACGGGAATGGTACGACCTGACCCCCTACTCCCGTCAGGGCATGATGGACGAACACATCTACGCCTCCGAGCCGTTCAAGGGCGTGCGCATCAACACCAGCTACTCCTACGGCATCGACGATCAGGAATTCGTGGTGGCCTTCGATTCCGATTACCCGCAGGAATTCGTGGACCTGGTTCACCGCCTGCGCTACACCGAAGCCAGCAACTACACCCTGCAGGACACCCCGATGTTCAGCTGTATCCGCAAGGACATGGCCCAGATCGTAGAAGACCTGGCCTAACTGGGTTCTCCTCAAATCAAGCCTCAACCTAAGAGTCAGGAGCCGCGCGGCAGCCGGTTCCTGATTTTCTCGTTTCTCTCCCCCTCCCTATTTATGCTGGCCTTCCCAGGCAACCGCAGGACAGAAAGGGCACCACAAAAAAGCCGCCCCACACTGGGGGCAGCTTTCTTTGAGACTGCAAAGGCTCAGAGGGAACTGGGAGCGAAGCTCACTGGGTCTTGCTGAGGTTTTTCCACAGCCAACCACCGGCCAGCATGGGGTTGGTGGTGGCGACGGTCTTGCCCTGCAGGTTGTCGCGGTACACGTTCTGACCTTCGGGCACCGGCAGCAGGATGAAGTAGGACTGGTCCATGGCCTTCTGGGCAATCTGTTTGTAGAGACCCTTACGCTTTTCCACGTCGGTGGTGCTGCGGGCTTCATCGATCCACTTGTCGATTTCGGCGTCGTTGATGCCGTCGCGGGGAGCGTAGTAACCCTTGGAGTGGTACATGGTGTGCACGAAGTTGTCCGGGTCGGCGTAGTCAGGCGACCAACCACCGTACACGACCACTTCCTTGTTCTTCTGGTCGATGATCTCGCTCCACTGCTTGGGAACCACATTTACCTTGAACTTGGGGTTCAGCGATTCGATATTTTGCTTCAGGATTTCCAGGGCCGTCTGCATGCTCTTGCCGCCCTCGTGGTAAGCGGCGTTCACAGTAAAGCCGTTTTCCCAGGCCGCGCCGCCGTGGGCTGCCTTGCAGTCGTCCGCAGCGGCCTTCAGGTCGAACTTGGCCGGCTCGATGCTTTCGTCATAGCCCAGGAATTCGGGGGGCAGCATGAAATTGCGCTTCTTGGCGTGGCCCATGTACACCTGTTCGATGTACTGGTCGTAATCGAAGGCTTCCACAAAGCACTTGCGCATGTTGGCATCCTGGAAGAAGTTGGTGGGCACACCGTCACCCCACTTGCCGCTGCCGATATTGGTGCTGCCTTCCAGGTTTTGGTTCATCAGGAAAGCGTAAGCGCTCAGGGCAGGCACGCCCTCTTCCACCGTTACGCCAGGCTGACCCTTCACCTGGGTATCAATCACTTCGCGGCTAGGGAACTCGACACGGTCGGCGTCACCGTTCAGGAATGCCTGGACACGGCTGGATTCTTCAGGCACCAGCTGACGCACCACGTTCTTGATGGGGGCTTCTCCGCCCCAGTAGCCGTCAAACGCCTTAAAGGTCATAGTGTTGGCGTCGGCGCTCACCAGCTTGTAAGGACCGGTGCCGCTGGGGTCCTTAGCCAGCGCACTCTTCTTGAGGTCGGCGCCCACAGCATCCTTCCAGGTCTTTTCGGTGCCGTCCCACTCGCCAATTTCCTTGGCGTGCTTGGAGTCCACGATGGCCTGGCCGGTGTAGGCCAGCTTGGATAGGAAGGCCGGGTCCACCTTGGGCAGGGTGAAAACCAGGGTTTCGCCGTCACACTTCACAGCGTTGCTGATCTTGTCCCAGGTGATGCTCTTGTCGTCGTTGGCGTTGGAGCCGGTGCCCAGCAGCGACTCGGACAGGAACCAGTTGCCCGATTCGGAGCCGTTGGTCACCAGGTTGCGCCGGAAGGTGTATTCGGCGTCGGCGCACTTGAAGGGGTTGCCGGTGTGGAACTTCACATCGGGGCGCAGGGTGAAGCGGTAGCGCTTGCCGCCATCCTCTTCCTTCCAGTCGGTGGCCAATAGGCCCTCAAACTGGTTGATAGAGGTGCCTTTGAAGGTCAGCAGCGTTTCGTACATGTTTTCCAACATCTCGCCGCTGGCCGTGTCGTACGAGGTGCCGGGGTCCATAGTAGGAATATCCGAGGATTCCTGAATGACCATGGTGTCCTTACCAGTCTTGCCGGTGCCACTTGCCGCCGCGCCGGACGTGCTGGCCGCAGTGGTGCCCGAAGCGTCAGTGGTGGACGTGGTGCTGGCCGTATCGGTGCTGGTCGCCGCCGAGGTGGTGGTGGAGCTGGTGGTGGTTTCGGTCTTGGTGCTGCAAGCAGCCAGCGTCATGGCCAGGGTGGTCAGCAGGATGGCGGATTTTTTCATGTGTACTCCTCTGTTGGGGGGGATCAGAAGGCCGGAATAGCTATGCAACCACTCCGGCCTTCCGCAGGTTGGCCAGCTTCTCACCCAATGTCCACGAAAATGGGGATTAAAAAGGCGCTCTTACACGGAGAAAAAACCTTTTCCCCATTCCGGAAGCCAAAGGGAAGATAAAACAGCTGATGAGTAACAATACACAATCATGACGAAAGATTCCAGTGGCCTGTAACTTATTTTCATCCGATACCCCGGCAAAGCTCCTTGGCTGCCTCCGGACTTCTGCCATACGGTAAAAGCCAGCGCCACTGGCCCTTAAAGCAGCAGGTTCTGGCCGTGCCGGATGAATTATTCATCTCCCTTTTGCTCACCAGCCAAACCCATGAAAAAACCCCCGGCGCGGGGCCAGGGGCACAGGTTCTGGGACTGTGGGGGCGCGGCGGCAGCCGGTTGAGGACGCTGCCGCCTGCCAGGAATCAGATCACTGAGTCTTGCTCAGGTCCTTCCACAGCCAGGTGTTGTTGTTCAGGGGGTTGTAGTTCTCGGCGGTCGCGCCCTGCACGTTGGAGCGCACCACGGCGACGCCCACCTGGGTCGGCAGCTGGATGTACAGGTTCTTCTCGGCAGCCAGCTTGGCGATTTGGCTGTAGAGCTGCTTGCGCTGAGCTTCGTCGGTGGTGTCGCGTGCCTGGTCAATCAGCTTGTCCAGTTCGGGTTCGGTAAAGCCCGCGCGGCCGTGGTAGAAGCCCTTGGAGTGGTAGAAGGTGCGCATGAAGTTGTCCGGGTCGGCGTAGTCAGGCGACCAGCCCACGTAGATCATCGGCTGTTCGTTGGCCTTGCTGATCACTTCGCTCCACTGCAGAGGCTTGAGGTTCATCTTGAACTTGGGGTTCATGCCTTCGATGTTCTGCTTGAGGATTTCCAGCGCCGTCTGCATGGCCTTGTCGTTTTCACGGTAGGCCGCGTTCAGGGTAAAGCCGTTTTCCCAGGCCTGACCGCCGTGGGCCGCCTTACAGGCTTCCTCGGACGCGTTCATGTCCATCTTGGCGACCGGGAGGCTCTGGTCGTAGCCCAGGAAGGACTTGGGCAGCATGGTGTTGAGCTGTTCGCCCTTACCCATCTGCACCTGCTGGATGTAGGAATCGTAGTCGAAAGCGTCCACGAAGCACTTGCGCATGTTGGCGTCCTGGAAGAAGTTGGCGGGGATACCGTCACCCCACTTGCCGCTGCCCAGGTTGGGGCTGCCTTCCAGGTTCTGGTTCATGGTAAAGCCGTAGGTGCTGGGGGTTTCCAGGTCGTCCACCACCGTCACGCCAGGCTGGCCGGCCAACTGGGTCTGCACCACTTCGCGGCCGCCAGTTTCCACCATGTCGGCGTCACCGTTGAGGAAAGCCTGCAGGCGGCTGGCCTGCTCGGGCACGATGCTCAGCACCACGTTCTTGATGGGCGCCGCGCCGCCCCAGTAGCCGTCAAAGGCCTTGAGGGTCACGCCGGTCGAGTCGTTGCTGACGATCTTGTAGGGGCCGGTGCCGCTGGGGTCCTTGGCCAGGGGGCTGCCGGTCAGGTCCACGCCCACGTGCTTCATCATGTTGCCCTCGGTGCCGTCCCACTCGCCGATTTCCTTGGCGTGCTTGGAGTCCAGGATGCCCTGGCCGGTGTAAGCCAGCTTGGCCAGGAAGGCTGGGTCGGCCTTGGGCAGGGTGAAGACCAGGGTTTCACCGTCACACTTCACAGCGTTGCTGATCTTGTCCCAGGTGATGCTCTTGTCGTCGTTGGCGTTGGAGCCGGTGCCCAGCAGCGACTCGGACAGGAACCAGTTGCCCGATTCGGAGCCGTTGGTCACCAGGTTGCGCCGGAAGGTGTATTCGGCGTCGGCGCACTTGAAGGGGTTGCCGGTGTGGAACTTCACATCGGGGCGCAGGGTGAAGCGGTACTCGGTGCCGGCGTCATTGGCCTTCCACTCGGTTGCCAGCACGCCTTCAAAGTCGCTCAGGGACTTGCCCTTGTAGGACAGCAGCGTTTCGTAGACGTTCTGCAGCACTTCGCCGCTGGCCGTGTCGTAGGAGGTGCCGGGGTCGGTGGTGGGAATATCGCTGGAGCGCTGAATGACCAGGGTGTCGGTCTTGCCGGCGGCCGAAACGGTCGCGGCGCCCGAGGCCGGAGTCGCCGCGCCGGAAGCGGTTTCGGTGCTCGTGCTGGAAGTGGTGGTTGTGGTCGTGGTGGTGCTGGAGGTGGTGTCCGAGTTGTTGGCACACGAGCCCAGCAGCAGGGCCAAAGAGGTCAGGGCAAAGATTCTTTTCATGTTCGTTCTCCTCGGGGCCACCGGCCGGCAGGGGCCAGCAGCACAGGGCGGTTGACCGGCCGGCAGCAAGCCGGCAGGCACAGGGTCAATTGAACTCGCCAGACGTAAATCTTACATGTTTTCCTCACGTCTATAAAGAGCCGGTCAGAAAACTGTATAAAATGAGATAAATTTGCATAAGTTAACATCCCGGCAGAAAAGGCATTTGAAAAAGAGGAACAGAACTTAGCTATCGAACGTTTGCGGAAGTCTGTAAATTACGGTTCTCTTGACACTCAGCTGCGGGACCGAACCAGCTTTTTCTCTGTCATTCCGTAGAAGCTTCAGCTCCTCTGGAGAGTGTTTATGCTGTTTTTCCCCCGCTGTCTGCCCCTCAGGGCCCCGCCTGCCGCAGGTCAGAGTGCCTCCAACCGCACCATGTCGCTCGGCAAGTTGCCCTAGATTGGATTAATGACCGATTCTGCCTATGCACAGTCTTATCTCCTGCGCGGAATTGCCGCCCAGGGGACTTTACGGGTGGTCGCCATTGACGGCACCCAAATCGTGGAAGAAGTTCGCCAGCGCCATCATCTCAGCAAGACCGCCACGGCGGCGCTGGGCCGCACCCTGCTGGGCGCCGGTCTGCTGTCGGTGGTGCTGGGCAAGGATGTGGGCAGCCGGGTGGCGGTCCGCATTCAGGGCGGCGGCCCTATCGGCTGGGTGGTGGCTGAAGGCACGGCCGGCGGCGAAGTGGGCGGCAATTACCACCCCGGCAGCGTGCGCGGCTACGTGCATGAGCCCGGCGCCGACCTCCCCCCCCGCGAGAGCGACGGCAAGCTGGACGTGAGCGGCGTAGTGGGCAAGGAAGGCGAACTGGCCGTGACCCGGCTGCTGACCAACGCCGAGCCCTGGACCGGCAGCGTGGAACTGGTCAGCGGTGAGATTGCCGAGGACATCAGCACCTACCTGGCCCGCAGCGAACAGATTCCCAACGCGCTGCTGCTGGGCGTGTATGAAGAAGGCGGCCGGGTGGCCGTCAGCGGCGGCCTGCTGGTGCAGGCGATGCCCGGCGTGAGCGACGCCACCCTCAGCAAGCTGGAGCAGAACATCGCCGGCATCGGCCTGCTGACCACCTCCATGCGCGAGGTGGGCCTGCTGGGCACCGTGCAGCGCGCCCTGGAAGGCCTGGAACCACAGATCAGCGAAGATGCCGAGCCCTGGGTCTTCGACTGCCGCTGCTCGCGTGAACGCGCCGCCAGCAGCCTGATGTTCTTTGACGAAGCCGAGCGCCAGGACATGCAGGACGAAGGCGGCCAGGAAGTGGTCTGCCACTGGTGCAACGAGAAATACTTCTTCCAACCGGAAGAGATTGCCGGCCTGGAACTGGAAGCCGGCGAGAACCCCGCTCAGGCCTGAGCGCCTTTACACCCACAAAAGAGGCCCGGCCCCACAGAGGGGAGCCGGGTCTCTTTTGCTGCCGGCCAGCCGCCTACCTCAGCGCTGCATTCAGCTCGTCGCGGAAGGTGCGGGCGGCTTCCTGCGCCGCTGCTACGTCCAGGCCGCTGGCATACTGCACGCCCCGGCTGGCGCTGGCCAGGGCGCCGGTGCCGCCGGGGTGAAAAGCTCCGGCCAGGTCACGTGCCTGCGCTCCCTGCGCGCCCAGTCCCGGCAGCAGCAACAGGGCCTGGGGCATCAGCCCCCGGAAAAGGGCCAGGTCGCTTGGGTGCGTGGCGCCCACCACAGCGCCCACGCTGGCATACTCGCTGTCTTCCTCGGTGCCCAGGCGGGCCACCTCGGCCGCCACGCGCTCGCTGATGCCCTCGCCCTGCAGGTCCGCCTGATCGGGGTTGGAGGTCTTGACCAGTACGAACAGGCCGCCGCCGTTCTCGCGGGCCGCCTGCACAAAAGGTTGCAGGGTGCCAAACCCCAGAAAAGGGTTCACGGTGAGCGCCGCGCCGGCGTGCTGACGGGTCAGCCAGGCCTCGGCGTAGGCTTCAGCGGTTGAGCCGATGTCGCCGCGCTTGGCATCCAGAATCAGCGGCAGGTCCAGGGCGCGGGCGGCGGCGCAGACCTCTTCCAGAATCTGAAGGCCCTGGATGCCCAGCGCCTCGTAAAAGGCCAGCTGCGGCTTGACGGCGGCCGCAAAAGGCGCAGTGGCTTCCAGCACTTCCAGCGTGTGCTGGCGCAGGTGGTCGGCGTCGCGGTAGTGGCTGAGGCGCGGGTCCAGGCCCACGCACAGCCGGGTGTTCAGCGTGCGGGTGCGTTCGGTGACGGCTTCGGCAAAAGGGGTGGTCATCGGGCGTCAGGATAGCGGCATCGCCGGCGGCAGAGGCCCCGAAACGGCAGCGGGTCGCCCTTCCTTCCCCTCCGTAGCGCCTAACATGAGGGCATGACTATGACCCTTCCCAAGTTGCCCCAAGCCGGCCAGAAGATAGGCCGCTACCTGACCGAAGAGGTCTGCGACCTGCCCGAGATGCAGGGCACGCTGGTGCTGCTGCGCCACGAGAATGGCGCCCGGCACGCCCACGTGCAGCGCGAGGACGACAATCTCGCTTTTGGCGTCACCTTCCCCACCGTGCCGCAGGATTCCAGCGGTGTGGCGCACATCCTGGAACACAACGTGCTGATGGGCTCGGAAAAGTACCCGGTGGCCGACCCCTTTTTCACCATGATTCCCCGGTCGCTCAGCACCTTCATGAACGCCATGACGGCCGCCGACTGGACCACCTACCCCTTTTCCACCCGCAACCGCACCGACTTTTTCAACCTGCTCTCGGTGTACTTGGACGCCACCTTTTTCCCGCTGCTGCGCCGCGAGAGCTTCTTGCAGGACGGCTGGCGGCTGGAGTTTGAGACCCCCGACGACCCCAGCAGCCCGCTGAAACTGGGCGGCGTGGTGTACAACGAGATGAAAGGTGCGATGGCGACCCCCGGCAGCGTGCTGTACCGGGCCTTCGGCAAGGCGCTGTACCCGGACCTGACCTATGCCAACAACTCGGGCGGCAACCCTGCCGAGATTCCCAACCTGAGCTACGAGGGCATGCGGGCTTTTCACGCCGCGCACTACCATCCTTCCAACGCTTACTTTTATTCCTACGGCAACATGCCGCTGGAAGAGGTACTGGACGTGATCGAGCGCGAGGTGATGAGCCGCTTCGACGCCCAGACGCTGGACGTGAGCATTCCCGACCAGGCCGGCTTCGATGCGCCGCGCCGCGAGGAAGTGACCTACGCCGGCAGCGATCTGGAGCGCGGCTCGCAGGTGGTGGTGGGCTGGCGACTGGGCCACAGCGCCGACCCCAGCGAGAACCTGCGCTGGAGCGTGCTGAGCGACGTTTTGCTGGGCAACCCGGCCGCGCCGCTGACCCAGCCGCTGATCGATTCGGGCCTGGGCACCTCGCTGGCCGACGTGGGCGGCTACCGCGATTCCTACCGCCAGGGCGCTTTTGCCGCCGGCCTCAAGGGCCTGCCGCTGGGCCAGACAGACGCGGTGGAAACTCTGGTGCTGGACACCCTGCGCCAGATTGCCGATGAGGGCCTGGACCCCGAACTGATCGAGAGCAGCCTGCACCAGTTCGAGCTGAGCAGCCGTGAAGTGAGCAACGCCGGCTTTCCCTACGGCCTGGGCGTAATGTTCGGCATGATGGGCACCTGGATGTACGGCGGCCACCCGGCGGATGCGCTGCGGCTGGAACCGGAGCTGACCCGGCTGCGCGAGGACCTGCGAGCGGGGCCGGTGTTCGAGCCGATGCTGCGCCGGCTGTTGGACAGCCCCGACCGCGTGACCCTGACCCTGACACCCGACCCCACTCTGGCCGAACAGACCGAAGCCGACGAGCGCGAGCAGGTGGCCCGGATGGGCGCCGCGCTGGACGACGCGGGCCGCGCCCAGATCGTGGCCGACAGCGCCGCGCTGGCCGCTGCCCAGGCCCATGAGCCAGACGAATCGGTGCTGCCCTCGCTGGGCCTGAGCGACGTGACCCGCCAGCTGCCGCGCCCGGACTACCACGAAGAACCGGCCGGCGCCGCCACCCTCGGCCGGATTCCCCAGCCCACCGGCGGCCTGACCTACCTGGACGTTCAGGCCCGTTTACCGGAAGTGACCCAGGACCAGCTGCGGGCGCTGCCGCTATACGCCGGGGCACTGACCCAGTCGGGCGCAGGTGAGCGCGACTATCTGGCGCTGGCCCGCCGCATCGAAGCCGTGACCGGCGGCATCGGCGCCAGCGTTGGGGTAGGACACGCCCCGGACGACCTGGACACCGTGCAGCTCTCGCTGACCCTAAGCGGCAAGGCGCTGGCCCGCAACGGCGAGCACCTCACGGCACTGATGCGCGACCTGCTGGCCGACCCACAGTTCACCGAGCCACGGCTGCGGCAGCTGCTGGCCCAACGTTACGCTGCCCTGAAAAACAGTGTGGTCAGCGCTGGCAACGCTTACGCCGAGCGCCTGGCCGCCGCGCAGGTCAGCCGCGCCGGGGCCCTGCAGGAAACCATGAGCGGCCTCTCCAGCTTCGAGTATCTCAGGGCACTCAGCAAGCCAGATGCCGACCTCAGCGGCCTGCTGGGTACTTTCGGTGACATTACCGCCCTGCTGCCCGGCAGTGAAGCGCTGCTGGCCCTGACCGCCACCCCAGACGACCTGTCGCTGGACCTTTCCAGCCTGGGTCAGGTATTCGCGGCCGGCGGCCACGCGGCGCAGCCGGACATCCTGCTGCTGGGCCGCCAGCCGCAGGCCTTCGTGACCGATTCGCCGGTCAGCTTCAACGCGGCGGCCTGGCAGACCGTGCCGTTCACCCACCCCGACAGCGCGGCCCTGCTGGTGCTGACGCGGCTGCTGCGCAGCGAATACCTACTCAAGGAAATCCGCGAGAAGGGCGGCGCCTACGGAGCCAGCGCCGGGCTGGACAGCCGCGCCGGGGTCTTTACCCTCAGCAGCTACCGCGATCCGCAGCTGGGCCGCACCTTCGAGGTGTTCGCCGGTATCCCCAGCTTCCTGAGCGGCGGCCGCCTGAAGGCCAGCCACCTCACCGAAGCGATTCTGGGCGCCAGCAAGGCCCTTGATCCCCTCACCAGCCCCGACACGGTGGGCCGGATGCGCTTTTTCGGCGACCACTCCGGCTTCTCGGTAGAGGTCAAGGAAGCATACCTGGCCCGGCTGCTCACCGTAACGCTGGACGACGTGAACCGGGTGGCCCAGACTTACCTCACGCCGGAGCGGGCCGCTTACGCCACCGTGACCGGCAAGCACCCGCAGCAAGAAGGCGGCTTCGACTGGGCGGTCAAGGAGATCTGAACCCTGCCCCAGCCGGCAGTACGGGGAGCGGCCCAGGCGTCGCTCCCCTTTTCTCTATCCCAGCTGCTGCTTCCATGAACCGGCAGGGCCTCCCTCGTTCCCCCAAGGCCGGACCCACCGTTCCCTGGCCGCAGCCAGGCGAAACGGTCATGCTGTACCGCTCTACCGGGCGGCAAGAACTGCGTCTGGGGCCGAAAGCGGCCGGCGAGCGTGGCCGCTCAGGCTGCCTGACCAGCCCATCTTTTATCCGGTGCTGAAGCAGGGTTACGCTGGGGGCATTGCCCGCGCCTGGAACGCGCAGCGCAGTGACTCGGCAGGAGGCTTTTCGTGGCCCGCTTCGGCGTCCGCAGCGGCTTTGCCCCGCGCTCCGGCGTTCAGGTGGTCGGACGCGAGACCGAGCCTCGGGAGCTGTGGATTCCAACCGGAGACTTAGAGGGCATGAGGGCCAACCTGGTGGGAAGCCGAAGCCAGGCAAGGGGGCCTGCCGCCGGCACGCAGGCCCTCCTCCTTTACCGGCGGTAGGCTTTTCTCAGCACCTCGGCCACCTCGGGGCGGGTGAACTCGGCGGGCAGGTTGTCTCCAGCACGCAGCTTCTCGCGCACTTTAGTCCCGCTCAGCACGAGGTGGTATGACGAGTCGTGCGGGCAGGTGCGGGGGCTGACCAGTTGGCCGCAACTCTGGCAGTAGAAGGTGTGCTCGAACTTCAGAATGCGGATGCCCAGTTCCTCGGCGCTGTAGGTGTTGAAAATCTCCTGCGCGTCGTAAGTGCCGTAATAATCTCCGACGCCCGCGTGGTCGCGTCCCACGATGAAATGGGTGGCCCCGTAGTTGCGGCGGCTCAGCGCGTGGACAATCGCCTCACGCGGCCCGGCGTAGCGCATGGCAGCGGGGTACACGCTCAGCAGCGTGCGCTCCTGCGGGTAGTAGCCGCGCAGCAGCACCTCATAGGCTTCCATGCGGGTGGCAGCGGGCACGTCGTCGCCTTTCGTCTGCCCGACCAACGGGTGCAGCAGCAGGCCGTCCACCAGTTCCAACGCGACTTTTTGCAGGTACTCGTGGGCACGGTGGATGGGGTTGCGGGTCTGGAAGGCGACGGTGGAGCGCCAGCCGCGTGCCTCGATGACCTCGCGCACCTCGGCGGGCGTGCGGTGGGCGCGGGGAAACTCGCCGCGCGGCACCTCGAACAGCGTGACCGGCCCGGCCAGATACACGTCGCCCTGGGCGTACAGCGCCGCCACGCCGGGGTGCGCCGCGTCCCCCGTGCGGTAGACTTCGCGGGCTTCCAGCTCTTTCTGCGCCGCGTACTTTTCCTCGATGTCGAGGGTGCCGATTGGCTCGCCGCCGTGCGTCAGAACTATCCGGCCACTCAGCCCAGCCGCCTGCTCCGGCGTGACCGGCAGCGTGATGGGCAGGCTCCAGGGCGTGCCGTCAGCCAGTCGCAGGTGCTCGATGATGCTGAGGTAATCGGCCTCGCCCACAAAGCCGGTGAGCGGTGAGTAGGCGCCAGTGGTGATCATTTCGAGGTCGGCCAGGCTGCGGCTGCCGAGCTCCAGCCGGGGCCGGCCCGCGAGTTCGGCGGGGTCAAAGTCCTGACCGGGCCGCCAGATGCGGCGCACCAGAGAGCCGCCCAGGGGCGCAGGAAGGGTGACGGGAGCGGTCTGGAAAGTGGTCATGGGAGTCTCCGGTGATGGTCAGGGGTTAATGGTCGAGGGTTGATAGTTGATGGGAAAGGTCAACTTATAGACAAGAGGGGGAGGTGATTTTGAGTCTGATGTAGGTGCGGAAGCTGGTCTATCAACCATCAACCAGTGACTATCTACAACCGGTTCTCGCCTTGCCACAGCCCGCATTCGGTCTTGCCTCGGCCCGCCCAGCGGCCGGCGCGGGCGTCCTCGCCGGGCTTCACGGCGCGGCGGCGTAGGCTTCCAGTCGCTCACGGGTCCAGTGGGCCAGCGGGTTGACCTTGCGCCGGGCGCCGCCCTCCTCCACGAAGGGGATGTCGGCGCGGGTGCTCGCCTGGTCGCGGCTGCGGGCGTTGAGCAGTGCCGAAGGGCTCTGCCGCTTCAGGTACTGCTGCAAAGGGTCCACCTTGCGGGCCGCGCAGCAGGCGTCGGGGTCGCTGACGTACAGGTCGGGGGGCGTCTGGCCGTCCTCCGGGGCCGCGCCCACATTCAATGTCACGAAGGTCAGCTCGGGGTAGCGGCCTTCCAGCCGGTCACGGGTCGCCAGCGTTTCGGGGAAGTGGTAGCCGGTGTCCACGAAGACGACCTCGCCCCGGTAGCCCGCCTGCGCCGCAAGGTCGAGCAGCACCACCCCGTTGAGGTTGAAGGCACTCGGCATCAGCAGGTCGGGGTGCGCGGCCAGCGCCCAGCGGATGATGTCACGCGGGTCAGTCTCGGGCGTGAAGGCGGGGGCCGAGGCGTCGGCATGACCCGGTGCGCTGCGGGGAGCGCGCGGCTCGGTGGTGAGCGCCTCGCCGCCCTGCTCGGGGGTTCCCAACTCGGAGAAACTCAGCTCAGCGGTCATCGCTCAACCCCCACCTGTTCCAGCCTCGCCAGCAGTTGCCCTACCCCGTCTTCCACGCTGATGCGGTCGGTCCGCAGGTGCAGGTCAGGATTTTCCGGCGCCTCGTAGGGGTCGGAGACACCCGTAAAGTGCGGGATTTCTCCAGCCAGGGCTTTGAGGTAAAGGCCCTTCACGTCGCGCTCGGTAACGACTTCCAGCGGCGCGTCCACGAAGACCTCAAGCGCATTTGGCAAGCTGGCGAGCACCTCGCGGCGGGTGTCGGCGTAGGGGCTGATGGCGCTGACGAGCACCGTGACCCCGTGCCCCGCGAGCAGGCCCGCCACGAAGGCGATGCGGCGCACGTTGGTGTCGCGGTCTTCTCTGGAAAAGCCCAGCCCTTTGCTCAAATTCTCGCGCACGGCGTCGCCGTCGAGCAGTTCCACCGCTTCGCCGCGCGCGGTCAGTTCGTCATAGAGGGCAGTCGCCAGGGTACTTTTGCCCGCGCCGGAGAGGCCGGTGAACCAGACAACCCGCCCAGCGGCAGCTGTCATGCGCCGACCAGCTCGCCGCTCAGCACAGCGTCGGGAGTGAAACGCTGATGGCCTACCCGGTCGGCGTATTCCACGAAGCTCTCGCCCGGCGCCTTGTTCGCCTTGAAGTCGCTCAACACCCGGTCGGTGTACTCGGTGAGCCGCTCGGCGGGCACAATGCCCCTGAGTTTGGTGCCGGTGCGCTGCGCCTGCCCGATGCTGCCGGCGAGGTGCACGTTGTAGACCTCGTCCTCGCTGCCGGTTTCCTTGTTGGCCCGCAGCGCGCCCATGAAGCCCAGGTCGGCCACCTGATAGCGGGTGCAGGCGTTCGAGCAGCCGGTCAGGTTGATGACGAACGGCACGTCGAGGTCGTTGTGCCTCGGCTCCAGCTCGTCAATCATGCCCGCCACCCGCGCCTTGGTTTCGGTCTGCGCCAGGCGGCAAAACTGCGTACCCGTGCAGGCGATGGTGGTGCCGCGCAGCGTGGCTTTGGGCGCCAGTTCCAGCTCCTGCAACTCGGCCACTAGCGCGTCCACCCGCTCGCTGGGCACGTTGGGAATCATCATGTTCTGGAAGGCGGTGGTCCGCAGGTACCCGTTGCCGTACTTTTCAGCGAGGTCAGCCAGGCGGCGGGCCTTCTCGGGGGTGATACGGCCCACGGTGGTGGTCAGCACCACGTAGTTCAGGCCGTCTTTCTGCGGGTTGACACCCAGCACGTCGCTGCCGCCGAAGCGGGCCACCGGTGCGGGCGGGCCGTCGCGCAGCGGGCGACCCAGGTACTCGGTTTCCACAATTTCGCGGAACTTCGCCGGGCCGAGGTCCTTGATGAGGTACTTCAGGCGGCTCTTTTTGCGGTTCACCCGGTAGCCATGGTCGCGGTACGCCCCCGCGATGGCGCGGCCCACTTCGACCACCTCGTCGGGCCGGATGAACACGCCCAGCCGCTCGGCGAGGTGCGCGACCGCGCCCAGGCCACCGCCCACCCAGACGTCAAAACCGATTTCACCATCGACCTCATGCGCCAGAAACCCGATGTCGTTGATGAGGTGAATGCCTTCCAGCTCGGGGGTGGCCGTCAGGCTGATTTTGAACTTGCGCGGCAGGTCCTCGAAGTCGTGGTTGCCGCTGAGGGTGCCTTCCATCGCGGCGGCCAGCGGGCGCACGTCGATTTTCTCGCGGGCGTCGAGACCGGCCAGCGGCGAGGCGATCACGGCGCGCACGGTGTCGCCGCAGGCCCCCTTGGTGTGCAGGCCCACCGTTTCCAGCCGGTTCAGAATCTCGGGAATGTCCTGAATCCGCAGCCAATGAAACTGGAACGCCTGACGGTCGGTCACGTCGAGCAGCCCGCGTCCGAAGTCCTCGGAGATACTGGCGACTACCCGCAACGCGTCGGCGTGCAACTCGGCGGTAGGCACCTTCACGCGCATCATCAGGAAGCCGTCTTCCTGCGGGCGCTGCGGGTACACGCCGGCCCACTTCAGCAGGTCGATTTTCTCGGGGTCGATTTGCTCGGCGGCGGCGTACTGGGGAATCAGGTCAAAAATCTGGAAGGGGGGCAATTCTTTTTTCAGGGCTTCGATATCGGACATGGGGCGCTCCGTTGTGTATTCAAATGAGAGGCGAGTAACAAAAAAAGCCGGCTGAGCGCCAGCTATTTGTTACTGGAATAACTGGTATTGGTAAATGTAAACTCTGTTTGTGAGGAATACAAGCGACACCAGAGCTGTTGAGCCGTCCAGCACGCCACAAAGAGCAACCGGGCGGGGGACAGTGCCGCAGGGCCGCAGCCTGATTCTGCTGGGGCATGGTTCGCACCTGAACGCGGATTCGGCCTCGGCGGTGCGGCAACATGCGGCGGCCGTCCGCGCGCAGGGGGTGTTCGGCGAGGTGCTGGAGGGCTACTGGAAGGATGAGCCGGCGCTGCGCGGTCTATTGCGGCAGGCCCGCTTCTGCGACGTGACGGTGGTGCCGCTGTTCGTCTCGGAAGGGTACTTCACCGGGCAGGTGATTCCGCGGGAACTGGGCCTGGCACCGGTCTCTGCCCTAGCACCAGAGGCCGGGCCCGCGCAGCCGGTCAGCCTGACCGAACAGGGCGGGCGGCGAATTCGTTACCTGCGGCCTTACGGGGTGCAGCCGGGCATGCCGGAAGTTCTCCTGGCGCGGGCGCGGGAAGTGCGTGGCGACTGGGACCCGGCCCGCACCGCGCTGGTGGTACTGGGCCACGGCACCGGCCGCGATAAACGCAGCGCCGCCGCCATCGAAGCGGCCGCCGGGGCGCTGCGCGGCCGTGGGCAGTTTGCCGAAGTCGCCGCGCTGTACCTTGACCAGGAGCCACGGGTGCAGGACTGGCCCACGCTGACCCAGGCCCCCGAAGTGATTCTGGTTCCCTTCTTCGCCTCGGAAGGCTGGCACACCCAGGAAACCATCCCGGCCGACCTGGGCCTGACGGGGCCGCAGAGCCGGATAGAGACGGAAAGCGGGCCGCGCCAGGTATTTTATGCCCGGCCGGTCGGCACCCATCCGGCCGTGACGGCGGTAATCCTGGAACTTGCCCACGCCAGTCTGGCCGGCAGCGACCCGGCACCGGAGCACCCCGCCTGGCAGCGGGCCGGCCGGCGGCTGGCCACCGTGACCGAGCAGACGGGCGCAGGTGAACTGCGCGTGGGCGAACTGAGTATTACTCTCCAGCCGGGCGGCGCGTTCGAGCTGCGCCACTGGGCTGACCGGACCAGGGCTGACCAGGACAGCCAGCCGAGGAGTCTGACTGCCGTCCCACCAGAAGACCTGAGCGCCTTTACCGGCCGCACTGCCGCAGGCGAACACCGCCCTATCCGCACGCTGCGCGGCCTACGGCGCGGCTGGCAGACACACGTGGCCGGGCCCGACCTGCGAACCGCCCTGCACGCGGTATATCCCGGCGTGCTGGAAGAAGCTTCCGCCTGGCTGGACGCCGAGCTGCTGGTCATCCCCTGGGCCGAGACAGCAGCGCGGCAAAGCGGGATTTACCGGCGGGTGGGCCAGGCCACGCCCCAGCAACTGGCCCGGGCGCGGGAGGAGGTCTGTGGGCGCTGCCTGCGAACAGCTCTCTGGGCGCAGGAGGTCCTGCAGCCTCCCTTTCTGAATGGCGGCCCGGCCCTTCCCTGCCCCGAAGCCTGTACTCTGCTGGTCTCGGCAGTGCGTGGGCAGCTGGATGTGCCTGTGCCTGATCTGCCCGATAAGCCCGGCACCCTGCCCCAGGAGGCTCCCCATGTCTGAACCGTTCGTCTCGCTGGTCGGGGCCGGCCCCGGCGACCCTGGTCTGCTGACCCTGCGGGCCCGCACCCGGCTGGAACAGGCCGACGTGGTGCTGGTCGACGCCCTGGTCAGCCCGGCCCTGCTAGCACTCTGCCCACAGGCCGAAACCGTGGAGGTGGGCAAGCGCGGCTTCCAGCAGTCTTGGTCACAGGACGACATCAACGCCCTGTTGGTCAGCAAAGCCCGGCAGGGCGGCGGCCAGCGGGTGGTGCGGCTCAAGGGCGGCGATCCCTTCGTGTTCGGGCGCGGCAGCGAGGAAGCGCTGGCCTGCCAGGCGGCCGGAGTGCCGTTTGAAATCGTGCCGGGTGTCAGCAGCGCGCTGGCGGCCGCCGCCTACGCCGGGATTCCGGTTACGCACCGGGGCGCGGGCCGTAGCTTTGCCGTGCTGACCGGCACCGACCGGCATGGCCCAGCCTCTTATGCCGAGCTGGGCGGGGTCGATACCCTGGTGTTCCTGATGGGCCTGCGGCACCTTCAGCAGATTACAGGTGACCTGATCGCGGCCGGGCGCAGCCCGCAGACGCCGGCCGCCTGCATCCAGTGGGCCAGCACGCCGCAGCAGCGCACAGTACTGGGCACGCTGGCCGACCTGCCAGAGCGGGTGCGGGCCGCCGGGCTGAGCGCCCCTGCCGTGACGGTGGTGGGCGAGCCAGCAGCGCTGCACCGCCGACTGGACTGGTTTCACCCGGATGAGGCCGGCACGCGATCTTTGCCCCTGCAAGGTGCCCGGGTGGCCGTCACCCGCACCCGGGTGCAGGCGGCCAGTGAGCTGGCGGCGCTCCTGCGCGCCCAGGGAGCCCAGGTCAGCGAGATTCCACTGCTCAATTTTCAGCCGGCTTCCAGCCCACGCACGGTGGTCGGCGCGCTGAGCGGTTTCAGCGGCTGGCTGCTGTTCAGCAGCGAGTACGCGGTGCGTGCGCTGGTCCAGACCCTGCTGGCCGCTGGCCGTGACCTGCGGCTGCTGGCCGGTGCGCAGCTGGCCGCGGTGGGCAGCGGCACTGCTCAGGCCCTGCGGGAGTTTGGCCTGGCGCCCAACCTGGTGCCCACCCGCTCCGGCTCACGCTTTTTGGCTGCCGAACTGCCGGCCGAGCCGGGCGAGACCGTGCTGCACGCCACCTCGCAGCATGCCGACCCGGTACTGGAGCAGGGCCTCGCCGAGCGCGGGCTCGACTACCTGCCGCTCGAAACCTACCGCACGGCACCGGCGCGACTGACGGCAGCGCAGCAGGCCCAGCTGCAAGAGGCGCAGGTGGTGACCCTGGCCTCAGCGGCCGGTGTCCGCGCTCTGGCGCAGGTGGCCGGCACCAATTTCACGGCCGCCGTGATCGGGCCCCAGACCGAACAGGCTGCCCGTGCGGCCGGTTTCTCCCGGCTGGTGCTGGCCGAGCAACCGACCTTGGAAAGTCTGACCAACGCCGTGGTGCGGGCGCTTCAGGAAGCGGCACTGGCGCAACCGGTCCTGGCAGCCGGAGCCGGCTGTCTGTAACCTCTGCCGGGCTGCCCGCTGCGGCCAGCGTCCAGGGTCAGATCACCCACAGATGCAAAAAAGCCCTGGCAGATGGCCGGGGCTTTTTTGTTATCAGACAGTGCTCAGCCGCGCAGGGCATAACCCACGCCGCGCACGGTGCGCAGCAGGCCGTAGCCGTCCAGGTCGCGCAGCTTGGCACGCAGGTTGGCCATGTGGACATCCACCACGTTACTGCCTTCGGGCAGGCGGCCCTGCCAGATTTCCTGGCCGATCTCGGCGCGCGAGTACACCCGGCCCGGCTGGCGAATCAGCAGGCTGAGAATGTCGAATTCCTTGGGGCTCAGCCGCAGTTCCTCGCCCTTGTAGGTCGCCAGGCGCTTCTGGGGGTCCAGGGTCAGGTCACCCATCGTCAGGCTTTCGGTGACGCGCTGGCGCAGCTGCACTTTGACCCGGGCCAGCAGCTCGTCGGGGTGAAAAGGCTTGATGATGTAGTCATCGGCCCCCAGGCCCAGCAGGCGCACCTTTTCATCCACGGTGTCGCGGGCAGTCAGCACGATGATCGGCACGGCGCTGTTCTTGCGCAGGCGCTGCACCACGTCGCCGCCGTCGAAGTCGGGCAGGCCCAGGTCCAGGATGATCAGATCCGGGTTGTCTTCGCGGGCCTTGATCAGGCCGGTCATCGCCACGTCGGCGTGGTCCACCTGGCATCCAGCATCGGTCAGGTCCAGCTTCAGGACGTTGGCGATGTCCAGATCGTCCTCGATGATCAAGATGTGATGTTCGCTCATTACCCCTCATCATAACGCTTCCTTAAGGGGGATGAAGCGGCCGCTGCCTGTGGGCGGCAAAGACAGCCGCGCCGCTTTTCCGCCCCAGAAACTGCCCGGAAGTGGGGGCGGCGGCTGTGGTAGCGTAAGGCTACTGCGGCAGTGCCTGGCTTCCCGGACTGGTGTTCCGGTTTTTTCCGTGTTTCGCCCGAGCTGGCTGGCCGGCCTCACTCCGCCTTCCACCGTCTCTTTTCGCCCTCTTTCTTTCCTGCTCTCTGCTTTCCGGCACTGTGCGGCCCCCGGCAGAGGGGAAGCTGGAAACGAATCCCTATCCCCCACTGGACACACCCTGAACGCGGGAGAGTCCAGCCGCTGCCCGTACCTGGGCAGGCCCCAAGGAGCCCCATGAACCAAAACAACACCGGCGATACGCCCGCCCCGCACCTCCAGGTCATCCCCCTGGGCGGCATGGGTGAAATCGGCAAGAACATCACCGCTTACCGCTACGAAGACGAAATCCTGCTGGTAGACGGCGGCCTGGCTTTTCCCGACGCCAGCCAACCGGGCATTGACCTGATTATTCCCCGGATGGACTATCTGCTGCAGAACGCCGGCCTGATCAAAGGGTGGTACCTGACACACGGCCACGAGGACCACATCGGCGGTCTGCCCTATCTGGTTCCCCGGCTGCCCAAGGTGCCGATTTACGGCGGCGCCCTGACGCTGGGCCTGGTCCGCGAGAAGTTCCGCGAGTTCGGCATCAAGGACAGTGACGTCGATTTCCGCGAGGTGGAAGCCGGCGACCGGCTGCACTTCGGCCAGCACTTCCAGATGGACGTCTTCCGGATGACCCACTCCATCCCCGACAACACCGGCTACGTGCTCAAGACGCCGGTCGGTCAGGTGGTGCATACCGGCGACTTCAAGCTGGACGAGGAACCCGGTGACGGCAAGCTGAGTGACCTCGCCAGGCTCAAGCAGGCCGGTGACGAGGGCGTGCTGCTGCTGCTGAGCGACTCTACCAACGCCGAGCGCCCGGGCCGCACCCCCACCGAAACCGAGATTGCCCGCAACCTCGAAGAAGTGATTGCCGGCTGCCGTGGCCGGGTGTTCCTGACCACCTTCGCCTCGCAGGTGCTGCGGCTGCAGAACATTCTGGACATCGCCCACCGCCAGGGCCGCCGGGTGGTCATCGAGGGCCGCTCGATGCTGAAATACACCCAGGTGGCGCAGGAACTGGGCTTTATGAAAGCGCCCGAGCCGTTCCTGACCTCGGATCAGGTGGCGGGTCTGCAGGACTCGCAGGTGCTGTTTCTCTGCACCGGCTCGCAGGGCCAGCCGATGAGCGTGCTGAGCCGCCTGGCCTTCGGCAACCACGCCAAGATCGCCCTCAAGCGCGGCGACTCGGTGATTCTGTCCAGCAACCCGATTCCCGGCAACGAGGAAGCGGTCAATCTGGTGATCAACCACCTCTACGAGATCGGCACCGACGTGTATTACCCGCCTACCTACAAGGTCCACGCCTCGGGCCACGGCAGCCGCGAGGAGCTGGCCGAAGTGCTGAATCTGGTGCGGCCCAAGTACTTCCTGCCCTGGCACGGCGAACCGCGCCACCAGATCAACCACGCCCGGCTGGCCCAGACTCTGCCGCAGCCCCCGCAGCGCACCCTGATTGCCCGCAACGGCGACATCGTTCACCTGGAAGAAAACGAGTTCAAGGTGACCGGCACGGTGCCGGCCGGCGCCGTGTATGTGGACGGCCTGGGCGTGGGCGACATCGGCGACGACATCCTGGTGAACCGCAGCGCCATGAGCCAGGACGGCATCATGGTGCTGACGGCCGTGCTGCACCCCACCCCGCATGTAGAAGTCGTCTCGCGCGGGTTTGCCCGGGCCAACCCCGAGCTGGACGCCGAAATCCAGCGGGTGGCCCTGGAAGCCGTGACCGAGGGCCTGCGCAGCAAGCGCCGGCTTGAAGATGTCCGCGACGATATGTACGGGCAGGTGCGCCGCTTCGTGCGCAAGGCCACCGGCCGCAATCCGGTGCTGATTCCGCTGATCGTGGATTGAAGCGCCCGGCCAGCCGGCATGAAAAACATCTAGACGCCGTGGGAAAGCGGCACCGGAAAAACCGGTGCTTGGCTTTTCCGCGGCGCTTTGCTGGGGCGGCCGCACTCCGGCCGGGCAGCCGGGAGACCATATTCATCAATTCGTCAGCTGCTGTCCTAACGTCTGTTTTGCCTCCCTTTATCTGCAGTGTGCGTGCGATACTGGAGGGTATGAGTGTCATCCCCTACGTGATTGAACAGACCGGGCGCGGCGAGCGGACATACGACATCTACTCGCGCCTGCTCAAGGACCGCATCATCTTCGTCGGCACTCCGGTGGAATCACAGATGGCCAACTCCATCGTGGCGCAGCTGCTGCTGCTCGACTCGCAGAACCCCGAGCAGGAAATCCAGATGTACATCAACTGCCCCGGCGGTGAAGTGTACGCGGGCCTCGCCATTTACGACACCATGCAGTATGTGCGCGCTCCTATCAGCACCATCTGCGTGGGCATGGCCATGAGCATGGGCAGCGTGCTCCTAATGGCCGGCGACAAGGGCAAGCGCATGGCGTTGCCCAACAGCCGCATCATGATTCACCAGGGCAGCGCCGGCTTCCGCGGCAACACCCCCGACCTGGAAGTGCAGGCCAAGGAAGTGCTGAACCTGCGCGATCAGCTGGTGGGCATCTACCACAAGCACACCGACCTGCCGCACGACAAACTGCTGCGCGATATGGAGCGCGACTACTTCATGTCGCCCGCCGAAGCCCAGGAATACGGCCTGATTGATCAGGTCATCGAACGCACCAACGATACGGAGAACGCATGACCAAACCTGTCACCGGTGACCGCTGCTCGTTTTGTGGACGGCAGCACCCCCAGATCGCCCAGCTGATCGAAGCGCCCGGGCGTACCGCCTTTATCTGCAACGAATGCGCCGAGCGCGCCTCGGAACTGGTGCGCCAGAGCATGAAAAAGTCCGGCGCCGAGTTCGACCTGGCCGAACTGCCCAGCCCCAAGGAAATCAAGGCCTACCTCGACGAATTCGTGATCGGTCAGGACGAGGCCAAAAAAGCCCTGGCCGTGGCCGTGGTGAACCACTACCAGCGCCTGTCGCACCCCGACGCCGGCCTGCAAAAGAGCAACATCCTCCTGATCGGCCCGACCGGCACCGGCAAGACCCTGCTGGCCCAGAGCCTGGCCGAGATGCTGGAAGTGCCGTTTGCTATTGCTGACGCCACCACCCTGACCGAAGCCGGCTACGTGGGCGATGACGTGGAAAACGTGATCGTGCGCCTGCTGCAGTCGGCCGACTACGACCCGCAGGCGGCCGAGCGCGGCATCATCTACGTGGACGAAATCGACAAGATCGCCCGCAAGTCCGAAGGCACCTCCATCACCCGTGACGTCTCGGGCGAAGGCGTGCAGCAGGCCCTGCTGAAGATCATCGAAGGTACCACCGCGCAGGTGCCGCCGCAGGGCGGCCGCAAGCACCCTCAGCAGGAACTGGTGCAGGTCGACACCCGCAACATCCTGTTTATCGTGGGCGGTGCGTTCGACGGCATGGAAGACATTGCCCGCAGCCGCACCAACGTGCGCAGCGTGGGCTTTGGCGCCGAGGCCAAGGGTGAAGAGCACGAAGAAGTGCGCTTTATGCCTGAGGATCTGGTCAAATTCGGCCTGATTCCCGAGTTCGTGGGCCGGTTGCCGCTGGTGGTGCAGCTGCAGGACCTCGACGAAGACGCCCTGGTGCGGATTCTCACCGAGCCGCAAGGTGCCATTATCCGGCAGTACCAGGCGCTGTTCGGCTTTCAGGGCGTGGATCTGACCTTTACCGAAGAAGCTCTGCAGGAAGTCGCCAAGCGGGCCCGCGAGCGCAAGACCGGTGCCCGTGGCCTGCGCGCAGTGCTGGAAAAAGCCATGACCGATCTGCTGTTCGAGCTGCCGCTTGAGGGCCTCAAGGACCTGAAGTTCGAGCCGGAACACATCGATCATCCGATGCGCCTGCTTGAGTCTAAGGGACTCAAGAAGTCTGCTTAATCTTCTGTAAGATCGCAACGCACATTACAGCGTTCCCGCACCCCAGCTTCTAGACTGCTTGTCTAGCAGAGTGGGGTGCCGCGCTATACCGGCTGCCCCCGAATCTCTCCCTTTACCACCTTCTCCGCAAAGGAGCACCGAATGATCTGGGAACTTCCCGTAGTTGCACTAAGAAATATCGTCCTGATACCGGGCATGACCATGAATGTGGACGTGGGTCGGCCCAAGTCCAAGCGTGCCGTGGACGAAGCGCAGGCCGCCGACCGCCGCGTGCTGCTGCTGACCCAGCGCGAAGCCCGCACCGACGACCCCACCGCCGCCGAGCTATTCGATACTGGCGTGCTGGGCGTGGTCAAGCAGGTGGTGCGGATGCCCGACAACACCTATCAGGTGCTGGTTGAAGCGCAGGAGCGCGCCCGGGTGCTGGACGAAGTGCCCAGCACCTACATGCGGGTGCGGGCCGAAACCTTCCAGATTGCCACCCCCGACGCCGAAGCGGCCCGGGTGCTGGACGTACTGGTCAGCGAAATCAAGTCCAGCTTTGAGGAATACCAGCGCCAGAATAAGAGCCTGCGCCTGGACAACTACCAGCTGGAAAACCTGAAGGCCCTCAGCGACGCCGGCCTGCTGGCCGATAGCGTGACCCATCACGCCACCTGGGAAGTGGAAGACAAGCAGGCTGTGTTGGCCGAGCCCGAACTGCGCCCCCGCCTGGAAAAAGTGCTGGGCTTCCTGACCCGTGACCTGGAACGCTTCAATCTCGACAAGAAGATCGCTGGGCGCATCAAGGAGCAGATGGACGCCAACCAGCGCGAATACTACCTGCGCGAACAGATGAAGGCCATCGGTCAGGAGCTGGGTGGCGGCGAAGACGGCCCTGCCGAGGCCGAAGCGCTCAAGGAACGGCTGGAAGCAGCCGGTATGCCCCAGAGCGTCAAGGACAAGGCCCTCAAGGAAATTCAGCGCCTGGAACGCACGCCTGGAGGCAGCCCCGAAAGCACCGTGGTCCGCAACTACGTGGAATGGCTGCTGGACCTGCCCTGGAGCCAGCGCGACGAGGAAATCCTGGACATCTCGCGCACCGAGGACATCCTGAATGCCGATCACTACGCCCTGGGCGACGTGAAAGACCGCATTCTGGAATTCCTGGCCGTGCGGCAGCTGACCCACAAGGAAGGCGAAACCGAGGAGCAGCGCCAGGAACGTACCGCCGAGGAACGCACCGACGATGCCGAGCTGCGCGCCCCAATTCTGTGCCTGGTCGGCCCTCCCGGGGTTGGTAAGACCTCGCTGGGCAAGAGTATTGCCCGCAGCCTCAACCGCAAGTTCGTGCGGATGGCACTGGGCGGCATGCGTGACGAGGCCGAAGTGCGCGGCCACCGCCGCACCTACATCGGCTCGATGCCGGGCCGCATCATTCAGGGCATGAAGCAGGCCGGTGTGGTGAACCCCGTCGTCCTGCTGGACGAAATCGACAAGATGTCCAGCGACTGGCGCGGTGACCCTTCCAGCGCCATGCTGGAAGTGCTGGACCCCGAGCAGAATCACACTTTCCAGGACCACTACCTGGAAGTGCCCTACGACCTCTCGCAGGTGATGTTTATCACCACCGCCAACAGCCTGCAGACCATTCCCCGGCCGCTGCTGGACCGCATGGAAGTCATTCAGATTCCCGGCTACACCCAGCAGGAAAAGGTGGAAATCGCCAAGCGCTACCGGGTGCCGCGGCAGATCAAGGCGCACGGCCTCGAAGGCCGGCTGGAAATCACCGACGCCGCGCTGAACCGCATGGTGGAGGAATACACCGCCGAAAGCGGCGTGCGGAACCTGGACCGCCAGATCAGCAAGCTGGCCCGTAAGGCCGCCCGCGAGCTGCTGGAACACCCCTGGGAAGGCGTGCGAGTGATCGACGCGCCGCAGATTCCCGACTACCTGGGTGTGGCGCTGCACCACCCCGAAAAGATGGAAAAGGAACCCCAGGTGGGCGTGGCGCAGGGCCTGGCCTGGACCAGCGTGGGCGGTACCATGCTGCTGGTCGAAGCGCTGGCCACTCCGGGCAGCGGCAAGGTCAACATGACCGGCTCGCTGGGTGACGTGATGAAGGAAAGCGTGGCTGCTGCCATTGCCTATCTGCGCGCCCACGCCGCCGAATACGGCGCTGACCCCGACTTCCACAAGAACATGGACCTGCACGTCCACTTCCCGGACGGCGCCACCCCCAAGGACGGCCCCAGCGCCGGCATCACCATCGCGACCGCCATCATCAGTGCCGTGACCGGACGCCCGGTGCGGATGGACGTGGCCATGACCGGCGAAATCAGCCTGCGCGGCCGGGTACTGCCGATCGGCGGCCTGAAGGAAAAGCTGCTGGCCGCGCACCAGGGCGGAATCCGCGAAGTCATCTTCCCCAAAGACAACGAACCCAACCTGCAGGACGTGCCGGAAAGCATTCGTGGCGACCTGAAGGTCCATTCGGTCGAGAAGGTCAGTGAAGTGCTGAGCCTGCTGCTGCTGTCCAAGCCTGAGCAGAATGATGACCTGACCCCCGACCCGGTCAGCGCACCCAAGCCCGAGCGCCCCCAACCTGGCGCCTGAGTGGCGCCTGAGCCTGATCGTCAGTAATAAAACCCCGCCCCTAGAGATGCGTTCTCGGGGCGGGGTTTTACTCTATTTCGCTTAAACGCTCAGGGTCTCAGCCGCGGCCGTAGGTCTTGCCGGGGTCGCCAGCGGGACCCCCCGCAGCGCTGCCCCGCCCATAGCCCGACTGTGCGGCTGCCGCGCCGCCGCCTGCGGTGCCATAACCGGCGGCCGGAATGTTGCCGCCAAGGTCGCCGCTCTTGTCGGAAGCCAGCCGGGCAAACTCCTTGCTGTCGACCGCCCGCTCCAGCCCGGCGTCGTAAGAGATCACTCGGCGGTGGTACAGCTGTGCCAAGAAAGCGTCCATGGTGACCATGCCCTCACGGGTGCCGGTCTGCATCGAGCTGACGATCTGGTAGGTCTTGCCCTCGCGGATCAAGGCGCGGATGGCCGGGTTGGCAATCAGCAGTTCATAGGCCAGCACCCGGCCGTTGCCGTCGGCGCGCGGCAGCAACTGCTGGGTCATGATGGCCACCAGGTTGTTGGCCAGCTGCACCCGGATCTGTTCCTGCTGCTCTTCGGGAAACACGTCCACGATGCGGTCAATCGACTCGGGCGCCGAGTTGGTGTGCAGGGTGCCCATCACCAGGTGCCCGGTTTCGGCGGCGGTCACGGCGGCTTTGATGGTTTCGTAGTCGCGCATTTCGCCCACCAGAATCACGTCGGGGGCCTGACGCAGCGAGGCGCGCAGAGCATTCTCGAAACTCATGGTGTCGGCATGCACCTCGCGCTGGTTGATGATGCTCTGCTTGTGCTCGTGCATAAATTCGATCGGGTCTTCGATGGTCACGATATGCAAGCGCTTGGTGGCGTTGATGTGGTCGATCATGGCGGCCAGGGTAGTGCTCTTCCCCGAGCCGGTCGGGCCGGTCACCAGCACCAACCCGCGCGGCGCATTGGCGATGTCGATGACGTTCTGCGGCAGCCCCATCTCCTGCACCGAGCGAACCTTGGTAGGAATCAGACGCATCACGCCGCCCACATTGCCGCGCTGCATAAAGGCGTTCACACGGAAGCGGGCCTTGTCACCCAGCGCAAACGAGAAGTCCAGCTCGCGGCGCTCTTCAAAGGTGCGCTGCTGTTTTTCGTTCATCATCGAATACATCAGCCGGCGGGTATCCACCGGCTTGAGCACGGCGTCTTCGTCCTTGGATTCATAGCGGCCCTGCAGTTTGAACTGCGGAGGCAGACCTACAGTCAGAATCACGTCGGACGCGTCGCTCTCGGCGGCGTATTTCAGGATGTCAGTAATGTCAGGGGCAATCTGGGTCATGGCAGCAGTCTCCTTGTGAGCGGGGAATCAAAGAAATACGGAAAGGACCAGTCAGGCGTCAGTTGCTGGTCACTGCCAGCACTTCTTCCAGGGTGGTGATGCCCTGCAGCGCCTTGTGAATACCGTCTGTGCGCAGGGTCCACATCTCCCCTTCGTCAATGGCGATGTCTTTGATGTCGGTGGCGGTCTTGCCGGCATTGATGGCGCGGCGGATGGTGTCGTCGATGACCATCAGCTCGTGAATGCCGGTGCGGCCCTTGTAGCCGGTGCCGCCGCAGCGGGGGCAGCCGGCCCCTTTCATCAGCTGGGCGCCCTGAATATCCGCTTCGCTGAGGCCCAGCCGGCGCAGCACTTCCGGGTCGGCGGTGGTGGGCTGGGCGCAGTCCTTGCACACCCGCCGCACCAGTCGCTGGGCCAGCACCCCGATCACGGCGGCGCCGATGTTAAACAGCTCCACGCCCATTTCTTCCAGGCGCACGATGGCGCCGGCGGCGTCGTTGGTGTGCAGGGTCGCCAGCACCAGGTGCCCGGTCAGCGCCGCTTCGGTGGCGATCTTGGCCGTTTCGCCGTCACGGATTTCCCCCACGAAGATGATGTCGGGGTCCTGGCGCAGGAACGCCCGCAGCGCCCGGGCGAAGGTCATGCCGGCGGCGTTGTTCACCTGGCTCTGCATGATGCCAGGAATCTCGTATTCCACCGGGTCCTCGATGGTGGTGGTGTTCTTCTCCGGCTTGGCGATGCGCTTGAGCGTGGAGAAACTGGTGAACGACTTGCCCGAGCCGGTCGGGCCAGTGACCAGAAAGATGCCGTTGGGCTTGTCGATCACTTCCATATAGCGGCGGAAATTGTGGTCGGAAAAGCCCAGTTGCTCCACTTCGGGGATGTTTTCGGCTTTCTGCAGCAGACGCATTACGGCTTTCTCGCCGTAAACGGTAGGCAGGGTGGACAGACGCAGGTCAATGTCGATGGCGCCCTTACGGAAGCGCACGCGGCCGTCCTGCGGCACCCGCCGCTCGGCGATGTCCAGCCCGCCCATGATCTTGATGCGGGCCAGCAGCGCCTGCGCCGAGCCTTTGGGCAGTGCGGCGTGCTGGCGCAGCGCACCGTCAATGCGGTAGCGCACCAGCACCTCGGTTTCGGTGGGTTCGATGTGAATGTCGCTGACGTCCTGCAAGACCGCTTCCCGGATCAGGTTTTCCACCGTGCGGACCACTGCATTGTCGTCCAGGGCGGTATCCACTTCCTGTGACGATTCCTGCAACTTCTGGCGCTCGCGGCTTTCTTCCAGCAGGCGCTGGTTCAGCTCGGCCATGTCCTTGGAACCGAAGTATTTCTCGATCAGGCGGGTGATTTCCTTTTCCACCATCACGGCGGGGGTGATCTCGCGGCCGGTGATCAGCCGTAGGTCATCCAGCGCAAAGACGTTGCGGGGATCTTTCATGGCGACCACCAATGCTTCGCCTTCCAGCCGCACCGGCGCCACGGTATAGCGCCGGGCGGTGGCTTCCGGCACCATCATCGAGACCCCGCTGTCGGGGGGGTTCCGGGCCGGGTCAATAAATTCGTAGCCCAGCTGGGTCGCCAGCGACTGCGCCAGCATCTCGGGGCTCAGCTTGCCGCTTTGCACCAGGGTATCTTCCAGCCGGCCGCCGCCCTGCTGCTGCTGCTGCATGGCCGCTTCGATATCGCCAGAGTCGGCAAAGCCCATTTCCATGATCACATCGGACAGCGACTTGGCCTGCCCGGCGCTCTGGGCATAGATCGACTGCATCTCGTCGCGGAAGGGAGCTGGGGCCGGAGCCGGGTAAAAGTTCTCGATGGCTTTTTCTACCTGACCAGGCAGGCTCATCAGGAACCGCACCGGCGACCCGACCAGCGCCTGAACCTGCTCCAGGTGCCGCGGGTCGTAGGTGACGATTTCGTACCCTTCCGGCTGCTGGCTGAGCGGCAGGGCACCATAACGCACCGCGTCGGAACGCGAGAGTACGTCCAGCACCCGTTCCGGCACCGTCATACCGCTGAGATCAGCCAGGAACTCCAGCCCGTGCTGATCGGCCAGCGAGCGGTAAAGCTGTTCCTCGCTCAGGGCGCCCTGTCCCACCAGCACTTGCCCCAGCGGCTCGCCGGTCCGCTCCTGAAACTTCAGGCCATTTTCCAGCTGCTGAGGCGTGATCAGGGCGCTGCGCACCAGATAATCGCCCAGCCGTTCCTGGCCGGCCGGCGCCTGATCAGGGCGCTGCGGCTCCAGCCCCAGCTCGGGGTAGTGCAGGGCAATTCGCCAATTGAGCGCGGACCGCATGGCCTGATACGGCTCGATGTCGTAGCCGGTCTCGTCTTCCAGCACCTCGACCGTGATGGTCGAGAGAGGATCGATCATGGCGACTTTGAGCAGGTCCCCTTCCAGCGCGAACGGCAGCGCGCCGGCGTTCTGAGCCTGCTGGCCCGGCAAGGCGGCCAACGCTTCCGGCTCAGGCTCAACCGTCATCAGGTCCACCACCGGAATGCCCAGGCTGGTCTCGATGGCATGGGCCAGACGCTTTTCGCCCACCACGCCCGAATCAATCATCACGTCGGCCAAGCGCCCGCCGACCTCGGCGTGGCGCACCAGCATGCGCTGTAAGTCGTCGTCACTGATATAGCCGCCGTCCAGCAGGACAGCGCCCAGTTTACGGTCTGCAATAGAGAGTGTCATATGTCCTCCTGCCCGCGCCCGGCCGGAGCGCGGCGTTCAGCGGGCGCGCCTGCGGCGGCCTGCGGTGGTTCCTGTAAGGCGTGATTCAGCGTGCCGTGCTTCCCCTCACTGCTTTCCTCCACCAGCTGCCAGACCTGTGGGCCCCAGTCATGGCCGTGGCGGGCCAGCACCCAGCGTTCCAGCATCCGGGCAAAGCGGGTGTGCGGCAGGGCATTGTCAATCAGCGGATGGACCAAAATGGTGTGGAGGCCGGCCAGATTGCCGCCCAGCACGTCGGTAAACAGCTGATCACCCACCATGCCCACCTGCTGAGGGGGCAGCCCCAGCCTCCGTGCGCCCCGGCGAAAAACGGCCGGGTTGGGCTTGCCGGCCATGCCAGCGCCTTCCAGGGTCAGACGGCCGCGCCATTCCTCGGCCCGGCGGGCGGTGGCGTTGCTGAGCAGGGCCAGCCGGATGCCTGCGCCGCTCATCTCCTGCACCCAGCGCACCGAGCCGGGGTGATCGTCATAGGAGTGGTAAGGCACCAGAGTATTGTCCAGGTCCAGCAGCAGACCCCGCAGGCCACGCACCGCCAGAAATTCCGGCGTGATTTCAGCCACGCCACGAATCAGATCGTCCGGTTTCAGCAGGCTCATGGGGTCAGCCTTTCATAGAGTGACTGTGTCTGTCCGGAATAGCTTTGTTCAAAAGAGTCCTGCTCAGTGGAGCCGGCAGCGGGGTCTATGAACTGAGCCACGCTACGCAGGCCAATCATGCCCCACATTCGCCCAGTCACCCCGGCGTCGCGGCGATAAGAATAGAACTGGGCGTCGGTGCTGCACCCGCCGGCCTGCCACAGGTGCTGCGGAGCCACCCCGGCTTCCAGCAGAATCTGGCGGTTGGTCGCGCCCAGGTCAAGATGACGCCCGGGACCGAGGTGCTCGCCCAGCCCGGCGGCCTGAAAAGCCTGCGCCACCTCCTGCCCCACCGGATACTGCGCCGCGCAGATACCCACGCCGATGGCGGCGCGGGTGCGCTCTGGGCGGGCACCCAGCCGGGTCATGGCGGCCAGAGTCAGGGCGGCGATGCGCCCAGTCGTACCGCGCCAGCCGGCGTGCGCAGCGCCGATCACGCCGGCTTCTTCATCGGCCAGCAGGATGGGGTAGCAGTCGGCGGTGCCGATGGCGAGCAACAGGTCCGGGTCAGCGGTGACCAGGGCGTCGCCGGTCTGCACGCCGGCCCGGGCCGGCCGCACGTCCAGCCCGTGAACCTGCTCCAGCCGGGCCACCTCATGCGGGCGGTAGCCCAGCGCGGCAGCGGCCAGCCGGCGGTTCTCGGTCACGGTCGCCGGGTCATCCTGCCGGTCGTCCAGGTTCAGCCCCGTATAGGGCCCGCCGGAGAGCCCACCGCGCCGGGTGGTAAAGCCGTGCGGCAGCGCAATCAGGGGGCAGCGCACCAATGGCAGGGGCGCCAGCGGCAAAGAAGGAGAAAGGCCTGACACCCCGGCAGTATGCGGCCCGGAGTCTCTCGGTACTCTGACGCCGGTTTTATTCTGCATCCCTCCCCAGCTCTGGAGAGCCCGCAGCCATAACCAGCAAAGTGGCAAAGGCGCCAAAAGATTGGATGCGGTCCAAAAAAATGTATGCTCTAGACTTTTCTGCATGAGTCTTAGCATTGATATGTCAGACAAGCGCGCCCTGGTGATGGGCGTAGCCAACGCCCGCTCGCTGGGCTGGGCCATCGCCGAGCGGCTGCTGGAAGCGGGCTGCCAGGTCGGCTTCTCCTACCAGGGCGAGCGCCTCAAGGGCGAGCTGGAAAAGCTGACCGCTGGCCGCCCCGGCACCTGGATTCAGCAGTGTGACGCCACCAGCGAAGAAGACCTGACGGCGCTGTTTCAGCGGGCCAAGGACGAATTCGGGGAGCTGGACTTTCTGGTGCATGCTATCGGCTTCGCGCCGCGCGCCGCGATGGAAGGCCGCTTTCTGGACACCACCGCCGAGGACTGGAACACTGCCATGAACGTCAGCGCCTATACCCTGGTCAGCGCCGCCCGGCACGCCGAGCCGCTGCTGCGCGACGGCGGCAGCATCGTGAGCCTCACCTTCCAGGCTTCGCAGCGGGTGGTGCCCAAGTACAACGTGATGGGCGCCGCCAAGGCCGCGCTGGAAGCGGCCACCCGCTACCTGGCGGTGGAACTGGGCGAGCGCCAGATTCGGGTGAACACCATCAGCGCCGGGCCGATGCGGACCATCGCCGCTCGCTCAATTCCCGCATTCGCCACCCTGTACGGCAGCGCCGCCGAAGTGGCTCCCCTGGGCCGCAACCCCACCCCCGAGGAAGTGGGCAACCTGGGCCTGTTCCTGCTGAGCGACCTCAGCACCGGCATGACCGGGCAGACCGTGTACGTGGACAGCGGCGCCAGCATTGCCACCATCAAGGCACAGGCACCGGCTGCAGCGGAGGGCAAAGACCGCTGAAAGCAGCCGGGACCCCGGGTGGCCCCGGCGCAGGTGAGAGATTTCCTACCGGAGACCTTCTCAGACCATTATCATCAGTGTCATGACTTCTGTTTCACGGCTGCCGCTTTTTGTGACGGTACAGCGGCACCATTTCGACACTTCTGCCGGCGATCATCCCCGCCTGCGGCACTTCAGGCAGCGTCTCCAGCAGGCCCGCGAACAGGGCCTGCCGGTCATTCTGGTGCAGTGGGACGGCGGGCTGTTTCCGCAGACCCCGGACACCTTCTCGCGGGACTGGGTGCTGCACCCAGACATCCGCGCCGAGGACGGCGACCTGCTGGTGCGGGCGTCCGGCCGTGATCCTTTTTCCGGCGAACTGATCGGCGGGCAGACCCTGGCCGCGCAGCTGCAGGCGATGGGCGTCACCGAGCTGGACGTGCTGGCCGTGCCGGACGCCCCCGAACTGACCGCCGTGCTGGACAGTGCGACGCAGTACGGCCTGACCCTGCACGTGTTGCCGCTGGACCAAGGCGCCTGAGCTACTGCCGCTGGGAGCGGGTCGCCAGCTTTCCTTGATTCCACTCTCCCCTTTCCCTTTCGACCCACAGGAGCCCGCATGAATACCCTTAAATCGCAAGACCTGCCCGCGCTGGACCTGGACTACACCCTGGACGTGCTGATCCGTCTGCTGGATACTCCCAGCCCCACCGGCTACACGGCCGCCGCCGTGGAATTGATCGAGGCCGAGCTGGCCGCGATGGGCGTGCCAAGCGCCCGCAACCGCAAAGGCTCGCTCAGCTGGGAAATCGCCGGGCGCCGCGAAGGCCACGTCACTTTCAGCGGGCATGTGGACACCCTGGGCGCGATGGTCAAGGCCATCAAGCCCTCGGGCCGGCTGGCCCTGAGCATGCTGGGCGGCTACGACTGGGCCACCATCGAAGGCGAGGACGTAAAGGTGCACACCCAGCTGGGCCGGGTGCTGACCGGCACAGTGGTCAACACCAAGCAGAGCAGCCACGTGCACGGCCCGGCGCTGCGCGACCTGAAGCGCGACGCCAGCGTAATGGAAGTGCGGCTGGACGAGGTGACCGCTTCGGCCAGCGAAACGCGGGTGCTGGGTGTGGAAGTGGGCGATTTCGTCTCGCTGGACGCCCGGCCTCGGCTGATGCCCTCGGGCTACCTCAAGTCACGCCACATCGACAACAAAGCGGCGGTGGCGCTGTTTCTGGCCCTGACCCGGGTGCTGGTGCAGCAGCCGCCTGTGCGCAGCGTGGCTTTCCACGTGACCACTTACGAGGAAGTCGGTCACGGCGCCGCCACTGGGATTCCGCCGCACACGGACGAGCTGATTGCGGTGGACATGGCCGCTGTAGGCGAAGGTCAGACCAGCTCCGAGCACCACTGCACCCTCTGCGTGGGCGACAGCGGCGGCCCCTACGACCACGCCCTGAGCAGCCGGCTGCGGCAGGTGGCCGCCCGCAGCGGAGTGGACCTCAGGGTGGACATCTACCCCTACTACGCCTCGGACGGCACGGCGGCGTGGCGGGCCGGTGGTGACTTCCCAGTGGCCCTGATCGGCCCCGGCGTGGACGCCAGCCACTCGTATGAGCGGACCCACACCCAGGCGCTGGAACAGACCGGCCGCCTGATGCTGGCCTACGTGCTGGACGACCCCGAAAACTGAAGCGAGAACGGGACAGCCACTCAGGCAAGGCGCCAAAGCGGCACATTTCATTTAGAAAGCGCTGAGCAAGCGCGGCGGGTCACGTTTGGGCCCGGGGGGCGTGCCATGCTGAAGGTACGCCCCCCCTTTTGCCGTTCCCAGATGGAGGTTTTCTGATGACTCTGCAACAAGCGACCGGCCCTTACGACCGTCCCCCCAGCCCCGCCAACGAACCTACCGATGTGCCTTCGCCCCGCCCGGAGCGGATGCCCGGACAGGACACCGATCCCACCCCGGTTCAGGACCACCCCAACCCAGACACCCCCGGCCTGCCCACGCCGGATGCCCCCAGCAACCCCGACACCCCCGGGATGCCTGGTATGCCTGACTCGGTGCCCGGTATCCCCAGCCCAATGCCGGCAATGTAAACCTGCGTAAGCTGCAACCCTATAAAAAAGCCCCCCGCTTTTCCTCTCACAAGGGAAGAAGCGGGGGGCTTTTTTGTGTTGTGAGCAGGACTGCTTAAGAGCAGCTCAGAGCTGACGGTAATCCACGTTAAAGGTGTCGCACTGGTCAGGGCTGCCACTCTTGAAGCCCTGCATGAACCACTTGACTCGCTGCTCGGACGTGCCGTGAGTAAAGGAATCCGGCTCCACGTAGCCACGGCCACGCGACTGCAGGGTGTCGTCCCCAATGGCAGAGGCAGTGTCTACCGCTTCACGCACGTCGCCCTGGTTCAGCTTGGCCAGGTCCGAGACGTGATTGCCCCACACACCGGCAAAGCAGTCGGCCTGCAGCTCGGTGCGCACGCTTAGGCGGTTGGCCTGGGCTTCGGACATCCGCTGCTGCTGGCGCTGCACCTGATCGGCGATGCCCAGTTCGTTCTGGACGTGGTGCCCCACCTCGTGCGCGATCACGTAGGAGTAGGCGAAGTCGCCGCCGCCGCCCAGTTGCTGCTGCATCTCATTGAAGAAGCTGGGGTCGAGGTACACGGTGCTGTCTACTGGGCAATAGAACGGCCCCATGCCGCTGGTGCCGGTGCCGCAGCCGGTCTGGGTACGGCCGATGAAGCGTGCGAATTTGGGCTGAGTGTACTGCTGGCCCGCCTTGCTGAAGATGTCGCCCCAGACCTGGTTGGTGCTTTTGGCGATGCTGTCGAGAAAATCGCTCAGTTCGTCGCGCTGCCCGCCGGATTGAGCCTGAGTCTGCGTCTGGGCCGGTTGCTGCTGCACCACGCCGCTGTTGGCCACGATGCGCGGGTCAATGCCGAAAAAGGCCGCCACCAGCATCAAGAGCAGGCCGCCGATGCCGCCGATGGCCAGGCCACCGCCACCACCGCCGCCTCCCCCTCTATCCTCGAATCCGCCGCCGCTGCCGGGAAGATTTCTCCATTCCATAGTGTTCTGTCTGCTCCTTGGCGCGGGCACCCGGGCCCGGCCCTGTGTGGTCTTGTTTGGTTTGCTGCCAGGGGCAGGTGATCCCCACGCAGTATGCCCACAGTGTAACGGCGCCGCACCGAACAGGTGCAGGCGCCGCTGGCAGCATCAAGGAAAGGCTAACTTTAAGGCCAACTTTTCTGGCCCCGCCGCCGGGGGGGGAGGCGGGGCCCCGGAATCAGAGCGGGGCCGGGGCGGGTTCTGCCGTGGGCAGGGCTTCATCCGGCGCCGGAGGGGTATTCTGGCGGCCGCGTTCACCCAAGTAGAACACGCTGGGCACCACATAGAAGGTGAGCAGCGTGGAGGTCACGATACCGCCCAGAATCACGATGCCCAGGCCACGGCGGAACTCGGCGCCGTCGCCCTGGCCCAGAATCAGCGGGATGCTGATGACCAGCACCGTCAGGGTGGTCATCAGGATGGGCCGGAAGCGCAGTTCGGCCGCTTCGATCAGGGCGGCCCGCAGCGGCTGCGAGCGCAGGCGTTCGGTCACGAATTCCAGATACAGGATGGAGTTCTTGGTACTCAGACCCAGCAGAATCACCATCCCGATCATGGTGATGACGTCCAGGTCGGTGCGGAAGATATTCAGCGACCAAAGCCCGCCCACCAGCGCCAGGGGCACCGGCAGCAGCAGGTACAGCGGGTAGCGGAACGAGTTGAACTGGCTGCCCAGCACCAGATAGGTGAGCAGCGCCGCCAGCGCGACCAGCACCGGACCGTAGAAAATCAGGTCCTGGGTGAGGCCCGCGCTGCCGAACGCACTGGCGTTGCCCAGGGTCACGTTGTCGGTCAGCAGGCCGGCAGCAGTCACCTTGTCGGTGAGCTGCTTGCCGTAAGCGAAGGCATTGGGGCCGCCCGGCACCAGATCAATATCTAGCGTGGCGGTAAAGGCCTTGTTCAGCCGCGAGAGCGTGGCCGGCGCTTCCCCGATCCGGAATTCGCCCAGCGAGGCCAGCGGCACATTGGCCCGCAGGGCCGGCGCGTAAACGGTCTGGCCCAGCAGGGCCTGCTCGGTGGGCACCCGAGCCGGGTCCAGCCGCACCACGATGTCCTCGCCGGTGTCGCCCTGGCGCAGCTGTCCGGCCACGCTGCCCTCGTTGTAGGTGCGCAGGGCACCCGCAACGTCGTTGGCGGTCAGGCCGGTGCCGCTCAGACGGGCCGGGTCCGGCACAAAGACCCGTTCCTGGCGGGTGTCGCTCAGGCTGCTGGTCACGCTGGCCACGTTGGGGTCGTCACGCAGCAGCTGAATGACCTTCTCGTGCCGCTGGCGCAGCAGGGCCTGATTGGGCGCGGCCAGCGCCAGGCTGATGTCACTGCTGCCGGCCGGGCCAGCTTCCACCGATGACACCCGCACTTCGGCGCCGGGGACGGCCGCCGCCAGCGGAGCCAGCTCGGTGCGGTAACGCTCGACCAGGTCCTGCACGCCGGGGCGCTCCTCTTTGGGCGACAGGTTCACGGTGATGTTCGATTCGTTGGAGCGGGCGCCGGCCAGCGGGCCGCCGGAGCCCACGTCGGCCTGCACCAGCTTGACTTCCGGCTTGGCGATCAGGGCGTCTTCTACCCGCGCGGTCAGGGCGTTGGTGGCGTCCAGCGAACTGCCGCGCGGCAATTCCACCTGCACCGTCAGCAGGCCCGAGTCACTTTTCGGCACAAAGCTGAAGCCCACGCTGCGCAGCGCCAGCGGGGCACTCAGCAAGAACAGCCCGGCGGCCAGCACCGCTGCCCAGGGCCGGTCCAGCAGCCAGCGCACCGAGCGAGCGTAAGCGCGGGCCAGCGCCGAGACCACCGCTTCGGTGCCGCGGTGCAGGGTGCCGGTCAGGGCTTCCAGCAGGCCCAGCAAAGCGGCCGTAACGTAACGGAACACGGCCAGGGTCAGCGGGGCCAGCAGGCTGATCAGGGCCAGGCCCCAGGGTTCCAGCCGGTAGCCTTGCCGCAGCGCCGCCCAGTCGGCCAGCAGCCAGGTGGCGGCGCCGGCCAGCAGCAGCGCCAGCAGGCCGCGCCCGGTCCGCACGCCGCTCAGCGCCTGGCCCAGCATGGCCGGGAACTGCGCCAGCACACCGGGCAGGCCGGCCCAGCTCACCGGCTCACGGTCGCGGGTGTAGGCCAGCCGCACCGTCAAGAACAGCAGACTTTCCAGCCAGCTCATCAGGATGGCGGCTGAGAGCCCCAGCCCGAACTGGCTGAAGAACTGCCCCAGCAGCCCCGGCATCAGGCTCAGCGGAATCAGCACCGAGAGCAGCGCGAAGCTGGCCGCCGTGACGGCCGAGAACACTTCCGAGCCGCCCAGCAGCACCGACTTGAGCCGGCCGTAGCCCAGGTCGCGGTAGCGCTGCACGTTCTCAGCCACCACAATAGAGTCATCTACCACGATCCCGATCGCCACAATGATCGCCAGCAGCGAGACGATGTTGAAGGTAAAGCCCAGCTGGCTGTAGACCAGCGGCGCCGCGCTGATGGAGATAGGCACCGCCAGAATCACCGCAAACACGGTGCTGAGCCGGCCTAGGAACAGCAGCACGATCACGCCCACCGCCGCCACCGCAATCAGGAATTCGCGCAGGGTATCGTTCACGGTGGCACGGGTGATGTCGGTGGTGTCGGTCGCCACGCTCAGGCTGTAGCCGGCCGGCAACTCGGCGGCCTGCTCCGATACGGCGTCACGCACAGCGCTCGATACCGCCACCGAGTTGCTGCCGCTGGTCTTGCGGATATCCAGCAGCACCGCCGGCTGCCGGTTGACCCGCGAGAGGTTGCTGACGTCCTCGCTGGCGTCGCGCACGTCGGCTATGTCGTTGATCTGAATGCCGCGCGACGAATCCACCAGGATGTTGCCCACGTCCTGCAGGGTGGCGGGCGTGTTGCGGGTGGAAAAGGCGATTTCCTGGCCGTCTTGCACCAGGGTGCCGGCCGGCATATCCAGCGCCGAGGCACCGATGGCGCCGGTCACCTGCGCGGCGCTCAGGCTGTAGGTGTTCATCCGGGCGGGGTCCAGCAGCACTTCCACCCGCCGCTCGCGGCCACCCGACACCGACACGTCGGCCACGCCCGGCAGGCGTTGCAGGCGCGGCACCAGAATGTCTTCGGCGTAGCGGGCCGCCTCGGCGGGGCCGACGCCGCCCGAGAGCAGCGCCAGGGTCAGAATCGGCTGAGCGTTGGGGTCGAACTTCTGCACCACCGGAGCCTGTGCGCCGTCGGGCAGGGCGCCCCGGATGGCCGAGACCGCCTGCGACACCGAGTTGGCCGCCGAATCGATATCCACCCCGTCCTGAAAAGTGATCACCACGGCCGACTGGCTGCTGACCGAAGTGGTGTTCACGTCGGTCACGCCCGCCACGGTGCTGATGGCATTCTCGATCCGGGTGCTGACCTCGCGGTTGACCTGTTCGGGGCTGGCACCGGGGTAAGTGGTGCTGACCGCCAGCACCGGCACCTCGAAATTGGGCAGCAGGTCGGTGCCCAGACGGCTGGCCGAGATCAGGCCCAGCAGCACCACCACCACGAAAATCCCGATAGAAAACACCACGTTGCGCACGCTGAAGCGCACCGCCGGGTGAATCAATGGTTCGGGCGAGCCGTCGGGCAGGCGGCCGGGGGCGGGGTTTAAAGGGGTCGGGCCGGCCGTAACGGTCGTACCCGGGCGCGGGCGTGCCGGAGGTCGGCAGCGGGGCGCTGGCCTGCGGCTTATCCCCGGATTCGGATTGCGGCTGGCTCACGAGTCTCCTCCTTCGGTGGCGGTGCCGGAAGCGGCAGCAGCCCTGGCAGCCGGCTGCACCTGCACTTTCGAGCCGTCCCGCAGTGAGCTGGGCACCGGGTAAATCAGCCGGGCACCGTCAGGCAGGCCGCTGACCGCCACCCGGCCGTCGCTCTCCGCCTGCACCGTGACCGGCACCCGGCGGGCCACGCCGCCTTCAGCCACATACACGTAGTTCTCGGCACCCGAGACATTGATGGCGCGGCTGGGCACCAGCACGCCGTCTGCCAGTTCCAGGCGGTAGCGAATCTGCACGCTGGCCCCCAGCGGAATATCGCGGCCGCCCTGAATGCGGGCGCGCAGTGGTACCTGCCGGTCCTCGCCGGCAATCCGCTCGCCGCCTTCCACCACCGCCACGTAGTTGGTGCCGCCGTAACCCAGGTTCATGCGGGTGCCGGGAGACAGCTGCGCGGCGTCCTGCGGAGGCACGCTGAACGCCGCCCGGATCGCCGAGGCGTCCACTAGCCGGAAGACCGGGCTGCCCTGGGCGGCAAATTCGCCTGGTTGGACCAGCTGCTTGCTCACCACGCCGGCAAAAGGCGCCGTGACGCGGGCGCGGCCCAGACGGTCTTCGGCCTGGGTGACAGCCGCCTGGGCCGACTGCACCTGCGAGCGCAGCAGTTCCAGGTTGGCGCCGGTGCCGCCGGTGCCAGCCCGGTTGGCGGCCAGCTGCGCCTGAGCCTGGGCCAGCCCGGCGCGGGCCTGGGTGACCCGGTCACGGGCGGCTTCCAGCTGGGCGGCCGGGGTGGCATCTCCAGCGTCCTCGGCACGCCGCAGTTCCCGCTGCGACAGGTCAAGGCTGGACTGCGCCGCCGTCACGGCTGCCTCCAGCGCCCCGGCATTCTCGCTGAGGCTTTGCCGTGCGCTCTGCTCGCTGATGCGGGCCTGTTCCAGCTGGGCGCGGGCGTTCTGCACGGCCTGGCGGGCGTCGGTGTCGTCCAGCCGGGCCACCACGCCGCCGGCCGCCACGCTCTGGCCCTCGGCCACGTCGTAGCCCAGCAGGGCGCCGCTGGTCAGGGCCGCCACACTGCTGGTGCGGCTGGCTTCGGCAGAGCCAGTCACCCGGCGTTCGGCCCGCAGGGCGCCGCGCTCGGCCACCAGCACCTGCACCGGCTGGGCCGTCACCTTGGGCGGGGGAGCAGATACGTCCACCCGGGGTGCCGGCTCGGCGGCGGGTTCGGCAGGGCGGCAGCCGCCGAGGGCGGGCAGCAGCGCGGACAGCAGCAAGACGGAAGACAAACGAAAACGGTTCATAGGGCACCTGCGTCAGGGAAAGAGGGGCGGGGGGCGGCTGTGTCCAGTCTGTGGACTGAACGCCAGGTTTTCAAGTCAGGACTCATTTAGGTTCCATTCCGGGCCACAGCAGGTCGAACAGGCCACGCACGAAGCGGCCCGGATCGCGCTCGGGCTGGGGGGCGCCGCAGGCCGGCATTCGCCCCTGCTGCAGCCACTGACTGAGGGCCCCGGTAATGGTCAGGGCAGTCAGTTCGGTATCCAGCGGGCGCAGCCGGCCCAGTTCCAGCTCGGCGCGCAGGTAGCCGGCCAGGGTGCCGGTGTCCTGCTCCAGCGGATTGCCCAGGCGGGCCAGCAGCGGGTTATGCTCGGGTGCGTGCCCGCGCGAAAAGACCAGCATCAGGGCGTCGAGCAGGTCCTGAGCTTCTTGCAGGTAACTCATGGCGCAGCGTTCCAGGTTACGGCGCACCTCGCCCCGCCCCACCTGTGCCAGCAGCTCAGAGCGCCAGCGCCCGTAGCGGCTCAGGCCGATGGCTTCCTCGAACAGCTCTTCTTTGGTGGCAAAGCGGCTGAAGAGGGTGCCCTCGGAAATCCCGGCCCGCCGCGCAATTTCAGCGGTGCTGACGCCCACCCCCTGCTCCAGAAAGGCGCTGCGGGCGGCGGCCACCAGGTCCTCGGTCTCGATGATCTTGGGTCTCGCCATAACTGAGTATGGCCTCAGTTAAGCTGGCAGGACTGTCACAGGGCGCAGCAATGGCCGGCCCTGGTCTTCTCCTCCCCTCCGGGGCAGGTCAGCGCTTTTCCAGCGCCAGCTCAATCAGGCGGGCCACCAGTTCCGGGTAGCTCAGGCCGTACGCCTCCAGCAGCGAAGGGTACATAGACGTGGTGGTAAAGCCGGGCATGGTGTTGATCTCGTTGAGGACCAGTTCCCCGGTTTCCTCCACATAGAAGAAATCCACCCGGCTCAGCCCGGCGCAGTCCAGCGCGCGGTAAGCCTGCAACGCCAGCGCCTGAATCCGCTCCGGCACCCCTTCAGGCAGCGGCGCCGGAATCAACATCTCGGCGCGGCCCCCGGTGTATTTGGTGTCGTAGTCGTAAAAGTCGGTGTCGAAGCGCAGTTCACCCACCGGGCTGGCAATGGGGTCATCGTTGCCCAGGATGCCCACTTCCACCTCGCGGGGCTTGGCGCCGGCGGCCGCTTCGATGATGACCCGACGGTCGTGCTGGAAAGCCAGGGTTAGGGCGCCCTCCAGCTCGCCGGCGTCATGAACCTTGCTCACGCCCACGCTGCTGCCCATGTTGGCCGGCTTGACGAACAGCGGAAAGCCCAGCTCGGCGGCGCGGCGCTGCACGCCCTGCGGGTCATGCTGCCACTCGGCGCGGCTGGCCTGCCGCCACGCCACCTGCGGAATCCCCACCGCTTCCAGCACCAGCTTGGACATGATCTTGTCCATGCCCACACTGCTGCCCAGCACGCCACTGCCCACAAACGGCAGCCCCGCTAAGGTCAGCAGGCCCTGCACGGTGCCGTCTTCGCCCATTGGGCCGTGCAGCAGCGGAAACACCACGTCGTAGCCGGCAGCGTCGGCCACCTGCTGCAGCATGGGGGCGCCGCCCGACTCGGCCACGCCCGCGCCCAGAGCCTGCGCGGTTTCGGCCGGGGGCAGCCAGCGGCCCTGCTTGGAAATGACCACCGCAGTCACGTCATAGCGGTCGGCGGGAAGCGCGGCCAGCACCGAGCGGGCGCTGGACAGGCTGACCTCGTGCTCCTCGGACTGCCCGCCGGCCAGCAGCAGCACGCGGCGGCGCGGCTGAGAGGCAGCCGGTTGGACAGCAGCGGCACCGGGCCGGGCAGAATCAGACGAAACAGGGGTGGGCTGAGTCGAATCGGACATACGCCCCGCAGTATGCCACCCCGGCCGCCGCTGGCCGGCCGGAACACAGCAAAAACCGGAGGAAAAAATCCCCCGGCGTGCGGGCCGGGAGGACGGCAGTCTTGCTGGGAGGTGCCCGAGCCTTACTGCGGGATAGTCACGGTAAAGGTGCGCTCGGCCCGGCCGCCGGCCGGCAGGGTCAGGGCCAGGCGGGCGTCATTGCCGCTGCGGCTGACGCCTTCGCCCTGCGTTCCGGCCCCGGCCTTCACCTCGGCGCGGTCGCTATAGACCGTCTCGGTGATTTCCACCTTCACCGGCTGCCGCTTGCTGTTTTCCAGCGCGTAAGTAACTTTAAAGACGGCGGCGCGGCTGCTGCGGCTCACGGTGCGGACCGAGCGCAGGTAGCTCACGTCCGGGTCGCGGCCCAGGGCGAAGTCCACCGGCTGCCCCGCCGCCGTTTCCTGCACGCGGGTCTGTCCGGTCACGCGGCCGTCCTCGCGCACGGTCAGGCCGCCGCCGGGCAAGGCACGGTCGGCCTTGAAGCGGTAGTAGCGGTTCAGTACGCCCCGGTCACCCTGCTCGGAAAAGCCGCGCTTGAGGCCCGCGTAGGCTTCAAAATCTTTCACGGCCGGCGTCATGAAAGGCAGGGTCACGGTGCTGTTTGCCGGCAGGGCGAACGCTTCGGTCAGCGCGTAGCGGTAAATGCCGTTGAGGCTTTCCTGCTGAGCGATTTTGCCGGCGGAGGTGCTCTGTGTGTCAGCAACGAAGTTGGCGGCAGCCGGTACCGCACGGTACATCTCGTAGTCGCGGTTCAGGTTCACATCGCCGGCCAGCAGCTCGGTGCTGCCCACCTGATAGTTCAGCTCGGTGCCGTTGGTCACGTCCGCCAGGGCTTCTAACGTGGGCTTGCCGCCGATGATACGCAGGGTGTAGCGCGGGGTCCAGCTGAGCGAACGGGTCAGGTAGCTCAGGGTGCCTTTGCCGGCAGCCGGAGCCGCTAGGGTAAAGGTGCTGACTGGCAGCGCGCCGTAACCGCTTTCAGGCGGCAGCACCGGAAAGGCCAGCTGCGCGGCATCCACCCGGCGGTACAGGCCCTGCGCGTCCCGGATCAGCACGTCACGGGCACGTACCAGGGTCACGCGCTCGGGGTCACGGCCGGGTTCGTGCAGCACGACCTGGCGGCCTTCCAGCCCTTCCAGCCAGCTCGCCTGGGTTTCATGCACGGCGCGGGTGTAGGGCAGACCTTCCAGCTCCAGCGAATCGCGGATCAGGCCACTCCAGGCACTCTGGGGCCACACCACCGTCAGGGAGCCGCCCTGGGGCGTCACCGGCTGGCGCACCTCGGCAAAATCCTGGTACAGCCGCAGATCGGCGTTCAGGGGCTGCCGCTCTGCCGGCGCCTGCGCGGGGGCGCTGCGGGCGCCGCTTCTCTGCGGCTCAGTGGCTTGAGTATCCGTTTTCTGGGTGTCCGCCGCCGCAGCGTTCGCCGCCTGGGACCCGGCGGCCTGGGCCGCCCCCAGCAGCAGCGGAGCAGCCAATAAAGCCAGCATGATTTTTTTCATATCCCGACTCTGGCATCTCTCGCCTGACCCACCATGAGAGCAGGATGATGGCGGCCGCAGATGAGGCCGCCATCATCCGTCGTCATTTGGCCGGGCCGCCGGCTTCTGACCACCCGAGGTGCTCTTTGCAGCTACTGCCGCAGGCTGACCGTAAAGCTGCGGGTCAGCCCGCCGCCGGCCGGTACCCCAGCAGTCAGATGGACCTTGCCGCCCTGCAGCTGAGCGTCGCCGCTCACCCGAGCGTCACCGTACACCTGCTCGTTGATTTCGGCGCGGACCGGCTCTGAGCGGGCATTTTTCAGGCGGTAAGTCACGCGGTAGGTCACCCGTTTGGCTTTTCCTTCCGGGACCACGGCGCCCTTTTCCACACTGCGGATGTAGCTCAGGTCCGGGTCACGGCCCAGCGAGAAGTTCACCGGCTGCCCAGCGGCAGTTTCTGACAGCCGGGTCTGGCCGGCCAGGCGGCCCTGCTCGCGCACGGTCAGCGTGCCCCCCGGCAGCGGCTGATCGGCCCGGAAGCGGTAAGAGCGGTTCAGCACGCCCTGGGTACTCTGGGCACTGAACCCGGCGTTCAACCCCGCGTAGGCGGCAAAGTCGCTCAGTGCCGGCGTCATAAAGGGCAGGGTGACGGTGCTGCCCGCCGGCAACTCGAACGGCCCCGGCAGGGCGTAGCGGTAAATCCTGTTCAGGCTCTCCAGCGCGGCAATGTCGTAAGCGGCCCTGCCGGTTTCCGCTGTGGCCGCAGTGGTCTGGGCGCGCGCCAGCGGAGAACCCGGCTCCGGCGTCAGGCCCACGTCACCTGCCAGCAGTTCGGTGGTCTGCACCTGATAGGCCAGGTCACTGTGGTTGTGCAGGTCGGCCAGCGCTGAGAGCTGGGGCGAGGGTCTGCACTGTCCTCTGGGCCACCCTCTGCGCCGCCGCCCAGATTCAGGGTGTAACGCGGTGACCAGCCGAGCGAGCGGGTCAGATAGGTCAGTGTGCCGCTGCCGGGCGAGGGCAGGTCGAAGGTGGAGGTGGTTACGCCTTTGCCGCCCAGGGGAGGCTGGTCGGGCACGGCCAGCTCCTGCGGCGGCACCTGACGGAACTGCCCCCGGCGGTCCCGGATCAGGCCGTCGCGGGCACGAATCAGCGTGACCCGGCTGGCGCGGCCTTCCTCATAGAGAGTCACTTCCTGGCCCTCATAGCGCTGCAGCCAGGGCGCATCCAGCGCATGAACGGCGCGGGTGTAGGGCAGGCCCTCCAGGTCCAGCGAGCCGGGCACCAGCCCCTGCCAGGCGTTTTCAGGCCAGCTGTAGCTGAGGCTCTTTCCGGCCGCCGTAACGGGCGTCCTCACCTCAGCAAAAGTGCCGTACAGTCGCAACTCGCTGGCGGCCGGCCGGGTCTGCTCATCTGTCCCCTGTTCACCTGCCGTCTGCTTCCCACCCGGGCTCTCTGGGCTGGTTTGCGCTTGGGCTACGCTGCCGGGCAGCTCCAGCCCGCGCCCAGCCAGCGTTCCCAGGCCGGCCACTGTCAGAGCGCCCAGCAGGGCCAGGCCCCAGTTCGTTTTTGTATTCATGCTCTGATGCTAAGGTCCAGCCGGGAACGCGCCGTGAAGGCCAGAGTGCCTGGCCTTTCATTTCGCTTCAGCCAGGCGTCAGCTTCAGCGCCGGGGCTTCAGCGCTCCAGCGGGGGCGGGCCCCAGCGGTTGGGCACCGGCTGTCCAGGGGCCACCGCCAGATAGAGGGTAAACAGCAGCTGAATCAGCACACCCAGCAGCGGAATAAAGGAAAGCACCAGCACAGCGATGTAGAGCCCTTCACCGCGCCCCATATCATGCAGCCGGCGTACGTTCACTGCCAGGGTGGGAGGAATCAATCCGAACAACACCAGCGTGAACAGTCCCAAGAAGACCTTCTGTGCAAGCGTAAGCGGAGCGTCTTCTGCGATAAAGTCTGGAAGCAGCAGGACGCCAATGCCAACCGACAAGAGCAGAAACAGCCAGGCCGACAGGGAAAAGACGATGTACTCGCGCCGCCCGCTTCTGGACGTGAAATTAAAGTAGCCGCTGGTCAGCGAGCGCTTCAGTAGAGCCAGAGGGTTCATGTTTCACCTCGCAGAAAGACAGAAAGGGGGCGGCCCCGGTCAGGTTCTCCCCTTCCGGAACCGCCCCCACAGCGTCAGGGCCGCTTTAGAGAATATCGTCGCGGATACAGGCCTTGAACTGGCCCGGCTTGACCTCACGCAGGGCCGGCAGCACCTCGGCACACTGCGGAATCGCGTAGCGGCAGCGGGTGCGGAATACGCAGCCACTCGGCGGGTTGATGGGGCTGGGGATATCGCCTTCCAGAATGATGCGCTGGCGCTTGATGGTGGGGTCCGGCACCGGCGCGGCCGACAGCAGCGCCTCGGTGTAGGGGTGCTGGGGGTCGTTGTTTAGCTGGTGGCTGGGGGCAATTTCCATGATCTTGCCCAGGTACATCACGATGATGCGGTCACAGATGTACTCCACCACCAGCAGGTCGTGCGCGATAAACAGCACGGTAAGGCCCAGTTCCTGCTGCAGATCCTGAAGCAGGTTGACCACCTGTGCCTGAATAGACACGTCCAGCGCCGAAACCGGCTCGTCGGCCACGATAAAGTCGGGGTCCACCGCCAGGGCGCGGGCAATCCCGATGCGCTGGCGCTGACCACCCGAGAACTCGTGTGGGTAGCGAACCATCTGCTCGGGGCGAATGCCCACGCGCTGCAGCAGTTCGGCAATGCGCGGCTTGCGCTCGGGGCCCTGGTGCAGCTTGTGGATATCCAGCGCCTCACCGATGATTTCCTCGACCGTCATGCGGGGGTCCAGGCTGGCAAAAGGATCCTGGAAGATGATCTGCATGTCGCGGCGCACCTCGCGCAGCGCACGCTTGTCCATCTTCACGACGTCTTTGCCCTTGAAGACGATGTCGCCGCCGGTCGGTTCGATCAGCCGCAGCAGGGTGCGGCCCACGGTGGTCTTGCCGGAACCCGACTCGCCCACCAGGCCCACCACTTCGCCGCGGTACAGGTCAAAGGTGACGCCGTCCACGGCCTTGACCGAACCCACGGTGCGCCCGAAAAAGCCGCCCTTGATCGGGAAGTGCTTTTGCAGGTCGCGCACACTCAGCAGCGCTTCGCCGGGCGTGCCCTCGTGGACGAAGGCCGGCACTTCGGCCATCACCGGCTCGCCGGTCTGCACCGAAGTCCCGATCATCACCGACTGCATGGCCCCAGCTGGCGCTGCGGGCGCCACCGAGGACGCAGGAGCAGCCATGTCGCCGCTCACGGTCACACTGCCTGCCGCACCGGGAATTACTTCGGTGACGGCTGCACTGGTCTGGGGCGCGTCGTTCTCCAGGCGAGTCACTGGGCCACCTCCTGGCTGTGCAGGGTGTGGTACTCCTCACCCTTTTCCTGCACCGCTTCAAATTCCTGCCAGCGGATGCAGCGGGCGCTGTGGCCGCCGCCGGTGTCTTCCAGCGCGGGTACGGCCTCACGGCAGGCGGGCAGTGCGAACTTGCAGCGCGGCTCAAAGGCACAACCGGGCGGCAGGTTCAGCGGGTTCACCACGTTGCCGGGAATCGCTTCCAGGCGCAGTTTCTTCTTGTTGGCCGCTTCCTCGGCGGTCAGCGGGCGGGGAATCGAGTTCAGCAGGCCCATGGTGTAGGGGTGGCGCGGAGCCTTGAAAATCTCGACCACATCGCCTTCTTCCACCACGCGGCCGCCGTACATCACCACCACGCGGTCGGCCATTTCTGCCACCACGCCCAGGTTGTGGGTGATGAACAGGATGGACATGCCGATTTCTTCTTGCAGCTTGCGCATCAGGTCCAGAATCTGCGCCTGAATGGTCACGTCAAGCGCAGTGGTGGGCTCGTCGGCGATGAGCAGCGCCGGGTTGCACGAGAGCGCCATGGCGATCATCACGCGCTGACGCATACCGCCGGACAGCTGGTGGGGATACTCGTCCACCCGCTTTTCGGGCGCCGGAATACCCACGAACTTCAGCATATCGATGGCAGCCTGCCGGGCTTCCTTGGCGTTCTTGTTCTGGTGCAGCATCACCGCTTCGGCAATCTGGTCGCCCACGGTATAGACCGGGTTCAGCGAGGTCATCGGCTCCTGGAAGATCATGGAGATCTCGTTGCCGCGAATGGTCCGCATCTCGGCCTCGGAGACCTTGGTCAGGTCCTTGACGGTGCCGCGGTCATTGAACAGAATCTCGCCGCCCGCAATCTCACCGGGAGGGGTGGGAATCAGGCGCATCACGCTGAGACTGGTCACGCTTTTTCCGGACCCCGACTCACCGACCACGGCCAGCGTTTCGCCCTTGTTCAGAGTAAAGGTCACGCCGTCCACGCTCTTGACGACACCTTCGTCCGTATTGAAATACGTCTTGAGGCCTTTTACGGCCAGCAGGACTTCGCCCTGTTGGGTCATTATTTTCCTCCAGTTCGGAACACGCCCGCCATCATACATGGTTTGTTCATTCCAGGTTCAGGCAACCGTTGCAGGCGCCGGCGCCTGTTAATGCAGCCGCCTGCATAAGTACAGACAGCCTGCCGGCAGCCAGAGGAGGCCGTGCAGCAGCGGGCGGGGAGAGTGTTCCACATTTCTAAAACTAAATTAACGCCCCCACCAGCCATGCGCTATGGTGGGGCCGAAAAGCAGCTGACCAACGTTTCAGAAACTTCAGGAAATGTAGTCAATTAGGAGGGCCAGCAGCATAAACAGGCCACCCAGGATGGCCGAGGTGCGGATCAGGCCGCCTTCGACCCCCTGGCCGCCAAACAGGTCACCGCCCGACGCCATGCTGGGCGAGAGACCCGCCTGCTTGGGCGTTTGCAGCAGCACAAAAAAGACGATGCCCACCGCAACGAGGGCGTAAATGATCAGGAAAACGGTCAGAATGATGTTCATGGCAGTACCTCAGGGGCCCAGTGGGCGGCTGCCGGGGCCTTAGCCCGGAGCCCACGCAGCGTTTGCCCTCAGCATAACAGGCGCAGATGAAAGGCAAAGGACAGAAGGGCGGGTTTTCTTCCTGCCCCCCTCCCCTCTGTCATTTTCTTTCAGGCCGGACTGCTCAGCCGCACTTGCTGTAGCCGCAGGCCTGGCACTTCATACAGCCTTCCTCACGGATCACGGCTTTTTCCTCGCACATCGGGCAGCGTTCGCGGTCCTGTTCCAGCCCGGCAGTGCTGATGCCGTGGCCCTCTTCAGGCTGACTGCTGGCGCTGCCGAGGCCGCTGGCGCCGCTGAGGCTGGGTGCGCCGGTAGCCGGGGCCGGGTCGGGGGCGGCAGCACGCGCCGCTGGCCGGCCGGTCCCGCCCGCCGCGTCCTTGCCGAAGGTTTCCAGCGCCACCGCGATCAGGTCGGCCTTGGAGCCCACCAGGCGCCCGTTGTAGGAGCCGAACAGGCCACCGTTGATGCCGCGCAGGGTCTTGACCAGGGCGCCGGCCGGCACACCGTACTGCAGGGCGATGCTGACCACCCGGCCCAGCGCTTCGGAGTCGGCGTTGGCCTCGTCGCCGGCGCGGCCGGAGGTGACCAGCACCTCGACCGGGTGACCGTCCATGCCGTTGACCGTCACCAGGAAAGAGCGGCGCTGCCCGGTGCCGGGGTCAGTCAGCTTGACCATATCGGTCACGCCGCTCAGGCGGGCCGGGCGGGGGAACACGGGCTTGCCGGCCGCCGGGGCAGCCGCCGTGGGCGTGGCCGGAGCGCCGCCCGCCGCCTCTTCTTCTGCCGCTGCAGTTTCCTCGGCAGCCTTGCTTTTGGAGGTGCTCAGCACCTGGAACTGCCGCGAACCGTCGCGGTACACGGTGATGCCCTTACAGCCGGTGCGGTAAGCCTCGGCGTAGGCGTCCTGCACATCCTGAACGGTGGCCGAGTTGGGCAGGTTGATGGTCTTGGAGAGGCTGTTGGCGGCGAACTGCCCGCCGTCATCAAAGGCCCGTTGCACGGTGCCCTGCATCCGCACATGGTCTACCGGGGAGATATCGTGGGCGCATACGAACACCTGCTGCAACGCCGCCGGAATAAAGCTGAGGCCCACCACACTGCCGTGGTTCTCGCTGACCGCTTCGGTCACCTTGTCCCAGTCCCACTCTCCGGCTTTCTCCATGCCGGCGGCGGGCGGGTAGCTGCCCAGCATCTCCACAAAGAGGGGGTGCAGCAGGGCGCGGTACTCGGCGCCGATCTTGCGCCAGATAAAAGGGCTGAACACCGGCTCGATGCCGCTGCTGACACCCATCAGCATGGAAGTGGTGCCGGTCGGGGCCACCGTCAGCACTGCCACGTTGCGGCGCGGCGGGTGGGGAATCTGTTCCTGATGCCGCGCAAAGACCGGGTACACGCCGCGCTCGGTGCCTAGGCGCTCACTTTCGGCCACCGCTTCCTCGCGCAGCGTACTCATGATCTGGTAGATGGTCTCGCGGCCCGCTTCGGAGTCGTAGCGCAGGCCCAGCTTGATCAGGGCGTCGGCCAGGCCCATCACGCCCAGGCCCAGGCGGCGCAGATCCTGGCTGGTCTCGCGGTTGTCGTCCAGCGCAAACACATTCACGTCCAGCACGTCATCCAAAAAGCGCACGCAGCTGCGGACATCGGCGCGGAAAGCCGCCTCGTCGAACTCGCTGCCCTTCACGTAGGCGGCCAGGTTGATGGCGCCCAGGTCGCAGGGTTCACCCACCGTGAGGGGAATCTCGCCGCAGGGGTTGGTGCTGCGAATCTCGTAGCGTTCGCCCAGATTCTTCAGGGCGCTGTATTCGTTGACCCGGTCGTTGAAAATCAGGCCCGGTTCGCCGGTGCTCCAGGCGTGCTGCGCGATCTGATCCCACAGCCACTGCGCTGGCACGCCGCCGCTGTACACCGGAATGGCCTGGGCGCCGTCGGCCGCCCGTGCCGGCAGCTGCGGCAACTCGCCGCTGTACTCGCCACTTTGGGGCACCGGGTAATACTTGCCGGGCACTTCCTGCGGGTCCAGCACCCAGAGGCCGCCCTGCTCCAGAGTGTCCCAGAAGTCGGTGCCGATCAGAATGGAGATGTTGAAGGTGCTGATATCGCCCTCGGCGCCCTCACGGTCGAGGTCCTTGGCGGTCAGGAAGTCCAGCACGTCGGGGTGCCCGATGGCGATGGTCGCCATGCCCGCGCCGCGCCGGGTGCCGCCCTGGCGCACTACCCGCAGCACCGGCGCGTACACGTAGCGCAGGGTGTTGACCGGGCCGCTCTGCTCGGCGCCGCGGTTGGCCCACTCCAGAAAGTTGTCGAAGATTTCCAGCAGGAAGCTGACCGGGCCGGAAGACGTGCCGCCGGAGCCTCTGATCGGGGCACCCTCGGGGCGCATCTCGCTGAGGTCCAGCCGGGGTTCCAGGCCCAGGCCGGCAGTTTCGGCCACCTGCCGGGCCGCTTCGATGATGCCGGCCATATCGTCGGGCACGCGCGGCACGCCGTCCGGCAGCGCGGGCACCACCTGCACGCCGTTGACGCGGGCCAGCCGGGTCAGCTCGGGGCTGAGGGCCTGCCCATACACCACCCGGGTCCAGTTGCGGACCGCCACCGGCTCCTTGTCGCCGTCGGGCTGGGTGGGGGGGCGCATCAGGCCCTGGACAAAGTCGTACACGTCGGGGTGCTCGGCGCTCATGTAAGCCCAGCCGCGCACGCCGCCGTCGGCCTGCCGCTCGCCGGAGCGGGGGCGGTACACGTCCAGGTTCACGCCATTGCCGCCGCCCACTTTGGTGACCAGGGCCAGCTTGGAAGCCACCTCCATCACCCCGGCAAACGAACTGGGGTCATGTTCGGTGGCGCCCTGCACGAAGCAGTTCAGCACGTTGCCATGCTGGGTGCCGGCACCAGCCAGCACGCGGCCACCGGGGCAAAAGCGTTTGGACGCCATCAGGTCGAAGAACCCTGCGGCCCAGCGTTCGCGCTCCGCTTCCGGCTCGGCAGCGGCCACCCAACCGGCGATGCGGCTGAACATGCCGCTCAGGTCGCCGTCATCCGGCTGAAGATACTGGCGGCGGGCGATGTGCTGAGCGTTGTCGTCAAAGTGCTGCGCCACCGACTGACGCTGCTGGTCGCTGACGTGCTGGGTGTGGGAGGTATCGGCCGGAGCCGGAACGGACGGTTCGGATGAGGTCATGTCAGAGGGTTCTCCAGAAAAGAAAGGACGCGGTAAGAGCCAGGGCCGGAGGGGAGGGAGGCCCCGGCTCTTACCGGAACGGATTGTCAATCAGTGCGCCAGAGGTACAGGCGTGCAAGCATTTGCTGAACGCGGCGCGGGCAGACCAGAGCCAGAGCTTCAGGCGTCTGCGCGGGTCAGCAGGAAACGGCCGCAAGAGGGGCACTTGACCGGCGGCACCCGGCCAGCCGACACCCGCTGCTGCACGTTGACCGGCAGGCTCACGTTGCAGGCCGAGCAGCGGCCTGACACCAGCGTGGCGATGCCCAGACCGCCCTTGGAGCGGCGGATGGTCTCGTACTCGCGGGCGGTGCGGGGGTCCACCTGGCCCAGCAGGGCTTTGCGGCGTTCGCGCATGTCTTCACCCGAAGCGCGCAGGTCGGCAATGCGCTGCTCGTCGGCCTCTTCCAGCTCGCCCAGGCGGGGGCGCAGGGCGCGGTGCTGCTCACGCAGGGCCTTGGATTCGGCCAGCAGGCTGCTTTCGCGCTCGCGCAGCGGGGCCAGGTCCTCTTCCATCTCCTCGGCGCGCTCGGACAGCTGCTGCAGCCGGCTGCCGTACTGTGCCTGCGCGCGGGCATCGAACGCGTTCTTCTCCTGCTCGGCGCGGGTGCGGTCCATCTGCTCATGGGTGGTCTTCAGGTCCAGGTCCAGGCGGCGGGTCTGGGCTTCTATGCGTTCCAGCACCATTTCGGTGTCTTCCAGGCGGTTGTTCAGGTCGTCCATCTCGCGGCGCAGCCCGGTCAGTTCCTCGGGCAGTTCGGCCTCGCGGGCACTCAGTCCGTCGAGTTGCAGGTCCAGGTCCTGAACTTCGAACAGCGTGGCTATCCGGTCACCTGGAGCGGCAGACGAAGTGGCTTGACTGGCACCTTTTTCGGTGGGGCGGGCAGCATCGGTCATGTTCTCAGTCTAGTGCATTCTCCCGGACAGAAAAGAATTCTCCGTCCTGGACACTGGTTCTGGCCAGCGCCGGCCCCTCTCCCCTGCCTGCTCAGTCCTCTGCGCCCAGCCGGCGCAGCTCGCCGCGTTGGTCAGGCAGGTACACACCCAGATAGATGGCCAGGGTGTTGCCCAGGTACATCAGGAGCGTAAAAGCAAACAGGATGTTGAAGTTGGTGGCGAAATCGAACCAGCCGGCGGCCCGCAGCGCCCCCGAGGCGAGGCTGGCCAGCGCCCAGCTGCCGCTCCAGAGAATGGTGTTGGTGGCCGAGTACATCGGCCGGTCGGCCTCGTTCAGCACCGACATCGCGTACGACGAATACACCGGCCCGGTGGCGTTCATCAGGGCCCCGCGCATAAACAGCGCCAGCGTGACCATCCACAGATAAGGCGCAAAGCCCAGCAGCACCAGAAACGGCAGACTGGAGGCCTGCACCGCCAGCACCGCTCCCAGCTGCCCCAGCCGCCGCACCAGCCAGGGCTGAATCAGGACCGTGGCGGCCGTAGCCAGGCTGGTCCAGGCAAAGAGAGTACCCAGGCTGGAATAGCTGATGCCAAAGCGGCCCTCGATATACACGTTCAGAAAAGGAATGGTCGCGCCGGCCCCCAGACCCACAAAAACGGTGGGCAGCACCAGCCGGAACATGGTGGGCTTGTCCTGAATGCTCAGGGCGCCGCGGCGGCCCGGCTGCGCCGGCTTGACGCTGGGGCGCAGGCCCAGGGTGGGCAGGGTGCCCAGCAGCTGCAACGCCGCCGCCACCAGCATGGCGGTGCGCAGGGCACCCAAACTGCCGGGGTCAGCGCCAGTCCAGCCGGCGTAGAGGCCCGGCAACTGCCCACCCAGCATGTTGCCCACGAAGCCGGCCCCCACCATCAGGGCACTCTGGATGGTGAAGAGGCCCACCCGGGTCCGCTCGTCGGAGTTGTTGGCCATGAAAGGGGCGCCCGACACCGCCAGCGCCGCGCTGCCCATGCCCTGCAGCAGGGCGCCGGCCATCGCCAGCAGTGCGCCGGGGGGCCAGCGCAATCAGGCCCAGACCCAGCACGCTGAGCACCGCACCCAACTGAATGACCCGCGCGTTACTGAGCCGCCGGGCCAGCACCACCAGCGGCAGACTGACGGCAGCCAGGGTCAGGGCCGGCAGCGCGTTGATGATGCCCTGCCACTGCGGCCCCAAGCCCAGTTCGCGCAGATAGAAATTCAGAAACAGCGCCACAAACGCCTGCGACAACCCAAACGAGAAGCTGGCCGCCAGAAACAGCCAGATCTGGGAAGAGTAACGGGAGCGGGCCATCAGCGTGGCTCGACGCCGATCCGGGGGCAGAATTCGGCCAGAGCACACTGCCCACACAGCGGGCGGCGGGCCAGACAGACCCGGCGGCCATGCAAAATCAGGGCGTGGTGCAGGAAAATCCAGTCCTCTTCGGGAAAGAGCCGCATCAGGTCGGCCTCGACCCGATTGGGGTCGGTCTGCGCGCTGAGACCCAGGCGGCGCGAGAGCCGGCCCACATGGGTATCCACCGCAATGGCAGGCCGACCGTAAGCGTTGCTGAGCACCACATTGGCGGTCTTGCGGCCCGCGCCGGCCAGCGCCACCACCGCGTCAAAGTCGTTGGGCACCTCGCCACCGTGGCGCTCCATCAGCTGCCGGGCCAGGGTGGCCAGGTTCTTCGCCTTGGCCCGGTACAGCCCGATGCTGCGGATATACGGTTCGATGTCTTCCGGCTCGGCCAGACTCATGGCCGCTGCGTCTGGGTAGGCCGCAAACAGCGCCGGAGTAGCCGCGTTCACGCTTACGTCGGTGGCCTGGGCACTCAGCACGGTCGCCACCAGCAGCTCGAACGGGTCACGGAATTGCAGCTCGGTGCGGGCGTCCGGGTACAGGCGGCGCAGGGCCGCCAGCACCAGCGGGGCGCGTTTGGTGGCCCCCCCGGGCAGGCGGGCGGCAGGTCGGCGGCGGCTTGGGGAAGTCACGCCCTTCAGGCTACACCGGCCGGGCGGCCAACCGACTTCGCCTCGTGACCCGGTGCTGGAAAGTGCCACAAACGCCTGGCCGGGAACCCCGGAAGCGCCGGGCACGTACTGAGGGGTATGAGATTCCTGTCCATCCTGCTGGGTTTTCTGGGGCTTCTGGGTCTGATGGCCGGCTTGCTGCCGCTGCTCGGCTGGCTCAACTGGTTCCTGGTGTTGCCCCCGGCGCTGCTCGGACTGCTGCTGGGTGTGCTGGCCCGCGACCGGGGCGCGGTGACATTCAACGTCGTGGTGATCGGGCTGGCGGCGCTGCGGCTGACACTGGGCGGCGGCCTGCTCTGAACAGATCGGACCGGGGCCTGGGCAGTCTGACCGCGTCTGCCCAGGCTCACCAGTTCACCACCGGCTGATCCCCCTTGATCAGCAACACCGGCACCCGGGCTTTTTTCATGATTTCCTCGGCCACGCTGCCCAGCAGGGCGCGGCGCAGGCCGCTGCGGCCGTGGGTGGACATCACGATCATTTTGGCCTCTTCCTGCTCGCGCACCCGCACCACAATGCGCTGAATGCTCTTACCCAAGCGCGGCTCGAAACGCAGTCTGGCGTCCGGATACCGCTCGCTCAGCAGCGCCGTCAGCCGCTCCTGATGCCGGCGCAGGTCGGCCGGAGTGATCCGGTCACGGCTGTATTCGTCTATCGGGCCGCTGGGGTCGCGCTGCACATACAGAATCACCAGCTCGGCCCCCAGCGCCCGGCTCAGCGACTGGGCATGTTCCAGGGCGCGGTTGCCCAGTTCACTGCCGTCGGTGGTGGCCAGAATGCGGTTGCGGGTCGCGGCGATGGTCGCGGCAGATGCGTCGGTAGGGTGCAGATGGGTCGGGTCGTCACGGGCAGGATCACTCTCCTCGGGAAACAGGTAGGACGGGGCGGCACGCCAGAAAAATATTGGAACCTTGCTCTCTATCCTAACTACTTCCAGCACCTGTTCCAGTGCCTGCGCCCCGGCCCCTCCCCTTGCACGCCGCCGGTGAGGCTGCTAAACTGTTTCAGCTTCCAGGGCACGATGCCTGGAGAACATGGGTTCTTAGCTCAGTTGGTAGAGCGGCGGTCTCCAAAACCGTAGGTCGAGGGTTCAAGTCCTTCAGGGCCCGCCAAAAGGTGCCACTTCGCTTAGCGCGAGGTGGCATTTTTGTGTTACGTCGCCTGTGCAGACAAATTCAGGGCAGGCGGTACTCGTCGCAGTTGCTGCCCACCTTGGCCGGCGCATTCTGCACCACCAAGACTTTTTCGTCGCGGCCCACATAACCCCAGCAGCGAGCCTGCTGCTCCAGATACTCGGGGTTGTTCAGCTGTGCCTTGGCATCGTTCAGAATCTGAATTTCCTGGCGCAGATGGGCGTTTTCGGCCTGGGTCTGCCGGGTTTCCTGTTCCCAGGTCACTGAGCGGTAGATGCCGTTACCCATATGAAACAGCATCTGCACGCTGCCCAGTCCGCACAGCAGGCACAGTGCCATCGGCATCAGCGGAATGCGGCCCAGCCGGACCCACAGCCGGTTGGGCCGGCGGCGACGGCGGACAGAGGAAGAAGAAGGCGGCACAGCGGAACTCATTGTCGGGCCGCAGCATAGCAAGTTCGCTGCGGGCGTGCCGGCGTGTGCGCTACTCGCCGTCAATGTGCCTACGGGGCCTCCTATCCGGATCTCATGCCCGCATGGCTTAGCATAAGGGAATGCATCCGCCCACCCTTCCCACCCTGCCCCAGTTCAGCCAACAGAAGCTGCTGCGCCGCTGGCAGAGCGGGCGGCCGGTGCTGCTCAGCCTGGCTGGCGGCCTGCTGACCGGGCTGCTGGCCGCCGCGCTGCGGCTGGGGCTGGAAGTCCTGAGCCGCGCTGCAGCGTCTATCACCGGCTACGCGCCGCCCGGCGCTCCCGGCGAGGGTGGCCTGATGATGAGCTTTGGCACGCCTCAGCACCTAGGCTTGCTGCTGCTGCCGGCCCTGGGCGCCCTGTATGTCTGGCTGATGCCCCGCGACGGCGAGCCACTCAATCAGGTGGTGCGCATTGGCCTGGGCAAGCGCAGTGACGCTGAGCAGCGCTGGGCGCTGGACAGCGAAATCCAGTCGCTCAGCGCCACTGCGCTGGGGTCAGCCGGAGGCCTACTGGTGGGGCGCGACGCTGCCTTTGCCGCCCTGGGCCGGCTGGGTACCCGCTTGCTGGGCCTGATGACCCGGCTGAGCGCCAGTGAGAACCGCACCCTGGTGCTGGCCGGGACCGCTGCCGGCCTGGGCGCCGTGCTGCACGCACCGCTGGCCGCCGCTGTCCTGGTGGCCGAGGTGCTGTACCGCCGCCTCGAATTCGAGTACGAGGTGCTGATGTCGTGCGTGCTTTCTGCTGTCACGGCCTACGCAGTGTATGGGCTGTTTTTCGGTTTCCAGCCGCTGTTTATGACCCCGCAGCTGGACGGCCTGGGCCTGGCCGACCTGCCGCTGGGCCTGGCAGTAACGCTGGCGGCCGTTGCAGCAGCCTGGCTGGCGCTGCGCGTCACGGCGCGCCTCCCCCGGCTACGCGGCGTGCTGGCGCGGGTACTGGCCGGCGCCGCTTTCGGTGCCCTGACCGCCGGGCTGGTGCTGCTGGTGGGCCCACAGGTGCTGGGCGGTGGCAGCGGCTGGATGGGCCTGGGCCTCAGCGGCCTGCTGGATGGCAGTAGTGCCCTGCAAACGGCCGGCTGGCGCTGGCTGCTGCTGACCCTGGGTGCCGCGCTGGCTTTCGGCGCCGGCGTACTGCCCAGCGCGGCTCTGGGCGGGCTGCTAGGCACCGGCCTGAGCGGCTTACTGGGCGGTGACCCGGCCTTCGGGACCCTGCTGGGCGCGGCCGCTTTTCTCACCGTGACTCACAACGTGCCGGTGGCCGCCACCCTGCTGGCGGTGGCCTGGGGCGGCGAAGCCATGCTGCCCGCCGCGCTGCTGGCCACCGGCCTGGCGCATGTGCTGAGCGGCAGCCAGGGCCTGCTGCCCGCGCAGGTGGCTTCCCGCTCCAAACGCTCCGAGGAAGCCGACGCCGCCGCAGTGGTTCTGGCCGAAGCCAGCCGGCGCAGCGCAGCGGCGCAGCCGGGCAGCGGCGAGCAGCAACTCTACCGCCGCCCGGTGCCGGCCTCCTGGGGCGGGGTCGCCATCGGGCAACTGGCCCTGCCGCCCAGCGTGGAAGTGGCCGGCGTGGTGCGCGACGGCGAAATCATCCTGCCGCGCCGCAGCCTGCGCCTTCTGCGTGAAGACGAGGTGATGCTGCTGGCCCGCCCCGACGCCTACGCCGCGCTGGAAGCCCTATTGGAGCTGCCGGAACTGAAGTAAGCAAATACAACAACCACCAACGTAGAGGAAGGGCCGCCCGCGCTCCGGCTGGGCGGCCCTTCCTCTTTTTCCTCTTTTGCTTTACCGCTGGCCGGAACGGGATGGCTCAGCCGAACTGCATCCGGAATACCTGCTTGGTCACGCTGCCCTTGAGGGTGTCGATCATCTCGTTGAACATGTTGGTGGCTTCAAACTTGTACTCGGTGAAGGGGTCGCGCTGGCCGTAGCCGCGCAGGCCAATGCCCTGGCGCAACACGTCCATGTTGTAAAGGTGCTCCTTCCAGTTCTGGTCCACCACCTGCAGCATCACGTAGCGCGAGAGGCTGTTGAGCATGGTGGGGCTCAGCTCTTCCTTGCGGGCATCGAGGGCGTCGGCCGCCGCCGACACCAGTAGCTGGTCCATCTCGTCGGGACTGACCGAACGCAGCGACTCGAAATCGAAGTTTTCCAGCTGGGGAATGGCTTCCAGCACGCTGGCCCGCAGGGTTTCCAGATCCCAGTCCTCAGGAGACTGCTCGGGCGGCGCGAACTGATCCAGCAGCAGTTCCAGGTAGTCGCCCACCATGCCTTCCACCGACAGCTCGACTTCCTCGTCCTCGCCCAGCAGCACTTCACGGCGCTGAGCGTAGATGGTTTCGCGCTGGTTGCTCATCACGTTGTCGAATTCCAGCAGCTGCTTACGGATCCCGAAGTTGCGGTCTTCCACCCGCGACTGCGCCTTTTCGATGGCGCCGGTCACCATCTTGGCCTCGATGGCTTCGGAATCGTCGAAGCCCACCCGGTCCATCATGGCGACCACGCGCTCGTTGGCGAACAGCCGCATCAGGTCGTCATCAAAGCTCAGGTAAAAGCGGCTGGAGCCGGGGTCACCCTGACGGCCGGCGCGGCCGCGCAGCTGGTTGTCAATCCGGCGCGACTCGTGGCGCTCGGTGCCGATGATGTGCAGGCCACCCAGCTCGCGGACCCGGTCGCGGTCAGCCAGGGTATCGGCGTGCAGCTGCACTGCCTGCTGCACGAACTCACGGGACACGCCGGGAATCTGGGCGCCCAGCTCATATACGTTGTCGTTGCCGCGGCTGACCGCCTTGATAAAGGCTTCGGCCTCGGGGGCGTAGCGGCTGATGCCGAAGTTCTGTTCCAGCGCTTCCCCGATCATGAATTCGTCGTTGCCGCCCAGCATGATGTCAGTGCCGCGCCCAGCCATGTTGGTGGCAATGGTCACGGTGCCCGAGCGGCCCGCCTGCGCCACGATACTGGCTTCCTGCGCCTCGAACTTGGCGTTCAATACGGCGTGCTGGATGCCGGCTTCCTGCAGCTTGGCGCTCATCTCCTCGGAGGTGTTGATGCTGGCCGTGCCGATCAGCACTGGCCGGCCGGTGGCATGGACTTCCTGTACCTCGCGCACCACCGCGTCGTATTTGCCGCCACGGGTGCGGTACACCAGGTCGTTGAGGTCCACGCGCTGAATCGGGCGGTTGGTGGGAATCACCAGAACGTCGGAGCCGTAGATGTCCAGGAATTCCTTTTCCTCGGTCTTGGCGGTCCCGGTCATGCCGGCGAACTTGTCGTACAGCCGGAAGAAGTTCTGATAGGTCACGGTCGCCAGGGTCTGGTTCTCGTTTTCGATCTTCACGCCTTCCTTGGCTTCGATGGCCTGGTGCAGCCCTTCGCCGTAGCGGCGGCCCGGCATCGAGCGGCCGGTGAACTCGTCGATGATGATGACCTCGCCCTCGGCGTTCACGATGTAGTCTTTTTCGCGGTGGTACAGCTCGGCGGCGCGGATGGCCTGCTGAATCATGTGCGCCTTGTCCATGTTTTGGGGGCTGTAGAGATCGTCCATGCCCAGCAGCCGCTCGATCTTGTCAATGCCCTGCTCGGTGAGGTGAACCTGCTTGCCTTTTTCCTCGATCACGTAGTCGCCGGTCGGTTCCTCGCGCACACCGGGTTCGGCCGGTTCGCCCTTTTGCAGACGGCGAATCAGCTTGCTCATCACGTAATACTGGTCGGTGGCCTTTTCGGCGGCGCCCGAAATGATCAGCGGGGTGCGGGCCTCGTCGATCAGAATCGAGTCCACCTCGTCCACGATGGCGTAGTGCAAAGGGTGGTCGGGGCGCAGCACCAGCGAATCCTTGCTCTGGGCCATGTTATCGCGCAGGTAGTCGAAGCCCAGCTCGGAGTTGGTGATGTAGGTGATGTCGGCCTGGTAGGCGGCTTGGCGCTCGTGCGGCTGCATGTCGCGCGTCACCAGGCCCACGGTGAGGCCCAGGGTGCGGTACAGCAGGCTCATTTCCTCCATGCCCACTTTCGCCAGGTAATCGTTCACCGTGACCAAGTGACAGCCTTTGCCTTCCAGGGCATTGAGCGCCAGCGCCAGGGTCGCCACCAGCGTCTTGCCCTCGCCGGTGCGCATCTCCGCGATGCGGCCCTGGTGCAGCGCCGTGCCGCCGATCAGCTGCACGTCGTAATGGCGCTTGCCGATCGAGCGGCTGCCCGCTTCACGAATCAGGGCAAAAGCCGGCACGATCACGTCGTCAAGGGTCTCGCCGCCTTCTTGCACCCGCTTTCGCAGCTGCATAAAGGCCCCGGCCAGGTCCTCGACGCCTTTCATTTCCTCTTCCAGCGCGTTGACCGGCTGCACGACCGTGCGGATGATGGTATTCACATCCCGCTGGTTGTTATCAAAGAGTTTGTCTAGAACTTTAGGAACTCGGAACATTACTGCTGAGTATACGCGGCGAAGGTGAAGCGAATCTGTCACGCCTGCGGCCATGCGGCGGCGGCCCGGTCAACCCAGCAACTTCTCCAGGATGACCGCATGATCGGCGTAGAACTGCCGGGGGTTCGCCAGGGCTTCGGCCAACGGCACCCGCAGCAGGTCGCCGCGCAGCTCGGCCGGGGGCGCGGCCTGCTCTACCCAACTGAGCGTCTCGCCGGTGAGGGTCCGGCCGCCGCCACTGTACAGGGTGCCAACGCCTGCGTTGCCGGCCGGCAAGCCCACACCCGGCAGCTCCCAGAGCCCGTCTCCGATGGGGTCATGGCGGACCCGCAGATGAATATCTGCGCCGGCCTGCCACAGCCACAGCTGCTCGCGCCGGCTGTCACCGGGGGCGGCCGCCTGCGCCGCAGCTACAGCGGCCCACTCGGCCTGCAACCGGGCGTAGTCGGGCGCCTGGGCCCAGCGCTGCAACCAGGGCAGCGTGGCGGCCGGCAGATGCTGGGCCAGCAGCGGCGAGTGCGGCCCCTCCAGAAAATAGGCGCGGCGCAGTTCGGTGGCGCTGATGCCGCCTTCCAGTTCCGGCAGCACCAGCCGTGTCCAGCCAGGAAACCAGTGCAGGTAGGCGCTGGAATCGTCTTTCTCGTAGCCCACCAACAGCACCTTTTCGCCGGGCGCGAACAGGCCGCGCACGTCGGCCGCCCAGCGCTCGGCATCGAAGCGGTCGGGCAGCGGGCAGAACCGCACCCGCTCCACGTCTATGCCGGCTTCGGTCAGGGCCAGCTGCCACAGCTCGGCGCGCTCCTGCGGGGTCCAGGGGTTCTTGATGGAACGGGCCAGGTTGGCGCTGCCCAGGCCCAGCGTGAGCCGGGGCGCATGTTCCAGCGCCGCCAGCGCCGAGGCCACATGCGCGTGGTGCGGCGGCTGAAAGCGGCCGATATAGAGGGCCTGCTGCGGCTCCGGCGTGCTGGCAGAAGCTGAGGCGCGGTCCGGCGCGGTCATGCCCGTTCCTCCTGTTCTTCCTGGACTTTTTGCTCCCACAGCTCAATCAGGCCGCGTAGGGTCAGGCCCTCGTCGTAGAAGTCTACCTGGGTGCAGATGCCGCGCAGCACGTTGGAAAACCCGCCGGTGGCGACGGTCACGGCCGGGGCGTCCAGCTCGGCGCGCAGCCGGCGCAGCAGGCCGTCCACCATCTCGGCGTAACCGAACACCAGCCCCGACTTCAGGGCGTCCACTGTGTTGCGGCCAATCGCCTGGGCTGGGGCTTCCAGGGCAATACGCGGCAGCTTGGCCGCGCGGGTAAACAGCGCGTCGGCGCTCACCTGCGGGCCGGTCGCCAGCACGCCACCCAGAAAGCGGCGGCCCCGGCCAATCACATCGAAGTTGGTAGAGGTGCCGAAATCCACCACGATGGCGTATTCAGAGCCGGTCTGGCGCAGGTACTTCTCGGCGCCGAACAGGTTACACAGCCGGTCGGCCCCCACCACCGAGGGGTCGTCCAGCTCCACCCGCACCTGCGGCAAGCTGGCGCTGGACACCGAGAACACTTCCATTCCGAAGCGTCGCTGCAGGCCCTCGGCGTAGTTCTCGCCTACCGGCGGGGCCACGCTGCTCAGTACCGCCTGCCGGGGCAGCGCGTGCCCGCCCATGCTGAACAGGCTGCGCACCTGCCGGGCCAGGTCGTCGGGGAGCATCTCGCGGTTGGTGCGGATACGCCAGGTATCCACCATGCCCCCGCTCTCGCCGGTCAGGCCCAGCACCGTGCTGGTGTTGCCGATATCGATCACCAGCAGGGGCTGCCTGCCGGGCGGGAGAAGGCCGGGGCCGGACGGGAGTGCGGAGGTCACGGGCCGCATTCTAAAGGCTGGGCCGCGCGTGACAAGCTGCCGGCGCCTGGGCTAAGATGCCGGCATCTCCACAATTCAGTCTCTCTTTTTTGCCAGCCTCACTTTCCCGCCCCGCCCATAGGCAGGGAAGGGACCGGGCACGCTGCAGTGGCGGCCACGCCAAAACCCGCAGGCGCAGCCGGCCCGGCCCCGGTCAGGAGCTTTCCCGATGAACATGGATTTCGCGCTGCTCAACCAACCGCTGGTTCCGCCCACCGACCTGCTGGCCCAGGAATGGCCGTTTGACGCCGAAGAGGCGCAGGAATGGCTGAAGCTCAGCCCCGAGGAGTACTGGCTGAGAATTGCCGGCGAACTGGACTGGTTCAGGCCGCCCACGCGGGGGCTGGAAGGCACTTTCGGGGATTTCCGGTATTTTCCAGGGGCCACCGGCAATGTCAGCGTGAACTGCCTGGACCGCTGGCCGGCCGAGCGCACCGCGCTGCTCTACGAGCGCGAGGACGGGCAGCGCGAGGAATGGACTTACGGCCGCCTGACCGACGCCGTGGCCCGCTTTGCCGCTGCGCTGCAGGACCTGGGCGTGAGTCGGGGGGACCGGGTGGCAGTTTATATGTCCAACGCCCCGGAAGCGTTTATCGCCATTCATGCCTGCTACCGGATCGGGGCCATTTACTCGGTGATTTTTGCGGGCTTCAGCGCCGGCGCGGTGCGGGACCGGCTGGAAGACGCCGCGCCCAAGGTGATTGTCTGCACCGATGGCACGCTGCGCCGCGGCCGCAGGGTAGACCTCAAAACCACGCTGGACGAGGCGCTGGCCGGCATTGAGTTCGCGCCCGCTAGCAGCCGGCCGCAGGTGATCGTGGCGCGGCGCCTTGATCCTGAAGCCCCGCTACCGGCGGGTGAGCTGGACTTTCAGACCCTGCTGGACGCCACCGAGCGCCGCGCCGCACCGGCCGAGCTGGAAGCCAACGACCCCGGCTTTATCATTTACACCTCCGGCACCACCTCCAAACCCAAGGGACTGGTCCACTCGGGCATTGGGTTCCTGACCGGGGCCTACGCCAACGTGAAATGGTCGCCGAACCTGCAGCCGCACGACGTGTATTGGTGCACCGCCGACGTGGGCTGGCTGACTTTTCCCATCTTCGCGCTGGTGGGCGGGCTGGCGCACGGAGCCACCCACGTGGTGTACGAGGGCAGCATCGACACGCCGGACTTCGGGCGGCCCTACGACATCATGCAGCGCTACGGCGTCACCAAGATCTTCACTGCGCCCACCGCCCTGAGAATGATGCGCCGCGCCGGCGATGAGCTGGCTGGGCAGTATGACCTTAGCCGGCTGGAACTGGTGGCGCTGGTAGGTGAACCGCTGGACCCTGAAACCTTTCACTGGACGCTGCGGCAGCTGGGCGGCGGCCGGCTGTTCGTGAACAATACCTACGGCCAGACCGAGACCGGCACCGCCTGGGCCAGCTCGATGGTGGGCCTGACCCCCACCCGGGCCGGCAGCTGCGGGCACCCCTTGCCCGGCTACCGCGCCGAGGTGCTGCGCGAAGACGGCACCCCCGCCGGGGCCGGCGAGCTGGGCGCCCTGACACTGAGCGAGCCATTTCCCTCGCTGGCGCGCACGGTCTGGGGCGACCACCGCCGCTACGAGAGCACCTACCTGAGCAGTTTCCCTGGCCGCTACGCCGCCCACGACGCCGCCCTGATCGACGACGACGGGCAGCTGTGGGTCACCGGGCGGCTGGACGATGTGATCAACGTGGCCGGGCACCGCATCGGGACGATGGAGCTGGAAGCGGCGCTGATCACCCACCCGGCCGTGAGCGAAGCGGCGGTGGTGGGCATAGACGACGACCTGAAAGGCACCCTGCCGGTGGCTTTCGTGGTGCCCCGCGGCGGCGCAGAGAAAGGAGCGGCCCTGGAACATGAGCTGAGCGAGGCCATCGTGCGCGAGGTAGGGGCCATTGCCCGCCCCGGGCGTGTGGTGGTGGTGGACACGGTGCCGCGCACCCGCAGCGGCAAAATCATGCGCCGGGTACTGCGCGATCTGCTGGGCAGCGGCGAGGCGCAGGGCGACCTGAGCAGCCTGGAAAACCCGGACGCCATTCCAGCGGTGCTGGCCGCCATTCGCGGCTGACCATCTGCCATCCGGGGCAGGGGCGAGAACCTTGCGGGCCGCCGCTGCGTACCGGCGGCAAGGAGGTCTTCCCTATGCCAGAGCTGCCCCGACCCGCCGTCCGGCCCGCCCGCCTACTGCTGGCCCTGCTGCTTCCGCTGACCAGCGGCGTGTATGGCGCCGCGCAGGCCCAGCTGCCTCACCGCTCCCCCCAGGCGGCCCTGGCCACGCAGCTGCTGGCCGGGGCGCCGGTCCTGACCCTGCTGACCCCGGACGAGGTGCTGGAGCTGATGGACAGCGGCCAGCTGGATCAGGCCGAGGCCGCCGCCCGCGCCGCCGCAGCGGCCCGGCCGGATTCGGCGCGGGCACGGGTGGTGCTGGCGCGGATTCTGGCCCGCCAGAACCGGCTGGACGAAGCCCGCACCGTCCTGGCCGAGGCCCAGGCGCTGCCGCAGTGGGACGAAGAAGACCTCTCGGTGCCCTACGAGTCGCCCAAGGGCATCGACCGGGTGGTGCAGACCGACCCGCAAGCGGCGCTGGGCCTGATTGCCGACGTGCTGCTGGCCGAGGGCGACGACCCCAAAGCCTTTTACCTTCGGGCGCTGGCGCTGGTGCAGCTGGGCGACTACGGCGCGGCGCAGCAGGCGCTGGACCAGGCACGGGAGGGCGACCCGTCGCTGGACTTCGCCCATCCGGGTACGCTGGCCCGCCTGGAAGAGTTGCTGCGTGAGCAGCCGGCGCCGGCCGCAGTGGCCGACACGGAGACTTTCGCCGGCCCTGGCCTGGAACCGCCTGAGCCGCTGCCCTGGTGGGTCTGGGCCGGCGTGGGCCTGGGCGCCGGTGGGCTGGGCTGGTGGGGCTTCGGCGCCTGGCAGCGCGCGGCCCGATGGCGGCGTGAGGCCGCCGAGGAAGCCGCCGAGCGCGACCGACTGCTGTTCGACGCCGAAAAGACCCTGGGCCAGCAGATTGAAGACACCCAGCGGGGCCTGGCCGAGCAGCAAACTCCGGAACTCAGCCGCCGGCTGGGCCGCCTGCGCAACCTGCAAGGCCAGCTGCGGGACTGGCGCGAGGACAGCAGCGGGGTGGATATTGCCCGGCAGTTCGGGGCGCTGCTGGCTGCCTCGCAGTCTGATCAGAGCTGGCAGAATTACCAGGCCGATCTGGCCCGACAGGCCGCCGAGCAGGCCCAGTGGAACGCCCAGCAGGCGGCGCAGCACCACTCTGACAGTCCTTCCAGCTTCAGCAGTGGAGGCGGCGATTCCTGGAGCAGCGGCAGCAGTGGCAGCAGCGGCGGGGGCAACAACGGGGGCAGCAGCTGGTAAGGCTTCAGGCCGGCCAGCCTGCACGGCCAGACAGCCAGGCCCGCAGCGCCTGTTCGTGCTCTGTAGGCTCCGGCGCCGGCGCCGCAGAGGGGGGCAAGTCCAAGTCCGCCGCCAGTACGCCGGTGCGGTAACGGTTCTCCAGCGGGTCGCCGCTGCCGGCCGCCCGCCGCCGGCCCGCCTCGCGCAGTGCCTCGTCTGACCCCTCTGCCACCCAGGGCAGCAGCGCCAGGAAACCCCCACGCGGCCCGGTCATCACATAGCTCCGGGCTTCTCCGCCTTCGTCCAGCTGCCCAGTGATGGCGCTCTGGCCGTCAAAAGTCAGGTCCAGCAGGTTGCCCACCACCATCGGGTTCACCGTGGAGCGGAACTGCCCCGACGTGGTGGCCTGCCAGCTGGACTCCAGCCAGGCCAGCGGCTGCGGGCGAATGCAGGACGGGTCGGGCGGCAGCCCCTCATCCGCCGTCCAGGCCGAGCCGTTGGCGTCCGGTTGCAGCAGCACCGTGCAGCCCTGCGCCTGCAGGCGCCCGCGCACATCGGCGCGGAAAGCGTCCAACGAAATCGCCACGCCCAGGTCGCCCACCGGCGTGGGAAAGACCCGCAGCTCGTCCAGCCGGCCCGGCGTGAAGTCCAGCCCACCGCGCTGCTCCGGCGGGGTGAGGTGCACTTTGTCGGTCACACCTATCAGGCGTCCATCCGGCCCGAAGATGACGCTGGCGTTGGTCAGCACGCCCGGCACCCGGCGGATGCGCCCGCGCCCGTCCAGCCGGTAACGCGGCAGCGGCAGCGACCCGGCGCAGAGGTAGACCCCGTGGCTCAGGGCCAGATTGCGGCACACGCTCAGGTACAGCGGCACAGTCAGGCGCGACAGATGCAGCTGCACGGCGCGGATGGCCGAGACGCGTTCGGTCAGCATCAGCCGCAGCACGGCCGGCCAGTGGCGCAGCACCAGCTCGCGGGCCGCGCCTTCAAAGGTCTGTGCCCTCACCCCACCCAGCAACAGCAACGGCAGGCCGTTCAACTCGGTCAGCACCACCAGATTGGGCCGGTCCGGCGCCAGCTGCGGGCGGGCCAGTGCCAGTTGCCCCTGCATCCAGCGCCCAAAGGCGGCGGGCGTGGTGAAGTCGTCTACATGCCACTGCGGCTGCACAGCGACGGCACGGAAGCGGCGGGTCATGAATGGCAGTCTAGCGGGGCTATCCTGTGGGGGTGCGTCTGCCTCTGCCCTTCCCCATTGCCCTGGCCGTGGTGGTACCGCTGCTACTGGGCGGCATCGTGGTGCCTCTGGCTTATGGCTTCGGCCATCCTGCGCGGCGAGACATCCACGTCTGGCGGCCTCTGGCTTCCACCCCCGCCTGGGCGGGGTATGAACTGGCCGCCGTAGACATCGCGGACTTTGACAGCGCCCTCATCCTGCGCTGCGCCGAGCGTCCACAGCGGAAGCTGGAGCGTGGGTACTGGCCGGGCGCGGGTGGATGGGGCGGCGAAGAGGTGGCATGGACACAGGAAAAAGTCACCCTCAGCCCCCGGTCTGGGAGCAAGGCCAGGCCGTATGCCTTCAGGCTGGCCGAAGCGGGAGAACTCTCATGCCACTAAGCCGGGTCCGGTTCCTGCTCCCACTGCTCCTCTCCCTGGCAGGCTGTGGCAACTCGCATCAGGATTCTCACGTCTGGCGCCCCCCGATCGAAGCTGCCGCCTGGCAAGGCTACGAGCTGGCCGGCGTGGATATCTGAAGCGGCGCTGGCGTCAATGGCCGAGTGAGTGATTACGCCCTGACCCTGCGCTGCACCGCCCACCCACAGCAGAGGCTAGAGCGCGGGTACTGGCCGGGTGCCGAGTGGGCCGGGCAAGCCGAGTGGGGCGCGGACACGGTGACATACCAGCCGGGGCGCACGCATCCGGAGGTGAAGCCATACACCTTCACGCTGGAAGAAGCGCAGCGGCGGCTTGGGTGCAGGGACTAGAACAGCCGCCACCAGGGCACGACCTGCATCTCTGTCGTCTGGGGGAGCCGCACCTGTGTAAAAGCCACATTCTGGGCGTCCGGGTCGCTGTTTCGCCTGATAAGCGAGAAGTCGTAAACCACCTTGTACTTGCCGGGCGGGACGCCCCCGACATTGAGGCTTACCTGCGCCGTTTCCGACCCATTCGCCGGGAGGGTGATGGGCGGCAGGGCAACGGTCAGGCAGGTCACCGTGCTGTCTGCCCTATGCAGTTTGCCCTGCTGGTCATAGAACTTGGGGGTGTAGTCGGTAGAAAAACAGCTGAACGGCTCAGTTAGCGTCACCGGCCCAGACGTATGGTTCACCACTGTCATGGTCATCCTGTCACCGCGCCCCTTCACCACCCGGGGGTGCGTCAGCCGGACGCTGAGGCCACCGCGCTCCTGCGAAGTGGCCGTCACCTGCGAGTTGCCCCAGAAGATTTGGGGGGCATAGATGAAAAAAACGACGCAAGCGACCAACGCCAGCACGCCAAGGCCCAGGACTTTCAGGACGGTTTTCAGCACTTCAGCGGATTTCAAAGCGTACCTCCTGCGGCGCGGGATGCGCTTCCTCCAACCCCTGCTGACTGGGCGGAGCTTCAGTAGGATTACGGTACTCAACATGCACGGGCAAAACCTTGGCGGGAATGCGGTATTTGCCTTTCGGAAACCCGCCAATGATGGCTTTGTTGGTCACGCGCAAGCTCTTGCCAGGGCCAAGCGGGATGGGCGGGCGAAGTTCAGTGGTGCAGCCATAGTTCACTGCCCTTTCTGGCTCTGGCACGATTCCCGTGCTCACATCCTCCACTTGCCAGATGTAGGGGCACTGAAACGGGTCCATCATCTCCACTGGCGCGTCGCCCACGTTGGTGTATGTCACCTTCAGCGGGTAGAGGCTACGGTCCCACACCCACCGCGGCGCTTCCAGCTTGACTTGCAAGTCACCTGCCCGCACCGTCTGCGTTTCAGCCGTCATGGATGTTGTGCAGCCCGCCAAAGCTCATGCCAAGAAACTTATACCCAACACCCCTTTGTTCACGCCCACACCTCCCCACAAAAAATAAGGCCGCCAACGCCCCAGCCTGAGCGGGAGCATCTGCGGCCAACTGTAACGAGAAAAGGTTAAGGCAAGCTGACGGGGTGTCTTTCTAAGCTTCAGTACAGCAAAAGCAATTGCAGGGTGGCCTTCAACGGTTACTCACTCCGTTCGCGGAAGTAACCCTCACATCTCCATGCGCGTCTTCAGGAAATTGGTCAGCACCGAGCCCTGCTGATAAAAGGGGTTGTCCATGATTTTGATGTACAGGGGAATGGTCGTCTTCGGCCCCTGAATCACGGTTTCACCGAGGGCACGCTTCATGCGGGCGATGCCCTGTTCGCGGGTGTCGTCGTGGACAATCAGCTTGCCGATCAGGCTGTCGTAGTGCGGCGGAATCGAGTAACCGCTGTACACATGGCTGTCAATGCGGGTCTTGGGGCCACCGGCAAAGTGAACGTCCTCGATTTTGCCCGCTGCCGGGCGGAAATCCTTGTCGGGGTCCTCGGCGTTGATGCGGCACTCGATGGCGTGGCCCTGGAGCCGCACGTCCTCCTGCTGCAGATGCAGGCCCTCGCCCGCCGCAATCTGAATCTGCAGCCGCACGAAATCCAGCCCCGAAATCATCTCGGACACGCAGTGTTCCACCTGAATACGGGTGTTCATCTCCATGAAGTAGTAGTTGCCGGCCCGGTCCACAATGAACTCCAGCGTGCCGGCTCCGGCGTAGTTCACGTACTTCGCCAGGCGCACACCAGCAGCCAGAATTTCCTGGCGCAGGTCGTCCGGCAGCGTGGAAGGCGCTTCCTCAATCATCTTCTGGTTGCGCCGCTGAATAGAGCAGTCGCGCTCCCCGATGTGGATGACGTGCCCCTGGCCGTCGCCCATCACCTGCACTTCCACGTGGCGGAATTCTTCCAGGAACTTTTCCATGATGATGGCCGGGTCCCCGAAGTACAGCCGGGCTTCTTCCTGCGCCTGCGCGAAGCCCTTTTGCATCTCCTCGTCTGAGCGAATCACCTTCTGCCCGCGCCCGCCGCCGCCCGCCGACGCCTTGAGCAGCACCGGATAGCCGATTTCGCGGGCTGCGCTCAAAGCCGCCTCGGTGCCTTCCAGCACGCCGGTGCCGGGCACGGTGGGCACGTTGGACGCCGCCGCGATCTCGCGCCCGCCCGCCTTGCTGCCCAGCTCGCGCATGCTTTCAGGGGTCGGGCCGATAAAGACCAGGCCGTGGTCGCGGCACATCTCGGCAAAGTCGGGGTTCTCGGCCAGAAAGCCGTAGCCGGGGTGAATGGCCTCAGCGCCGGTCATCAGCGCCGCCGAGATGACGTTCTGCACCTTGAGATACGAATCGGTCGAAGCAGGCGGACCCACGCAGACCGATTCGTCGGCCAGCAGCACCGGCAGGCTCTTTTCGTCGGCAGTGGAATACACCACCACCGTCTGGATGCCCATTTCGCGGGCAGTGCGAATGATCCGCAGGGCGATTTCGCCCCGGTTGGCGATCAGGATTTTCTTGAACATGCTTTGCCTCCGGCAAGGGCGCGGGCGCGGGGAAAGCTTAGGCGCGGCGGTCCGCGCGGTTGGCCTCTCCCCACGCCCCTCCGGGTTTACTCGATGATGAACAGCGTCTGACCGAACTCCACCGGCTCGGCGTTCTTGACGAGGATTTCGCGGATCACGCCGCTGCTTTCGGCTTCGATCTCGTTCATCAGTTTCATCGCTTCGATGATGCACAGCACCTGACCTTCCTGAACGCGGTCGCCCACCTTGACGTAAGGGGCGGCGTCGGGGCTGCTGGAAGCGTAGAAGGTGCCCACGATGGGCGCCTTGACCGGGGTGCCGGCGCTGGCCGGCGCGGCGACCGGCACCTGAGCAGTCGCTGGGGCCGGTTCTGCTGGGGCAGGCGCTGCTTCTGCGGGTGCAGCAGCGCTGCTTGCCTCGCTCGCCGGGGTGGGAGCGGAGGCAACGGCCGGAGCCGGCATAGGTGCAGGCGCGGCAGGCAGGTAGGCCGGAGCAGCGGGCGCGGCGGCAGGCAGACCAGGGCCGCCGGCCTGGGGGCCACGGCGCAGGTCCAGGTCGAAAGAGCCGGTTTTGAGGCTGAACTCGCGCACGTCGGCCTGGGCCAGAGCGTCGAGAATCTTCTTGAGATCTTCTGGATTCATGATTCTTTCCTCCTGAGGAACAGCTGGATTGTCAGTCTGGGACTCATCCGATGATGCCACACTACCCGCCGGTGCCGCCAGCCGCCGCAGGCCGGGACAGGGTGCAGCGAAAAAAGGACTGCAACAACCAGGGGCGCCGGGGCGCTGGCTTCCGCTGCCACCAAAACAAACCGCCCCTGCCCGCAGCGGGACAGGAGCGGCCAGGAAAGCCGGAATCAGGCGCGGCTGAGGTATTCGCCGCTGCGGGTATCCACCTTGATGGAGGTGTCCTGTTCCACGAACAGAGGCACCTGCACAATGGCGCCGGTTTCCAGGGTGGCGGGCTTGGTGCCGCCGCTCACGGTGTCGCCGCGCACACCGGGGTCGGTCTGGGTGATCTTCAGAATCACCTGGTTGGGCAGGGTGATCTTCAGGGGCTTGTCGCCGTAGAACTGCACTTCCACTTCGGTGTTTTCCTTCATGAACTTGCTGGCGTCACCCACCAGCACGCCGTTGAGGTTCACCTGGTCGAAGGTTTCCATGTCCATGAACACGAAGTCAGAGCCGTCGGGGTAGAGGTACTGCATGGTCTTGCCTTCAATAAAGATGTCCTGGAGCTTTTCACCAGAGTTGAAGGTGCGGTCCACGATGGAGCCGGTTTCCAGGTTGCGGAACTTGGCGACCACCTTGGCGCCGCCGCGGCCGATCTTCTGGTGCAGGTAATCCAGGCATTCCCACAGGCCGCCGTCCATTTCCACTTTGGTTCCGTTACGCAGGTCAGTTACGCTAATCATATTCGCCCCACTATGCCACATAGCGGGGGCCTCTGGCCTGGGGAAGCGCCGCGAAGTCTGCTATACTGCTGCGGTTGCCTGGACCCATACGGGTCAGGATTTTTCCGAGCAGTGGCCTGGCGGCGCTGACCACCCTCCCCAAGAGTGGCCCCGCCCCCTGCGCGCCTGCGGCCCACTTAAAGGCACGCGGTAACGGACAGGCACGGTCCCCTGGAGGAAACTATGGATATTAACGCAAAAGCCCGCAAGAGCGGCGAGAAGCTGGAACAGGGCATGATCCCTGCCGTCGCCTACAACAAGGAAAAGAACGTTTCCTTTGCCATCGAACGCAAGATGTTCGACAAGATCTTCCGTGAGCAGGGCATCAGTGGCCTGTTCGATATCAGCATCGACGGCGCCGAAGCTTTCCCCGCACTGGTCAAGACCGTGCAGATGGACAAGCGCCGCCGCGTGCCCATGCACGTGGATTTCTACATGGTCACCTACGGCCAGGAAATCGAAGCCAACGTGCCGCTGACCGTGACCGGCAAGTCGCAGGGCGAAGTCGAAGGCGGCCTGCTGGACGTCGTGCACCACAACATCACCGTGCTGGCCCCCGGCCCGCGCCGCATCCCCCACGAAATCGTGGCCGACGTGACCGGCATGGCCATCGGTGACAACATCACCGCCGGCGAGCTGCAGCTGCCCGAAGGCGTCAAGCTGGTGATGGAGCCTGAAATTGCCGTGCTCAGCATCCTGCCTCCCCGCCTGACCGAAGAAGAACTGGCTGCCGAAGCCGAAGCCGCCGCTGCTGCTGGCGCCGAAGCTGCCGCGATGGGTCAGGACACCGAAGACGAGACCAAGGAAGGCACCGAAGGCCGTCAGCTGGACAAGGACAACCACAAGGCCGAAGAAATCCGCTCCAAGAGCGGCCAGGAAAACAACTGAGTCTTTCCTGAGCTTTTGAAACCGGGCTCCCCTCAGGGTGGGTCCGGTTTTTTTATGGTCCGCCTTTGGTGGCGCTTTTGCTGGGGCGAACAGCTGCCCGCTAAGCTCTGAGCATGACCACACAGACGGTTTCGGTAACTCTGCCCGTCCCTAGCGGCCAGGCGCCCAACAACCAGCTGGCTGCGCGTCTCTACCCCGCTGCCCTGACGGACCTCGCACCGGAGGCGGTCCGGCAGCACCTGCTGGAGCGTGACTGGAGCGGCAGCTGGCAGGGCGGCATCTACCCTTTTCACCACTACCACAGCACCGCCCATGAAGCGCTGGCCGTGCTGCGCGGACAGGCACAGGTCATTCTGGGCGGCGCAGGCGGCCCGCAGCTGACCGTGCAGGCTGGAGACGTGCTGCTGCTGCCTGCGGGTACCGGGCACTGTTGCCCCAGCCACAGCGCGGATTTCGGGGTAATGGGCGCTTACGCCGGTGGGCGCGAGTGGGACCTGTGCCGGCCGGACCGCACCGACCTTGCCTGGGCCGAGCGCCGCATTGCCGGGGTGCCGGGCTGGAAGCAGGAACCCGCCTGAGCCGGAGCAGGAGCAGATGCTCTAGGCTGAGCCATGCTTTCTGAAACTGCTGACATTATCGTCGTGGGGGCCGGGCTGGCTGGCCTGTGCGCCGCGCGGACCCTGCACCGGGCCGGCAAGCGGGTGCGGGTGCTGGAGAAAAACGAGCACCTGGGCGGCCGGGTCTGGAGCCGCGACGTGGACGGCTACACCATCGACGCTGGCTTTCTGGGCATGTTTACCGATTACCCGGCGGCCCGCCGGCAGTTCGACTATGACGCGCTGGACCTGGTGGTTCTCAGGCCCTCAGCGGTGCTGCGCCAGGAAGGGGGCGTGGCCGAGATCATGGGCGACCCCCGCCGTGACCCCGGTGCCCTGCCCGGCGACCTGACCGCCGGTGCCATGACTGCAGCCGACCGTCTGCACGCCGCCCGGCTGGCCGCCGAGCTGCTGGCCCAGCCGCCCCACGCCCTGCTGAACGGCCCCGACACCAGCACCCGCGAGTTTCTGCTGGGGCGCGGTTTCTCGGAGCGGTCGCTGGAACGGTTCTTTGCTCCCTTTTTTGGCGGCCTGGTCATCGACCGCGAGATGAAGACCAGTGCGGCGCTGTTTCAGTACTACATGCGGCTGCTGATCACCGGCGACGTGGCTATTCCCCGGCGGGGCATGAGCGAGCTGCCCCGTCAGCTGGCGGCCGGCCTTGACGTGCAGCGCAGCGTGCGGGTAGACAGCCTGCAGAGCGGCCCTGACGGCGTGACCCTGCAGACCAGCGCCGGCGAGATGCGGGCCGCGCAGGTCATCGTGGCCACCGACCCGCCTGCGGCCGCCCGGCTGTTGGGCGAGCAGCCGGGCGACCCTCGGCCGGTGGACCGTGGCAGCCTCAGCAGCGCTTACCTGCATTTCCGGGCGCCCGGAGCCCTGGAACCGCAGCCCCGGCTGCAGCTGAACGCCCGGCCCAGCGGCTGGCTGAATCAGGTCCTGTGGCTGGACCAGGTGTTTCCGGACCGGGTGCCCGGCGAGCGTGGTCTGCTGATCACCTCGCTGTGGGGCATCCCTGAAGGCGATGACGACGCCCTGGCCGAGCTGGCCCTGGCCGAACTGCGCGAGTGGTACGGGGGCGCCGTGGATGACTTGGACCTGCTGGCGGTGGACCGGATTCCGCACGTGCAGTACCCCCAACCGGCCGGTTACGCGCAGACGCTGCCCGGCCACAGTACAGCACTACCAAATGTCTTTCTGGCCTCGGAAGTAACCAGTCTCAGCGGAATTCAGGGCGCGCTGGAAAGCGGGGAAAAGGCCGCTGCCGCCATCCTGGGCGACCTGGAAGTGCTGGCTCGCCCACGCGGCGCCTGAGCCATGTTACGCGGCTGGTAACGACGAAGGCAGGGAAGGAGCAAAGGTGCGTTCTAAGCACACTTTTTGCTCCTTCTTACCCCTAGGCTCCTCAGGGGCTGCCAAAGAAAGATTGCGGCCGGGGGCCCACCTACCCGGAGATGAGCCGCTTTACCTGTAGCTAAAGCCGACCTACAGGCAGGACGAGGGCCGGTTCTTAAAATTTTATTGCTTCAGATTCTCTCTTTCTCTTTTAGATAGAAGCAGAAGCAGTTCTTTTGATTTTTTATTGCCCGCTGCGCTACGCTGGGCCCATGCAAGGAACCCTCGGAACAGCCGACAGGAGCCAGAGCCAGTTCACCACCCACCCACAGCCGCAAGCAGCTGTACCGGCGTTTGAAGCGGCCTTCAGCGCCGGTATCGGTGCGGTGAACGGCAGCGCCCTGCGCGACATGCTCCGGATGGCGCAGGTGCCCGGCCTGGTCAACTTCGGCGGCGGGCTGCCGGCCCCCGAGCTGTTCCCGATGGACCGCATTGCCCAGGCCAGCGCTCAGGCCCTGGACCGCTACGGCTGGAAGGCCGTGCAGTACGGCACCACCGAGGGCTTCCTGCCGCTGCGCGAGTGGCTGGCCGAGAACACCTGTCCCGGCGCGGGCCGCGTGACCCCGGAACATATCCAGATCATGACCGGTGGGCAGCAGTCGCTGGACCTGGTCGCCAAGATCTTTATTGACCCCGGCGACACCATCCTGGTGGAAACCCCCACCTACATGGGCGCCGTGCAGTCGTTCGTGCCCTACCGGCCCAACTTCGCCGCTGTTCCCACCGATGAGCACGGCATCGACATGGACGCTCTGGCCGAAGTGCTGCGCGACCTGGCCGCACAGGGCCGCACGCCCAAATTCATCTACACCATTCCCAACTTTCAGAACCCCACCGGCCGCACCCTCAGCCTGGAGCGGCGGGAAAAGTTGCTGGACCTGACCAGCCAGTACGGCGTATTTGTGGTGGAGGACGATCCTTATGGCCAGCTGCGCTTCAGCGGTGATCCTATTCCCAGCCTGGCCGAGCTGATGCTGCGGCGAACCGGCGGCGACCCCGACCGCAGCCACGTGCTGTACTGCTCCAGCTTTTCCAAGACGCTGGCTCCCGGCCTGCGCGACGCCTGGGTGATGGCGGCCCGGCCCATCACCGAGAAGCTGGTGCTGGCCAAGCAGGGTGCCGACATGCATACGCCGACCTTGAACCAGATGATCGTGACCGAGCTGCTGCCACTGCTGCCGGAGCAGACCGAGAAACTGCGTCAGTCGTATGCCACCCGCGCAGACCACATGCTGGCCGTGCTGGACCGCGAACTGCCGCAGGGCGTGACACACACGGTGCCGGAAGGCGGCATGTTTCTATGGCTGACCCTGCCCACCGGCGTAAACACCACTGCCATGCTGCCCCGCGCCGTGGAGCGCAAGGTGGCCTACATGATCGGCGAGTGCTTCTACGCGCTGGGCGGCGGGCAGAACACCATGCGCCTAAGCTTCAGCAGCGCGGGGCTGGAGGACATTGACCGGGGCGTCGCCGCGCTGGCCCAGACCATCCGTGGGGAACTGGCCCGGCTGTAAACTCACAGGCCGAACAGACCCCCTCCCGCCGGGCAGCTCAGCCCAGCTCCCGGCGGTTTTGGCGGTCTTTCACACAGGGCCTGCACTAAGCTGAAGCCATGCCCGCCAAAACCCTGAAAGATATTGCCGCCAAGATGCGCGGCATTGACCTGTGCCTCCTGACCACCGTAAGCGATTACGGCCGCCTGTCCTCACGGCCCATGAGCAACAATGGTGAGGTGGAATACAGCGGCACCAGCTACTTTTTCACCTGGCAGGATTCACGCATGGTGCGCGATATAGAGAAAAACAAACATGTGCAGCTGAATTTCAGAGCTGAAAAAGGCTTCTTGTTTGTGGCTGTGCAGGGCGAAGCCCGCGTGCTGACCGACCGGCGAGTGATGAAAGATCACTGGCACGAGGAGCTGCGGCAGTGGTTCGGGGACGGATTAGATACCGAAGGGCTGGTGATGCTGGCCGTGGACGCCCGGCGCATTCAGTGGTGGGGCGAGGACGACGGCGAAGTGGAGCTGTCATAAGCTGAAGCGGTTCAGGGGAGAGCAGTAGAGTGCTGCATGACCGACCCTACGCTGGCCGCCCAACTGGATTTCCTGCTGAGCTGTGACCGGCTCAAGTCTGTTGTCCGGACCACCCGGTTGCACGACGGCAGCCGCCCCGAGAACAGCGCCGAGCATTCCTGGCATTTGGCGCTGATGGCCCTGACGCTGGCCGAGTACGCCCCCGCCGGAACCGACATGGCCCAGGTGGTTCGTCTGCTGCTGGTGCATGACCTGGTCGAAATTGGGGCGGGCGACCTGCACTTTGACGCCCAGGCGGAGGCGCTGGCCGCCCAAGCCGCCGCCGAAGCCAAGGCTGCTAAGCAGTTGTTTGGGCTCTTGCCCGAACCTCAAGCCGCCAAATTCACCGCGCTCTGGCAAGAATACGAAGTGCAGCGGACCCCAGAATCCCGCTTTGCAAAGGCGCTGGATTCGCTCCAACCCATGCTGCTGACCTGGGGCCAGACTGCAGACGGCGCAGGTGGTCTGGGCTGCGCAGGAGCGGTCCCCGAGCTGACCGTGCGGCGCGTGCTGAAGCTTAAGCGCAGCGCACTGGCCGACTTCCCACAGCTCTGGCAAGCGGCAGAGCGATTGCTCCAGGAGGCTGAGCGGGCAGGAGTCATCCAGCCGTGAAGTGGCATGTGAGCGGGTCTGCCCCACTTGCCCCCTTGCCTGGCCTACGGCAACTGCACACCACGCAGAAAAAGCGGCCAGTCTCCGGGGAAACTGACCGCTCAGAAAAAGAGGCAGAGGCTTAGACTGCGCCCACCTTCTCGGCGATGATGCCTTCGATGTAGTCGGTCACGCTTTTCAGCGGCACGCGGCTCAGCACGTCTTCCAGGAAAGCCGTCACCAGCATCTTCTCGGCCGTTTCCTTGTTGATGCCGCGCGAGCGCAGGTAGAACATCTCTTCCTCGCCCACCGGGCCGGTGGTGGAACCGTGGCTGCAGCGCACGTCGTTGGCATTGATTTCCAACTGCGGCACGCTGAAGTTGCGGGCCTCGCTGCTCAGCATCAGGGTGCGGTGCTTCTGGTAGGCGTCGGTCTTCTGGGCGCCCAGATCCACCTTGATCATGCCGCTGAACACGCCCACGCTCTGGTCAGCGCCTACGCCCTTATACAGCAGGTCGGAGTAGGCGTTCGGCGCGGCGTGGTGCTGCAGGGTGTAGTGGTCGAAGTGCTGGTCCTCGTCAGCAAAGTACAGCGCCAGCATTTCGCTCTCGGCGCCGCTGCCGCGCACGTAGCTCTGCATTTCGGTGCGGCTGAGGGTGGCGCCCATGGTCACCACCAGGCTATTCAGCTTGCCGTCCCGGTCCACATCGCCGCGCTGGCGCTGGATGTGGGTCACGCCTTTGCCCCAGTTCTGGATGGAAACATAGCGCAGACGTGCGCCCTGCTTGACGACCAGCTCCACCGCGCCGATGGCGTAAGCGTTCTGCAGCGGCTCAGAGTCCTGCTCATCGATAAAGGTCACGCCGGCGTTGTCCTCGGCCACCACCAGGGTGCGGGTGGCAGTGTAGCTGTCCGCCGCGCTCATCACCCGGAAGGAACCCAGCGGCAGATCAACCTCTACCCCGCGCGGCACGTACACGAAAGCACCGTTGGTCCACAGGGCCGCCGCCAGCGCCGAGAATTTGCCCTCGGAGGGATCGGGCGACTTGCTGGGCGTGGTGCCGGGCGCAGCGATGGTGGTGTCGTCAGGAACTTCGGCCGGCACCACCGAGTAGAGGTAGCCCTGCACCAGATCGGCATGCTGTTCCACAGCCGTTTTCAGGTCGGTGAAGATCACGCCCTTGTCCTGCAGCTCCTGCGGCAGCTCGGTGCGGTACACCACGTCGGGACCGTCGAACACCAGAAATGCGCCGGCGTCGGTGCTGCTCAGGCGTTTTTGCACACTGGCCGGCAGCTGCGACACGTCCTGCACCGTGTCCCGCTTGGGGTGCGGCTGCAGGCTGTCAAAGTCCACCTCTACGCGGGTGTACTTCCAGGCTTCCACGTCCTCGGTGGGCACCGGCAGCGACTCGAACAGGGCCAGCGATTCTTGGCGCTTGGCGGTCAGCCACTCCGGGCCACCGACCTGCGCGAGGGTTTCAGTAAATTTGGTCATGGAGACTCCTTAACATTGAAAGCGGAAAAAGACAAGAGCATATCTGCGGGGTATTATCCCGCTGTACGGGCATAATCCGGCAGGAACCGGGGCGAACGGGTACAGCCCTGCTCAGGGTTCAAGAACACCTCGGCGCGCGCACCAGAACTGTAGAGCTGCTGAATGGCACGGCCACGCTCACAAAACGGCCCGCCCTGCTTCGCCTGCTGCGCTTCTGTGGCCGAAGCGTAAGCAATGCAGTACACATACATCCCCTCCGACATCAGCTGCTTATCAAATGACCGTGCACAGCCGTGTACAGCCGCCACATCTTCGCCGGGCCGCAGCACAAAGCGCACCTCATGCGAGCCGTAGTTCTCGTCGGTGACACTGTCAACCTGATGCCCGGCGCGGAACAGCCAGGTTTGCCAGCTGTTCACGCCGCCAGATGTGGCCCACAGCCACAGCCACAGCAGGGCGGCCAGCAGCAGGAAAAATCAGTGATTTGTTGGATAAAAAGCATGTGGTTTCGGGTTTTTCCTCTTGGTGAGGGGATGGGGCGGGAGCGGAGCCATCTCACTAAACTGACCCAGCTGCAAGGTGCGGGGGCAAAGAAGCTGGGCCTTAGCCAAGGTCACATGTTGCCACCCGTTCAATGACGACTTTGACTGTCTTGGCATCCATATAAGGTGTCTGCTCTGAGTGGGCAATTTCGCATTTGATGGCCTTACTGGCCTGCATTTGCAGCTGGGCTGAATGAGCAGAAAGAAAGGCATGGCAGCGAGTGAATTGCGTCTCCGACGTCATGTCATGCCCGAAGGCGGCGGCGCAAGCTTTGACATCGGCTTCTGCGCTTTCCGGCGTGGTAACAAAATACACGTCCCGGTAGCTGAAAGGCATAGATGGGCCGTCCCTGGTTACGTCCTTAACGGCCACCACCCGGTGCGCGGCCCGAAAGTTCCAGGTTTTTGCGCCATACTCCCAGCCAGTAAGAGACAGCCACGCTGCCGCAACGAGTGCGGCCAAGGCGATTCCCCAGATTTTCAGGTTTCGTCTTTGCATGGCTGCCTTATACCCTCAAGCGGTTAACCCACCGAACCTTCCATTTCCAATTCAATCAAGCGGTTCAGTTCCACCGCATATTCCAGCGGCAGTTCCTTGGCAATCGGCTCAATAAAGCCGCGCACAATCAGGCCCGCCGCTTCGTCTTCGCTCAGGCCACGGCTTTGCAGGTACAGAATCTGCTCGTCGTTGATCTTGGAGACGGTGGCTTCGTGGCCCACCGAGGCGCTCTTTTCCTCAATTTCGATGTAGGGGTAGGTGTCGGTGCGGGCTTCCTCGTCCAGCAGCAGGGCGTCACATTCCACGTTGGTCTTGGCGCCGCGGGCACCTTCGTAGATCTTGACCAGACCGCGGTAGGAGCTGCGGCCACTGTCCTTAGAGATGGACTTGGACACGATAGAACCGCTGGTGTGCGGCGCGAAGTGAACAATCTTGGCCCCGGCGTCTTGGTGCTGGCCGCGGCTGGCCATGGCGATGCTCAGCACTTCGCCGCGGGCGCCGTCTTCCAGCAGGTAGCAGGCCGGGTACTTCATGGTCACCTTGCTGCCCAGGTTGCCGTCCACCCATTCCATCACGCCGCTGCCGTACACGGCGGCGCGCTGGGTCACCAGGTTGTAAACGTTGTGGCTCCAGTTCTGGATGGTGGAGTAGCGGAAGCGGGCGCCTTCCTTCACCACGATTTCAATCACGCCCGAGTGGAAGGAATCACTGTTGTAGGCGGGCGCGGTGCAGCCTTCGATGTAGTGGGCCTGCGCGCCGTCTTCGATGATGATCAGGGTGCGCTCGAACTGGCCGCTGTTTTCCGCGTTGATGCGGAAGTAGGTCTGCAGCGGAATATCCACCTTTACGCCCTTGGGCACGTACACGAAGGAACCGCCCGACCACACCGCCGAGTTGAGGGCAGCGAACTTGTTGTCTTCGGGAGGAATGACAGTGGCGAAGTATTCACGGAACAGCTCGGGATACTCGCGCATGCCGTCTTCGATACTCAGGAAGACCACGCCCAGCTTTTCCCACTCTTCCTTGAGGTTGTGGTACACCATTTCGGATTCGTACTGTGCACCCACGCCGGCCAGCGCGGCGCGCTCGGCTTCGGGAATGCCCAGACGCTCGAAGGTCTGCTTTACGTCCTCGGGCACGTCGTCCCAGGAGCGGGCGTTGTAACCTTCGGGCTTGATGTAGTAGTAGATGTCTTCCAGGTCCAGGTCACTGAGGTCGGCACCCCACTCGGGCATCGGCTTGCTCAGGAAAATATCCAGCGCCTTGAGCCGGAAATCCAGCATCCACTGCGGCTCGTCCTTGGCCTTGGAGATCATCTCGACCACTTCGCGGCTCAGGCCCTTAGGGGCCTTGATGGCATAGCGCTCGGGGTTGCTCCAGCCGTATTCGTATTCGGTGTTGATGCTTGCTGCTTCGGGATTGACAGTCATCTTGACTCCTTAAAAGCGGGCAGAAGGCCTGAAGTGCCGGAAAAGGTCGCGGGGAGCGGTTAAGCAGGTTCCTGCAGAACTCCGCTTTGACCGCCGTTACCGCGCCATTCCAGTTCTCAGGCGGTCGCCAGTTCCTTCACCCAGTCGTAGCCCTCGGTGTCGAGCTTCTTGGCGAGTTCGGGGCCCCCGGTTTCCACCACGCGGCCGTTCACGATGATGTGCACCTTGTCGGGGGTGATGTAGTCCAGCAGGCGCTGGTAGTGGGTGATGATCAAGCCGCCCAGGTTGGGGCCGCGCAGGGTGTTCACGCCGTGCGAAACGATCTTCAGGGCGTCCACGTCCAGGCCCGAATCGGTTTCGTCCATAATGATGTAGTTGGGTTCCAGCATCAGCATCTGCAGGATTTCGTTGCGCTTCTTCTCGCCGCCAGACATGCCTTCGTTGAGGTAACGCTCCACGATGCTCTCGTCCCATTCCAGGGTCTTGAGTGCACTTTGCAGCTTGCCGTAGAACTCGCTGAACGAGACTTCTTCACCTTCGGGCTTGCGGGCCTGCATGGCGAGGCGCAGGAAGTTGGCGATGGTCACGCCGGGGATTTCCACCGGGTACTGGAACGCCAGGAACACGCCCAGGCGGGCCCGCTCGTCGGGTTCCATATCCAGGATATTCACGCCGTCTACCAGCACTTCGCCTTCGGTCACGGTGTATTCGGGGTCACCCACGATGACCTTGGCAAGGGTGCTCTTGCCGTTGCCGTTGGGGCCCATGATGGCGTGCAGTTCGCCGCGCGGCACCACCAGGTTGATGCCCTTCAGAATCGGCTGATCGCCGACGGACGCGTGCAGGTTCTTGATTTCGAGTTGGTGCGTCATAGCTTGCCTCCTGTATTGGCGCTTGGCACGAAATATTCGTTTCCCGCCATTCTGTTAGGAATCATTCCTATCTGGCCGTTCCCCATTGTACCAGCTCGGCAGAATAAATCCGAGTGCTGGAGTACAGATTGCGGGGCGCCTGCCAGCACGGAAACACAGGCCTGGCCTCAGCTCAGCCGCAGCACCGATTGGTTGCCACGCAGCACAAAGACCAGCACGCCGCGCTCCGCCAGCACGCCGGCCTGCTTTTCCAGCTGCCGCACCGTGTCGGGGGCGCCGGCCCACTGCTTGCGGGGGGTCTCGCCGGGTTCCAGGTAAAAGCCTTCCGGCATGGCGATAATGGCGACCCGGCTGGCGGTGGCGCGGGCCCGCAGGGCCTGGGTGACCAGTTCTGGGGGGGCAAACTGGGTGATTACCAATAGGTTGGTGCCGGGGCGGGGCGGGTGCAGCACAGGCGCTGCCTGACCGCTGCCCTCCAGCTCGGCCAGGGCACGCAGGACCGCCCGCTGGGCCTCAGCGGCGCGGTCGGGCGGGGTCTGTCCCTCGGCCGTTGCCAGGGACACGGGTAGGCCATCTGCCCAGGCCTGCGCCGCCAGGCTGGCTGCCAACCGCACCGCGCTTTCGAGGTAGGTGGCGTTGCCACCCGTATCCAGATAAATGGTGACCGAACTAGCCGCCGTGCGCTCCAGTTCGCGGATCATCGGCACGCTGCCGGCGCCGCCGGTAGAGAGCGAGCGGGCCGAGAGCTTCCAGTGAATCTGCCCCGGCGCGTCGCCCGGTACGTAGGGCCGCGCTCCCCGCAGGCTGATGGGGTCGCTGAGGCCCAGATTGCGGGTGAGCTGGCCTTCGGAGAGCAGCGGGCGCAGCAGTTCCGGCAGGACAACACCGTGGGTCTGGGGATAGGCTTCCAGGCTGGCCGGCACCTCCAGCAGCCTGGAGCGCCAGAACAGGCCCAGCGGATCGGCCCAGCGCAGCACGGCGCCTTCCCAGCGGTACACGCCCCGGCGGTTGGGCTGCAGGGTCAGCTCCAGGTGCTCCGTGTGGCGGCCCTGCCACAGCCCGCCAAACACCACCGGGCGGCTCGGCACCACGGCGCGGGGGGGCGGGTCTTCCAGCACCAGGCGAGTGGGCAGGCGCGTTTCGATGTCGGCAGTGACGGTCAGCGGCTGGGCCTGGCCCACCATGCCGGCCGGGCGCAGCTCACGGGTCAGCTCCACGCGGGGCGGCCCCCGGTACAGCCACCAGACGAGCCCCGCCAGGGCCGCCAGAAACAGCAGCCAGATGAATGCGCTGAGCAGGCCAGCACTCACCTGCTCAGCCTGCCGAGGAAGTGGATTCGGAGGTGGCCTGGGACTGAGCAGCCTGGGCCTGGGCAACCGCGCCGGGGGTTTCGACCGGCACCGGCACCGTGCCCAGAATCTCTTCTACCAGCGACGCCGCGCCGATGTCGGCCATCCGCGCCTCGATATTCAACAGTAAGCGGTGAGGCAGCACGCCGCGGGCGGCCGCCTTCACGTCATCTGGCGTCACGAAGTCGCACCCGGCCAGATACGCCAGCGCCTGCGCCGCCGCCTGAATGCCCAGCGAAGCGCGGGGGCCGGCGCCCAGGCTGATGCGCGGGTGCGTGCGGGTGGCCGCCACGATGGAGGCCAGATAGCGCTGCAGGTCGGGGCTGACCCGGATTTCGCGCACGGCCCGCTGCGCCGCCAGCAGGTCGGCAGGACCGGCCACCGCCGCCAGCGTGTCTATCGGGTGGGCGGATTGCAGCCGGCCCAGCATCTGCACCTCCTGCTCCAGATCCGGGTAGCCCACCGACAGCTTGAGCAGGAAACGGTCCAGCTGAGCTTCGGGCAGGGCGTAGGTGCCCTCGTGCTCCACCGGGTTCTGGGTGGCGATAACCACAAAAGGCCGGGGCAGCTGGTGGGTGACGCCGGACTCGGTCACCTGCCCCTCCCCCATCGCTTCGAGCAGCGCCGACTGGGTTTTGGGGGTGGCGCGGTTGATTTCGTCGGCCAGCAGGATGCCGGTAAAAATGGGGCCAGGCACGAACTGAAACTGCCCCTCGCGGTAGATGCTGACCCCGGTCACGTCGCTGGGCAGCAGGTCGGGCGTGAACTGCACGCGGGCAAAGTCCAGGCCCAGACTGGCGGCCAGGGCGCGTGCCAGCATGGTCTTGCCGGTGCCGGGAGCGTCTTCCAGCAGGATGTGCCCGCCGGCCAGAATACCGGCCAGCGCCAGCCGGGTCACATCCTCCTTGCCGACCAGCACGCGGGCCACGTTGGCCTGCACGCGGTCCATCACAGCGCTGGCTGGGGCGGAAGAAAACTGCGGGTCAGTGTCGGTCATGCCGGGTTGGGTCATGCGGGGCCTTGCCTTTCGGAGGAGGAAGAACGATCAGCAGCGGAATGTTCCGAGGAGGATACGGGAGCGGCAGGCGGGGCGCCAGCCAGGATGAGCGCGGCGGCTCCCTCGGCAGCCTCAGCCTGAGCGTCGGTCACGCCACCGCCGTAACGCACCGGGCCGTAAGCCGCGCCCAGAGTCGCCAGCGGGGCGGCTTGCCCCGGCCACTCGGCGGCCACTCGCCGCAGGTACTCGGCCGGGGTTTCAGCTTCCCGGCGGCTCAGGCCAGCGGCGCTCAGGTGAGCCTCGGTACGGGCGTAGGCAGCGCGGACGCGGTGCAGGGGCGCAGCAAAAGCAGAGGCAGGAGGAGAAGAAACGGACGCCCGAGTGGTTGGGGCTGGAGGTGCCGCAGGCTTGGTATGACGCCGCAGGAAAAAAACCACCAGCAGGGCCAGGCCCATCACTCCGGCCAGCCACCAAGCCCGGGCCCAGGAGCGGCCCCCACCGGCGGGCTGCTCGGCGGCGAGCGTGGCTTTGGCCATGTTCTGCGTGCCTTCCGAAAGGCCGCAGCCGTTGGTGCCCAGCCGCCGGCCTCCGCGAACAAACCAGGTCACGCCCTTCTGGTCCGGGTCGCACCCTGCAGTGGGCGCGGACTGCACGGCCTGCTGCCTATACCATTCCTGCTGACCGCAGGTGGTGGGGTCAGCATTGTCGCAGCGGTAGGCATACGCCTGTCAGCCCACCGTTTCCGCCTGAATGGTTTCCAGGGAAGCGGCCACCCGGCCATCCACCTGCCCGAGGAGAGACGTTCTGGGCAGCAACAGCGCTATCAGCAGCACCGCCGCCAGAGGCAAGGCACCCTGCCCCCACCGCGTCTGCCAGAAACTCTGCCCGCGGCTTGGCTCAGAACTGGACTGTACAGGGCGGAACGGCCGGCCCGCCCGCGCCAGCGTCCGCTCATGTCCCGGCCGCAGCAGGGCGCCGGCCACCAGCCCCAGCAGCCCCACGGGGTGCGGAGCCAACAACAGCGGCAGCAGCAAGAACACCCAGCCACGCAGGGTTTCACTGCGGGAGGAGCCACCCTCATCTGCCAGCAGTTCGGCAGCGCGGCACGCCAGCCACAGGGCCACCAACCGCAAGAACAGCAGCAGCGCGAGCCACCAGTCGGGAAGCCAGCCGCCCGCCGAGAACTGAGCCTCCAGCAGCGGCCAGAAGCTGAAACCCACCAGCAGCGCTCCGCCCAACAGGCGGTACATTTCCCACTCTTCGCGCCGCGCCGTTACCGCGAAAAGCAAACACAGCAGCAGCACAGCCCAGAACGGCAGCCAGCCCCAAAGAACGAGCGGCAAGGCCGCATGGATGATGATTCTGGAGAGCGACACCTGACGATTCATGGCTACTTCCCCGATGGCTGCGTTGCCAGCACCTCGGCGGCGCTTCTCTCGGCCTGCTCAGCCTGACCCTCGCTGATGCCACCGCCGTAGCGCACCGGGCTGTAGGCGGCGCCCAGAGTCGCCAGCGGCGCCGCCAGCGACGGCCACTCGGCGGCCACCCGGCGCAGGTATTCGGCGGGAGTTTCGCTGGAACGGCGCGGCCGCCCGGCTGCAGTCAGATGCCGTTCCACCTGCGCGTAAGCCAGCCGGACCCGGTGCAGCGGAGCAGAGGCCGCCACCGGAGCAGACGCCGTCACCGGGGCGGCCTCATGGGTTTCCGCGTAGGCATAGATCTCGCGGGAGCGGGCGGTCAGCAGCCGCCAGACCCCGGCTAGCACGGCGAACAGCAACAGGGTGCCCAGCAGCAGAAACAGCAGGTTGTAGATATTCGGATTGCCCAGCGGCGTATTCACCAGTAGGTCCACCACTATCTGCACGGCGGCTTCCAGCGGCCCGGCGTCGCCGCCTGCAGGTGCCGGCGCGTGCTGGCCGTCCGCCACGGTGATGTCCAGCGCCTGAAACTGGGCGGCCAGCATCACCGCCAGCAGGCTGAGCGGCAGGGCCAGCAACGCCAGCAGGGGCCAGACCCGCCGCCAGTCCGGAGGCCCACCGGGACGGCGCAGCTGACGCCAGAGGCCGAACAGCGCCGCAAGAATGATGGTCAGCAGGAGCAGCACCGCAAGCAGATTCAGATAGCCCTGCGCGGTGCGCTCAAGGCCCTGGCTGGCACCCGCCCCCGGAGTGCCGGGCAGGAAAGTCGGTGCCGACGGTAAGCCCGGCAGCGCTGACGGCTTAGCAGGAGCCCCCGGCACAGCCGAATGGTCCACCACCGTGATGTGCTCGGTCACGCCCATATAGTCGGTGGCCTGATCCCACAAAGAGGCGCGGGGCAGCAGCAGGCCGGCCAGCAGCGCTGCAGCGGCCGCGCCGGCCAACCAGGGCCAGAGGACCGGCGCCCGACCGGAGGAGCCAGGGGCGTCCTGACGGGTACCCTGCCAGCGGCCGCCCGTCAGGGTGTCATCGTCGGTGCCGCGCTGCAGCAGAATGGCCGCCCCCAGGCTGACCAGGCCCAGCGGGTGCGGCGCCAGCACGAAGGCCGGCAGCAGCCACAGCCAGCCGCGCCCACGGCGCTCCTCAGCACGCTCGGCAGCCTGCACGACCAAAAATGCAGTGGCCATCTGCGCGATCACCACGAAAAAGGCCGCCACCATGTAGTGCTGATTCCCGGCCTGCATGGCCAGCCAGAGGGTGACCAGCAGGTTCACAGCCAGCACCAACAAGGTGAGCTGAGAGCGGTAAGCTCGCAGGGTGTCCTGGGCCGTCAGGGCAAAGACGGCCATCAGGCCCAGCAGCGCCGGCAGCGGCACCATCCCGGCCAGTACCAGAGACAGGGCGGCAAAGGCCACGGTACGCCACAGGGGGAACGGTCCAGCGGCCGCCGGCGCAGCTTGTGTCATGGCCCAAGTATAAGCAGCGCCGCTGCCCCCGCCTGCCTCAGCTGGAGCGCGGGGCCGCGTCCGGCAGCGCGATGGTGCCGAGGGCGGTGGCGACCAGTTTCTCGCTGGGCTGTCTATCTTCGCCCAGCTGGCCGTCCTCGCCGGAGCGCACAGCGTAGATGTCACAGCGGGTCACGGCCTGACGCGAGGTGCCGCCCACCAGCTGCCCACGGGCCACCAGTTTCTCACCCACCGCCGGGCGAATAAAATTGATTTTGAACTCGCTGGTCAGCACCTGCGGGCCCAGGTGCAGCGCGCCCACAAAGGTCAGGGTGATGTCGGCCATGCTGCCCATCAGGCCCCCGTGCGCGAACCCGTGGTGCTGGCGCAGGTCATCCCGCAGCGGCACTTCCAGCGTGGCGATGCCGTCACCAATGGCCGTGAAGCGAGCACCAATCAGGGTAGAAAAGCTCTGCTGGGCGATGATGCCGTTGGCAAATTCCAGCAGTTGTTCTGGATCGTTGGGCAGGGTCATAAAGGCACTATGCCAAAACGGCGGGCCAAAAACAGCGGGGATGGAAAACAGCAGAGGCCAAAGCCCGCCTGTTCGGCGCGGCGGGCCAAAGCTCCTGGGCGGCCCACAAAAAAGAAGCCCCACCCGGCGGTGAGGCTTGTCTGGTTTTGCCTGACTGGCTTGTAGCGAGCAGCTTATTCCAGGAAATCGCGCAGCTTGCGGGTGCGGCTTTCATGGTACTTCAGCTTGCGCAGCGCCTTGTTCTCAATTTGGCGGATGCGTTCGCGGGTCACGTTGAAGCGCTGGCCCACTTCCTCCAGGGTGTGTTCGCGGCCGTCTACCAGGCCCTTGCGGAATTTCAGAACCATCGCCTCGCGCTCGGTGAGCTTACCCAGGGCCTTTTCCAGTTCCTCGCTGAGCAGGGTCTTGGCGGCGTTGTCCACCGGGCTGTCGAGGTTGTCGTCGGGGATAAAGTCACCGTAGAAGGAGTCCTTTTCGTCACCGATCGGGGTTTCCAGGCTGACCGGCTCCTGGCTGACCTTCTGCACTTCTTCCACCTTGTTGGCGTCCCAGCCGGGACCCATCGCTTCGGCGATTTCCTCGGGCAGCGCCTCGCGGCTCAGCTCCTGCTGCAGCTGCCGGGCGGTGCGGGTCAGTTTGTTGATGGTTTCTACCATGTGCACCGGAATACGGATGGTGCGGGCCTGGTCGGCAATCGCGCGGTTGATGGCCTGCCGGATCCACCAAGTGGCGTAGGTGGAGAACTTGTAGCGGCGGCGGTACTCGAACTTCTCGACGGCGCGGATCAGGCCCTGGTTGCCTTCCTGAATCAGGTCCAGGAAGTTCAGGCCACGGCCGGTGTACTTCTTGGCGATCGAAACCACCAGTCGTAGGTTGGCCTCGATCAGGCCCTGGCGGGCGGCGGCGCCGTCTTCCATGCGGCGCTGCAGGGCGCGGCGGCCACGGTCGTCCAGCTCCTCGCCCTTTTCTTCCAGCTCCACGCGGGCAAATTCACCGTCTTCGATGCGGCGGGCCAGCGCGATTTCCTCTTCCAGGGTCAGCAGCGGCACTCGGCCGATCTCGTGCAGGTACTGGCGCACCGGGTCGTTGGAAACGGCGCGGGGCATGTCGTCGTAGTAGCGCTCTTCTTCTTCGCCGTCGTCGTCATCTTCCTTGTCGCTGTCGCTGTCAGTGTCGTCGTCGGGGTCCTCGTCATCCTGCACTTCGATGTTCTTGGACGCCAGGTACAGCTGCAGGTCATCGAATTCATCGCTAGAGTCGGGGTCCATGCCGCTGGCTTCCAGCGCGGTCGCCAGCGCGGCGGCGGCGTCCTCACTGGTTACCAGGCCGCTGGCCTTAGCATTCTTCAGCAGCTCCTGAATGGCTGGGTGCGCGTAGTAGGCGCGGTCCGAGCCGTCGGCCTTGCGGGCCGGGCGGTCGGCGTCGGCCGCTTCAGCGCCGGCGGCCGGCTTGGCTGCCTTCTTGGCTGCCGGTTTTTTGGCCGCCGCCTTGCGGGCTGGCTTGGCCTTGGCCGCGTCTTCAGCGGTGACTTTTTTACGGGCGGTGGGCTTTTTGGCAGGCTTGGGGGCCGCTGCCTTTTCGGGCGCGGCAGCAGAAGCAGCTTTTTTGGTCTTGGCAGTCTTGGATTCAGCCATGGGTCCTCCAGGGGTCAGGAGAGTGAGGAAAGAAGCGAAGGAATTAAGGAAAAGCGCTGCCCGGTACGCTGTGCCAGCGGCCCGGGGCCAGGGGTGCAGAAAAGGCACCGGAGGGGGCAGGGGCCGGGTCAACTGGCAAAAAAGCGCAGGATAAAGCAGATCAGGTCAAATGACGGTGGGCGGGGACAGGCAGGACAAATTAACACAGTAGTTTAGCATCCGGCCGCTGCGCCAGGATGTGTTTAAGCGCGCTTACAGGCTGACAGAACCTTGAACCCCCGTTCATGGGTCAGTACTTCGGCAGGCCCCAGGGCAGCCAGCTCGGCTTCGTACGGCAGGAAATCGTTGGCGACCAGAATCAGCCGGCCGCCGGGGTTCAGCCGCCGGCGGGCCGCCGCGATGAACTCGCGCGCCACATCCAGCACCACGCCGCGCCCCACGTGAAACGGCGGGTTGGTCAGAATCAGGTCAAAGCGGCGTTCGCCCAGTTCCGAATCTACATCCGAGTGCACGGCCTCACCTGCCAGCCCATTGGCCTCCAGCGTCAGCCGGGCGCTGCGCACGCTCTGCAAGTCGCCGTCTGCCAGGGTCACGGCAGCGCCGCGCTGCGCGGCCCAGGCTCCGATCAGGCCGGTGCCGCAGCCCAGGTCCAGTACCGCCTGCCCGCTGAGGTCCAGCCCTGGCAGGGCGCTCAAGGTGTCCAGCAGAATGCCGGTGGCCTTGTCTGCCCGGGCCGCGCTGAATACGCCGGGCAGGCCCGCCACTTTCACGCCGTGATCTTCGTAGCTCTCGGCAGCTGGTAACTCGGGGGTGGGGCCGGGGCGGCGGGTCAGGACCGCCACCCGCATGCCTCCATCACGGGCAATGGTTTCGCCGGTTCCGAACGCCCGCGACGCGGCCCGCACGTAGCGGTCAAAGCCTTTGGCCTTGTCGCCGGCCAGGTAGAGTTTGCCGCCGGGAGGAGTGTGGGCGTGCGCCCAGCTGACCTGGGCCTGGGCATACGCAGTACCGCGGTCACCGGCCAGCACGCAGGCCACCGTGCGGGCCGGCTCCGGGAAGTGGGCCTGCAGGTCGTCTCCGGGAGCCGCCACCACCGGCTCCAATCCGTCGGCCCGCAGCGCGGTCAGCGCCGCCGCCGCGCCTTCCACCGGGCGCAGCTCGACACCGGGCAGCGAGGCCAGCAGCCCGCCCATCGCACTCAGGTCCAGCACTGGCCCCCGCACCTTGCGCTTGAGCATGGTCTGGAACAGCAACAGCTGGGCGTCGTCCACGCCGGGATAGCCGCGCACACCCGGCTTGGTGGGCGGCGCGCCATATTCACGCAGCGCCGGGGGCAACTGCGCCGCGCGAATCTGAAAATAAGAAGACTGAGGTGAGGTGTCATGTTTCGGTATAGGGGCGGGCTTCATACTGCTCAGTGTAGTCGCCGGGCCACCGCTGCCCGGGACCCTTTCCGGCCCCATGACCAGAGTGCCTCCCGCCCCCAACCCCCACAGCTCCTCCCGCGCCACTGCCCGCCCTGCTGCTGCTGGCGGCCTTGGTCTATACCGCGCTGGCCCTGGGCTTTGTGCACCTGCCCGGAATGCCGGGAGCCTCCGGCTGGCTTTTTGCTGCCGTGCAGGTCTTCGCCGGCCTGCTGGCGGTGCAGGTGTGGCTCCAGGAGCGGACCCGCACTGCGGCGCTGCTGGCAGCGGCCATGATGGCGCCACTGCTGAGTGCTCTGGAATATTTCAGCGGCTCTCAGCAAAACGGGGCCAGCTGGCTCTCCCCAGCCTTTCTGCTGCTGGGCAGCCTGTTTTTTGTGCTGCTGGACGTGGCCCTGGGCCTAAGCTGGGACCGGCTGCGGCGTGCTGGGCGCTGGCCGGGGCGGCTGGCCCTGACCGACACCTTGATCGTCTCCACCACGGCCGGGGTAGTCGTCTGGATACTGGGGCTGGATACCCAGGTGGCCGCCGCGCACACGCAGCCGCTGTTGGCAGCGCTGCTGCTGACTTACGCCGCCGCGCAGCTGCTCGGCATCACACTGCTGGCAATGCTGTGGCTGCGCGGCGCCCGCGGCCCGGCCATCACGCTGGGTGCAGCGGGCCTGTTGTGCTTTGCCGCCGCCGATCTGGCCTTGCTGGCCGGACAGACCAGCGAGATGTTGCAGCCGCTGCTGTGGGTCTGGGGCAGCACCCTGCTGGCGCTGGGTATCCGGCAGCTGCCGCACCTCTGTGCGCAGGCCCCACGCCTGGGTGGCCCACTGCCAGCCAGAATGCAGCCACTGCTGCGGCGCCTGCCCTATGTCGCTGTGGCCATCTGCTGCGCGTTGCTGCTGGAGGGCGCTGTGCGCGACGTACTCTTGCCAGCGGTCCAGACCGACCCCCGTTTGCAGGCGGCGCACCTGCAGCACACCTGGAGCCAGCTGGGTGTCTCGGTAGGCAGCGTGGCCGTGGTGTGTCTGGTGATGCTGCGGCAGGCCGAAACCAGCCGGGCCAACCGGCAGATGCAGCAGCAACTGGAAGCCAGCCGCCATGAGCTGGAACATCTCGCCTACCACGACGACCTGACCGGACTTCCCAACCGCTCGGCCTTCAACCAGTTTTTCGAGGACCACGTGGGGCCTGCCGAGCCGTATGCCATCTTTTCTCTGGACCTGGACGGGTTCAAGTACATCAACGATACCTACGGCCACGCCACAGGTGACCGGATGCTGCACCATGCCGCCCGGCAGCTGAACAGGGCAGTGGCCGCGCCGGGGCAGATCTTTCGCTGGGGCGGCGACGAATTCGTGATTGTGGTGCCGGGCCTGGAACGCAGCACCGAGGCAGAAGCGCTGATCCGGCTGCTGACCGTCAGCTTGCAAGAACCCATGCTGCACCGCGGACAGCCGCTGCGGGTGGGTACGTCGGTAGGCTACGCGCTAGGGCGGGGCAACCACAGCCACGAAGCCCTGCTGGGCCTGGCCGACAGCGACATGTACAGCACCAAGGCCCGCAGTGGTCAGCACCGTTAGCCTGCCCGCGTCTGGTCAGGGCGGCAGCGATGACGGAACTTTCCAGACCCGGCCACCTTGAACGCTGTAAGAGCCGGCGCCCCCCCCGGCTTGCTAGCCTGCCGGCTGATCAGGTGAACAGACCGCCGCCGCTTTCCCGCACTGCCCTGCTGCCGCTGGCTGCCCTGCTGCTGGGGCAGACCGCCTGGACCCTGCTACGTGGTCTGGGGCCTCAGGTCACCGGGCCGGCGTGGCCCGGCAGCCTGCTGTCGCTGGGTGTGCTGGCCGCCAGTGTCCTGCTGGCCGGGCAGCTCTGGCGCCGTAGGGGCGTGCCGGTCACTTTCCTGCTGGCCTTCCTGGCCCAGTTCGGCGGCGACGCGGCGCTGACCGCGCTGGACCTGAGGGGTCTGCCCTACCCTGCGTTTTCGTCAGCAGACATTTTTTACCTGGGCTACTACCTGCTGATGACGGCCGCCCTGCTGGGATTGCTGCCAGCAGAGCCCACCACCCGCCGGCAGGCCGGGCGCGCGCTGGACGGGCTGATTATTGCCGGCACCATCGGCATCGTGCTGTGGGAGCGGCTGCTTGGCCGGCTGCTGGACAACCTGCAGGGGCCTTTCGGCCTGCTGAATTTCAGTTACGTTTTGCTGGACCTGCTGGTGCTGGGCCTCAGCATGGTGCTGCTGCAGGTACAGCGCCAGTACCTCTCCCACCTGTTGCTGGGCGTCGGCCTAACCGGGTTCGTGATTGCCGACATTCTTTATCTGGATCCGGGACGTACCTACCAGCCGGCCACGCTGCCCGACCTGCTGTGGTCCTGGGGCATTGCCCTGCAAGCCGCAGCGCTCTGGCCGCTGAACCGGCGACCCGCGCAGCCCGCGACAGCCGAACCGCTGTTGCGGTTGCTGCCCTACGCAGCCGCGCTGGTGGTCTGCGTGATTCTGGCACTCACGCTGCCGGCCGATTCGGTGCGCAGCCAGGGCATTCTGTGGGGCACGTTGGCGGTGGTGGCCATGGTCACGGCGCGGCAGTGGCTGGCTGCCCGCGACAGTCAGGACCTGACCCGCGAACTGCAGCACAGCCGCGCCCAGCTGGAATACCTGGCCTACCACGACGAGCTGACCGGGCTCTCCAACCGCACCGCACTGACCCAGTTTTTCGGCTATGGCCTGGGCGACACCGAGCCCTACGCCATCTTCTCGCTGGACCTGAACGGCTTCAAGGAAATCAACGACACCTATGGCCACACGGCCGGTGACCGGATGCTGCAGCATGTTGCCGGGCAGCTGCAACAGGCCGTCCCGGCGCCCGGACGGATTTTTCGCTGGGGCGGCGACGAGTTCGTGGTGGTGATGCCGGGCCTCACGGAAGCGGCACAGGCAGGAGCTTTCGCGCAGCAGTTGCAGCGCAGCGTGGCGGCCCCGCTCCAGCAGGGCCAGCGCACCCTACAGGTGGACACCTCGGTGGGCTACGCCCTGGGACGCAGCCCCCAGAACTACGAGGCTCTGCTGGGGCAGGCCGATCAGCAGATGTACTGCACCAAGCGGCGCCGGCGCTGAGCTCCGCTGCCGGTCACCACTCCAGGGTGGCGAACAGGTCGTCCAGCGTCTCGGCGCGGCGAATCATCTCCACGCGGCCGTCCTCGCGCAGCAGGTACTCGGCGCTGCGCAGTTTGCCGTTGTAGTTAAAGCCCATGCTGTGCCCGTGGGCCCCAGCGTCGTGAATCACCACCACGTCGCCCGGCTGCATCACCGGCAACTCACGGTCAATAGCGAATTTGTCATTGTTCTCGCACAGTGAGCCGGTCACGTCCACCACTTGCCGGGGAGCGTCCTGCGGCTTGTTCAGCACGGTGATGTGGTGATAGCTGCCGTACATCGCCGGGCGCATCAGGTTCGCCATAGAGGCGTCAAGGCCCACGTAATCCTTGTACTTGCGGGTCACGTGCCGCACCTGGCTGACCAGATACCCGTAAGGCCCGGTCATCACCCGGCCACACTCGAAGCTGAGGCGCAGGCCGTCCAGCCCGGCCGGCTGAATGATCTCACCGTAGAGCTTCCGGATGCCGTCCGACACCTCCTGATAGCTCATGGCCTGCTCCTGCGGGCGGTAAGGAATGCCGATGCCGCCGCCCAGGTTCACGAATTCCAGCTGGATACCTAGTTCGTCCCGGAGCTTTACCGCCAGAGTGAACAGCATCCGGGCCGTTTCGATGATGAACTGCGGGTCCAGCTCATTGCTGGCGACCATGGTGTGCAGGGCAAAGCGCCGCACGCCCTTTTCCTGAGCGGTGCGGTAGCAGTCCAGCAATTGCTCCGAAGTCACGCCGTACTTGGCTTCTACCGGGTTGCCGATAATCGCGTTGCCGGTGCGCTCGGGGCCGGGGTTGTAGCGGAACGACAGCAGTTCCGGCAGGCGGCCGCCCAGCGCATCTTCCAGCGCCGCGATATGGGTGATATCGTCGAGGTTGATGACGGCTCCCAGCTCGGCGGCGCGGCGGAACTCTTCCGGCGGCGTGTCGTTGGAAGTGAACATGATGTGCTCGCCGGTGATGCCGCAACGCTGCGCCAGCTCCAGCTCCGGCAGCGACGAGCAGTCGGCCCCGAAGCCTTCTTCGGCCAGGATTTTCAGCAGCGCAGGCGTGGGAGCTGCCTTGACCGCGTAGTAGTTGCGGAAGCCCGGCGCCCAGGCAAACGCCTGCATAAAGGTGCGGGCATTCTCGCGGATGCCGCGTTCGTCGTAGAGGTGAAACGGGGTGGGCAGTTCGTGCGCCAGTTCGGTGAGGCGCTGTTCGGTGGCCGGCAGGGTTTTCTGGGTCATGGCAAGTGTCCTTCGGGGAGGAAGAAGAGAAAAAGGGAAGTAGAGCGCCTGGAAGGCTTAAAGGGTCAGGTTGCTCTGCAAGCTGCGCACCGCCGCCTCGATGTTTTCACGGTGCCCAAAAGCCGAGAAGCGCACGTAGCCTTCTCCGGCCGAGCCGAAGCCCGCACCGGGGGTTACGACCACCTGGGCTTCCTGCAGCAGTTGGTCGAAAAAGTCCCAGCTGCCCAGGCTGCCAGGGGTCTTCACCCACAGGTAGGGCGCGTTGTCGCCGCCAGTCACGTCCAGCCCCAGCTCGCGCAGCGCCGCGCGGATGATGCGGGCGTTTTCCATGTAATAGGCCACCAGGGCCCGGTTTTCAGCCTGCCCCGCCGGGCTGAGGGCCGCTGCGCCGCCGCTCTGGGCAATGTTGCTGGCCCCGTTGAAAAAGGTGCTCTGGCGGCGGTTCCACATCCGGTTCAGCTCGCCGGGTTCGCTGTCTTCGGTGCGCAGGGCCAGCGGCACCACCGCCCAGCCCAGCCGCACGCCGGTAAAGCCCGCGAACTTGCTAAAAGAGGTCAGCTCAATGGCACACTCCTCGGCCCCGGCAATCTCGTAGATGGAGCGCGGCAACTCCGGGTCAGCGATGTACTCGGCGTAGGCGGCATCGAAGATGATGACGGCCCGGTGCTGCCGGGCGTAGTCCACCCACTCGGACAGCTGCTGGCGGGTCGCCACCGCGCCGGTGGGATTGTTGGGGCTGCACAGATACACCACGTCTACCTTTTCCTCAGGGGGCGCGGCGAACCAGCCGTTGTCCGGATTGCCTTCCAGCAGCACCAGGCCCGCGTAAGCACCGGCCTGGGGGTCGTACTCGCCGGTGCGGCCGGCCACCACATTGCTGTCCACGTACACCGGATAAGCCGGGTTCTGAATGGCCACCACGCTCTCCTGCGCAAACAGATTCTGGATGTTGGCGGCGTCGGCCTTGGCGCCGTCGCTCACGAAGATTTCGCCTGGGTCCAGGGTCACGCCGCGCTCCGCGTAGTAGGCCACCAGGGCCTCACGCAGTTCGGGTTCGCCCTGCTCGTCGCCGTAGCCGGTGTAGGTATCGCGCTGGCCCAGGGCATCCACCCGCTCATGCAGGCCACGCAGCACCGCCGGTGTCAGCGGCTCGGTGGTGTTGCCGATGCCCAGGCGGTGAAGGGGCAATTCCGGGTGCTGGGCGGCGTATTCACGCACCCGGCGGTTGATTTCGGGAAACAGGTAGCCGGCAGAGAGCTTGCGGTAGTTGGAATTGATTTTTGCCATGGTGGTCCTCGGAAAGCGTTGGGAAGAGAAAGGGAATAAGCGGCGCGGGAGCTGGCCGGGGGCCGTCAGGCGTCCTGAGTGCGCCGGCGCACGTCCAGCGGGCGCAGGGCGTCCAACAGCTGCTCGCGGTGCGCCTCGTCTTCCAGGGTGGTCATCGGCAGGCGGAAAGTTTCCTCGCACCAGCCGTATTCGGCCAGCGCAGTCTTGATGGGGATGGGGTTGGTCTCGCAGAAGCAGGCGCGGAAAAACGGTTCCAGGGTGGCTTCCAGGGCGCGGGCTTCCGCCTGCTGCCCGGCGCGGGCCAGCCGCACCAGTTCGGCCATCTGCGCAGGGATGACATTGCTCGCCACCGAAATCACGCCGTGCCCGCCGAGTTCCAGCAGGTCCAGCACCATGTTGTCGTCGCCGCTCACCACCTGAAAGCCGGGCAGGCGCTGCTCAATAACGCCCGACATCTGCTCCAGGCTGCCGCTGGCTTCCTTGACGCCCACGATGTTGTGGCAGTCTTGGGCCAACCGCACCAGGGTGGGCGTTTCGATGTTGACGGCAGTGCGTCCCTGAATGTTGTAGAGGACGACCGGAATGTTGACAGCTTCGGCCACCGCCCGGAAATGCTGGTAGAGGCCCTTCTGGGTGGGCTTGTTGTAGTAGGGGCTGATCAGCAGCACGCCGTCTACTCCACTCATCTCGGCATGCTGGCTGAGCTGAATGGCTTCGGCGGTGGAGTTGGAACCGGTGCCGGCAATCACAGGCACCCGCCCGGCCGCCTGCCGCACGGTGAAATCCACCACATGGTCGTGCTCGGCGTGGGACAGGGTGGGGCTTTCGCCGGTGGTGCCGCAGGGCACCAGCCCGCTGACACCCGACTCAATCTGGTATTCGATCAGGTCGGCCAGGGCGGCTTCATCCACCCAGCCGTCACGGGTAAAAGGGGTGATCAGCGCGGTATACACGCCACTGAGGTCAAGGGGACGCAAGGTATCGGTGGTCATGGTGGGGGTTCTCCTGTGGGAACGGGGGGCGGGCCGGCGCGGCCAGGGGGTTTGGAAGTGCAGGGCAGGCGGCCCTCTGCGCGGGCAAGGACGCCGGGGAAAAGGTGAGGTTATCCAGGGCCGGGGTGGGCCTCAGGGGAACGGCTGTTCGGCGGCAGCTGCGCCGGGCGGCCCCTCTCTCACAGGGACATCAGAACGTTCTCCGGATAACCTCTAGCGTTTTCGCGCTGCGGTATCCGGAGAAGGTTTGGATTTAGGCTGGGTGCCGCGTGAGGCGAAGACATCGTCCAGCAGTTCATCCAGGGTAAATAGGCCGCGCCGGCCCGCCCGAGTGCCCCGCACCAGCCACTCGGCCGCCTGCACAGCGCCGGCCGCAAAGCCCTCCCGGGTGCGGGCGCGGTGGGTCAGCTCAACCGTGTCGGCGGGGCTGTCGAACATCACCGTGTGGGTGCCGGGAAAATACCCGCCCCGGGTGCTGGACAGGTGCAGCTCGTCAGGGCGGCGCTGGCGGTCCAGCCGGCCAATTTCCAACTCTGGCTGCCGGGTCCATTCGGCCTGCACGGCCTGCGCCAGTTCCAGGGCGGTGCCGCTGGGGCTATCGGCCTTGCCGGCGTGGTGGAACTCGTGGAGCAAGGCGTCGTAATCGGCAAAAGGTGCAAACAGCGCCGCCGCCTGTGCGGCCAGCCGGGTAAACAGCCGCACCCCGATCGAGAAATTACCCGACCAGATGATGGCGGCGGGCAGTTCGGCCAGTTCGGCCTGAATGGCCGGCAGCTGCTCGTACCAGCCGGTGGTGCCGACCACCGCCGGCAGGCCGCTGCGGCCATAAAAGCGGAGGTTGTCGCGGGCGGTGGCTGCCGCCGAGAAATCGATCACGGCATCCACCTGCTCTGCCAGTTCCGGAGTCAGCGCCGGAGCTGTGGCACCAGGCGCGTGCGGATCAACAATGGCCGTGACCCGGTGTCCCCGCTCCTCGGCCACCATCCGGATGATGTGGCCCATGCGCCCATAGCCCACCAGCCCCAGGCGCAGGGCGCGCGGGGCCGTTTGATCGGGGGTGGGCGTGGGCTGGGTCATGGGGTGTCCTGACAGGCGGCCCAGAGAAACAGGCCGCCGAGTGGGCGCAGTATAGGTGCAGCCGGCGAAGACTGTCCAGTCTTGTCCGAAATGTCCAGACAAATCCCCGCAGCCAGCTTTTCTTCCCTGACAATTGTAAGGCGCCAGGCGCCGTCACTCGGGACTGGCTTACGCGGCCGCCAGTCTTAGTCCTGCCGGTCCAGCTTCTCCGCAATGAAGTGTTTGAGCGCCTCTGCGTCGTTGGGCAGCACCTCGCAGTGGCGTGGAAGGTCTTCAATGCCCTCAAACTGCGCCGGGCGCTGCGGCATCCGGCCCACCGCCTCCTGCACCGTTTCCCCGAACTTGGCCGGTAGAGCGGTTTCCAGGCAGACCATCGGCACCCCTTCGCGCCGGAAGCGGGCACCCACCAGCACGCCGTCGGCGGTGTGGGGATCAATCAGGCGGCCGAATTCGGCGTCCACCCGGCGAATAGTCGCCAGCCGGTCGGCATGGGTGCTGCGTCCGGCCCGGAAACCGCTGGTCCCCACCGCGTCCCAGTGGGCGGTGCCGCGCAGGTCCACCGGGCGGCCCGCAGCCACCTCGGCCCACCACTCTGCCGTCTGGGCCGGGTCACTGCCGGCCATCAGGTACAGAAAACGCTCGAAGTTGGATGCCTTGCCGATGTCCATGCTGGGGCTGGAAGTGACCGCCACCCGGTCGGCCGGCCAGACGTGATATATGCCGCTCCCGAAGAACTCGTGCAGCACGCTGTTCTCGTTGCTGGCCACGATCAGCTGCCCTATCGGCAGACCCATCATCTTGGCGAGATAACCGGCAAACACATTGCCAAAGTTGCCGCTAGGCACGCAGAAATCCGCCTCAGCGCCCTGCGGCAGCCCCAGCGCAAAATAGCCCTTGAAGTAATACACCGCCTGCGCCAGCACCCGGCCCCAGTTGATGGAGTTCACGGCGCCAATGTCATAGCGGGCCTTGAATTCGGCGTCGGCATTCACCCCTTTGACCAGGTCCTGGCAGTCGTCAAACACGCCTTCCACGGCAATGTTGAAGATGTTCGGTTCATCCAGGCTGTACATCTGGGCCTGCTGAAAGCGGCTCATCCGGCCTCTTGGCGAGAGCATAAAAACGTTCACCCGCTGCTTGCCCCGCATGGCGTATTCGGCAGCACTGCCGGTATCGCCGGAGGTAGCACCCAGAATATTCACGCGCTGGTCGCGTTTTTCCAGCACATACTCAAAGGCGTGGCCCAGAAACTGCATCGCCATGTCCTTGAAAGCGAGGCTGGGGCCGTTGGACAGTTCCAGCAGCGAGAGCCCCGACTGGCCCAGCGGTGTGAGCGGCGTGATGTCCGCACTGCCGAACACCTCCGGGCGGTAGGTGTCTTCCAGCAGCCGGCGCAGGTCAGCTTCCGGAATGTCGCAAATGAAAGGGCGCATCACCTCGTAGGCCAGCTCCGGGTAGCTGAGCAGGCGCAGGCGCTCCAGCTCCGGCTGGTTGAAGGTGGGAATCCGCAGGGGCATCGCCAGCCCGCCGTCGGGGGCCAGGCCAGAGAGCAGCACGTCCGTGAAGGTGCCTAGGTCCGCAAAGCCGCGAGTGGAGACGTACTGCATGGAGGAATTGTAGCGGGTTCGGGCAGAGCGGCCGGAGAGACGCTCTTCAGCGCCCCCGCACCCGTTCCAGCAGCGCCGTGTAGCGCTCTTCCTTCTGGGCAGTGGCCGCCCGCGCCCAGGCCGAAGCCGAGCCTACCGCGTGGAATTCCTCGCGGGCGCGGGTCAGGGCGGTGTAGGCCAGCGGCCGCGAGAGCATCGGCATATGCGCCTCGTGCAGCACGCCCACCACGGCCGGCCACTCGCTGCCCTGGGCGCGGTGAACGGTGAGCGCGTAGCCGAGTTGCAGGTTGAACAGCTCCATGCCGCCCAGCTCCACCACGTTGCCGTCAAAGTCCACCAGCAGCCGGCTGCCGCGTTCTTCCAGCACCGTGCCCAGGGTGCCGTTGAAAATCTCGTTGTCGTAGTCGTTCTTGGTCTGCACCACCACGTCGCCGGCGCGGGCCAGCCCGTCTCCGCCCACCTTGACGCCGCCCTCGCCGGGGTTGAAGGTCTGCTGCAGCACCGTATTCAGCCGCTCCACACCCAGCGGCCCGCGCCGCATCGGCGAGAGCACCTGCGCCCGCGCCGGGCCGCCGAGTTCGCGCACCACCAGCGCTACCCGGCGGGCGCCGGCGTCGGCGTCCACCTCGGTCAGGCTGAGCTGGGCGCGGGCCTCGTCGTCACCGTCATCGTTCATGCGCTGCCACTGCGGGGGCTGGCCGTGCAGCAGCCGGTGCGCCGCGCCGATAATGGGGTTTTCGGCGGCCTGGCGGTACACCTTCTCCAGCCGCACGGTGGGGGCCGCCTGGGTCAAGGCGCCCAGCGGCAGGCCAGCGTCAATGGGCGGCAGCTGATTGGTGTCGCCCACCAGCAGCAGCCGGGCGCCGGGCGGCACCGCGTTCAGCAGGGCCAGCATCAGCGCGTCGCCCATCATGCTCACCTCGTCCACGATAATCAGGTCGTAGGGGGCCGGCTCCAGATGGTTGTGCCGGAACCCGTTCGGGCCGTAGCCCAGCAGGCGGTGTACCGTGTGCGCGGGGCGGCCGGTCACCTCGCCCAGCCGCCGCGCAGCCTTGCCGGTGGGGGCGCACAGACCCACTTCCAGCCGCAGTTCCTCGGCCACTTCCACCACCGCCTTGGTCGCGGTGCTTTTGCCGGTGCCGGGACCGCCGGTCAGCACCACCAGCCGCTCGCCGGTCAAGAGGTCCAGCACGCTGGCCTGTTCCTCGCTCAGGCCGATGCCCGCGCCGGCCGGCACCGCCCATTCCTCTTGCGGCGGAGTCGCCAGCAGGGTGCGAATCAGGCGGGCCAGCTTTTTCTCGGCGCGCAGGGCCTGCGGCAGGTAGATGCGCTCATTTCCCTCAGCGTCGTAATCGGCCTTGAGGCGGTCCAGTTCCAGGGCGCGGCTGACCGCCTCGTGCGCCAGCTCCTCCGACACGCGGGTGGAATACACCACGCCTTTCTCGGCGCGGGCGCGCGGCAGATAAGAGTGCCCGCCGGCCTGGGCCGCCAGTTGCAGCGCGTAGACGGCGGCGGCCGTCAGCCGGCGCGGGTCGGTCAGGGCCATGCCGCGCTCGCGGGCCAGCTTGTCGGCAGTCAGAAAGCCGATGCCTTCCACCTCGGTCAGGGTGTAGAGGTCAGCCTGCAACGTCTCCACCGCCGTTTCGCCAAAGTGCTTCAGCGCCCGCTGCGCCTGGCTGATGCTCAGGCCCAGCCCCTGCAACGCCGCCAGGGTGCGCCGCTCCTGGCCCTGCTCGCCCCAGCTGGCGACCATCTTGTGCAGGGTGGACGCCGAGACACCCGGCACCTGCAGCAGCTTCTGTGGATCTTCTTCCAGCACATCAAAGGTGGCAGAGCCGAACATCCCGGCAATGCGCCCGGCCAGAACCTTGCCCACGCCACCCACCCGGGCTTGCAGGTAGGCGGCCACCCCTTCTTCCGAGAGGTCGGCCGGCTGCGCCGAGAGCACCAGATTCAGCACCCGGTACTGGTAGCCGTAGTCCTTGTGCTCTTCCAGTTTCACCAGCGCTTTGAAGCCGTCGCCGGCGTCCAGCGGGGGCATCACGCCCACCACGGCGGCGTCCTCGTCCTCGCCGTAGGGGCCGGTAATGTCGGCAGTCATCACGGTAAAGCCGCTGTCGGCGCGGAATCTCACGCGCTGCACCGCGCCCTGGATGTCAAAAGGCTCGGCAGGCAGATCGGCGGTCATCGGCAGTTATTGTAGAGGCCCCGGGCGCCGGGCGGCCGTTGTGCGGGTGCCTTTTTGGGCAAGCATTTGGACAAGCAGACCAGCGTTCCCGCGGCCCTGCTTTTCCCGGCTGGCGCCGGAGCGCTGGAACGGGCACCTGCAGCCCGGATGGGCCGGGCCGTCACCCTCTAGACTGTCTGCCATGACGCTGCTGCACGAGGAACCGGTTCGTTTCCGGGTGGGTGAAGAACAACTGGTCGGTCTGCTGCACCTGCCGGCCGGCGCGGGCCAGGAACGCCCGGCCCGGGGCTGGCCCGCGCTGCTGATGTTGCACGGCTTTACCGGCCACAAGGCGGGCGACCACCGGCTGCACACCCTGTTTGCCCGCCAGATGGCGGCGCGCGGCGTGGCTGTGCTGCGCTTCGACTTCCGGGGCTACGGCGACTCGCAGGGCGACTTTGCGGCCGTTACCCCGGCCCGGCAGCTGGAAGATGTGCAGGCGGCCGCCGGCTGGCTGCGCGCCCACCCGGACACCGACCCCGAGCGGCTGATGCTGTTGGGACACTCGCTGGGCGGCCTGCTGGCGGCGCAGAGCGCGGCGAGCGTGAACCCGCACCGGCTGGCGCTGTGGGCGCCGGCCCTGCCCGACTATTTCCTGCAATACCTCCCCGGCGGCCAGCTGCCGGCCGGCACGCAGGACCTCAGCGGCTGGCCGCTGGGCCGGCCCTTTCTGGAAGAGGTGCTGCGGCTCAACCCGCTCAGGGCCGCCCGGCAGTGGGGCGGAGTGGCGGCCGTGCTGCACGGCGACGCCGACGAGGACTGTCCCAGCGCCTGGGGTGAGCGGTATGCCGAGGCCCTGGGTCCCGGCACCGAGCTGGCCCTGATCGAGGACTCCAACCATACCTTCGACAATCTGGACCATATCCAGACCCTATTTACCCTGACCGCACACTTTCTGCTGGGCGAACCGCTCGGGGCAGCAGGTACTGGCGGGAGAAGGACCGGAGGAGCGGGTATGCAAGCCTAGCCCTCCCACGTTTACCCACTGTTCATACAGTGGCCCGGTGGGAACGTGCGGCCCCAGCGCCCCGTACCATCAGGTATGAGAAAACTGATTTTGAGTGCCCTGCTGGTCTCTGCTCCTGTGGCTCTGGCCGGTGGATATCAGCCGCCCGTCGGCCCTGCGCCGGCGCCGGCGCAGCCCCGTCCGGTCACGGGCAGCACCTTCCAGAGCAGCACGCTGGTGATTCCTGCGCTGCCGCTCAACGCCCCGGCTCAGCGCCCCGCGCCCGTTCGCAGCATCGCTGTCGGCGAACCCACCCCGGGCAAGCCGGTGCCGGCACCTGTCACCAGCATTGCCGTCGGTGAACCCACCCCGGGCAAGCCGGTGCCCATGACGCCGGCTCAGGCCCGGACGTTCATGCTGACGGCGCCCAGCGGCACCAGCGTGACCCTGCGTCAGACTTCCAAGGTGCAGATAGAGCTGGAAGACGTGCAGGCGACCGGCAGCGCCGCCAAGGAAATGAGCCAGGACGACATCAAGGAAATGCGCCAGATGTTTGCCGAAATGGGCGACACCGAGGTCGCGCCGACCGACGTGGTGATTTCGGTGGGCCAGGTCTTCCCTGACGGCTCACGTGAACTGATCACCTCGGTCACCACCCAGATGCCGGCCGAAAGCGAAATGGATGACTTTACCCTGCGCGTGATTCAGCGGATTGCCGCCGACGGCCGCCTGACCGCCACCCGCATCGAATCCGACAACAAAGAGATTCAGCAGACCTTCGCCGCACTGAGCCAGGACCAGCTGAACAATGTCAGTGGTGGGCAGGACACCGGCGTGTACGGCTTTCCGCTGGTGCCCGGCCAGAGCAAAACCAGCACCCAGACAGTAGATATGCAGGCGCTGCTGGGCGGTCTGATGGGCGGCCTGGTCGGGTCGATGTCTGCCGACCTGAGCGAAGACGAGGCCGCCGAGGTTCAGGCCACTTTCCAGAACATCAAGGCCGACCCGCTGACCGTGACCAGCGTGACCACCTACCGCGGCACTGATGCCCAGGGCCGCTACGTATTTGACGCCATCGGCAAGGCGCAGCCCTGGAAGGTGAGCTTCAGCGCCCAGAACCCGGACGGCAGCGGTGCCATGCAGACGAACGCGAGCATCACCGACCTGAACGTGATGGGCCAGTCCAGCTACCGTGCCAATGGCCTGCCCAGCAGCCTCAACACGACCCAGGAGATGCGGATGCGGCTCAACGTGACCATGACCGGCAAGGACGCCGGCACCATGAATATGGTCTTCCGCATGAAGACGACCACCCAGGCCGCCGAAGTCATCGAGTAACCCTTTCCCTTTCGGCCACTGGCCCTGCCCCGGGCCAGGCGCTAGACTTTCTGTTATGCGCGTACTGCACACCGCCGACTTTCACGCTGGGCGCGTGCTGAGAGGCTTTGACCGGACCCCCGAAATTCACGCGGCCCTGACCGAGATTGCGGGGCTGGCCGTCAGCGAGCGGGCCGACGCCGTGCTGATCAGCGGCGACCTGTTCGACACGGCGAATCCCAGCGCCGATGCCGAAACGGCCATTTTCGATTTTTTCCTGCAACTGCGCGCCGCCGGGATTCCGGCCGTCGCCATTGCCGGCAACCACGACTCGGCGGCGCGGCTGGCCTCGGTCACCGGGCTGCTGAACGTGGTTGACGTGCAGCTGGTGGCCGAAGTGACCGCCGACCCGGCCGCCCTGATCCGGCACGTGCCCACCCGCAGCGGCGAAACGCTGACAGTGGGCGCCCTGCCCTACCTCTCGGAGCGGCGGCTGATTCGCGGCGCCGACCTGCTGGGCGGCGAGGTGGGCGAGTGGCGGCAGAAATACCGTCAGGGGATGGACTTTTTCCTGAACCACCTCAGCCGGGGCTTTCAGCCGGGCAACGTCAACATGCTGATGCTACATGCCACGCTGGACGGCGCCCAGCCCAGCGGCTCGGAAAAGACGATGCAGTTTCACCTGGACAACGCCTACACCGTCTCCGAGCAGCAGCTGCCGGCCACCGCGCAGTACGTGGCGCTGGGCCACATTCACCGGCCGCAGCAGATGTCGGGCGCCCCGCTGGCGCACTACCCAGGCAGCGTCATTCAGCTGGACTTTGGCGAGGGCGGCGAGAAAAAACAGGTGAATCTGGTGGAAGTTTCGCCCGGTCAGCCGGCCCGCGTGACCCCCATTCCGCTGAGCAGCGGCCGTGAGCTGCGGACCCTGCGGGTGCCGCTGGAACAGGTGGAAGCCCGGCTGGAACGCGAGCGCGAGCGGGCCGACGGTGCCCTGCTGAAAGTGCTGGTCGAGGCGCCCAAGGGCACCGCCACCGCCGGCCTAAAAGACCGGGTGTTGAAAGTGCTGCCCTCGGCGCTGGCCGTGGAACTGAGCGCCACCCAGGACGACCTGGCCCTGCCCAGCCTCAAGCGCGAGGGCCTCAGCCTGATGGAGCTGTACGAGCGCTACTGGCAGGAAAGGCGCGGGGCACTGCCCGACAGCCAGCGGGCAGCCTTCCGGGAAGCGCAGGACGCCGTGCTGAGCCACGTGGACGGCGGCCAGGGCGAGGAAGAGGCCGCCGTATGAGACCGCTGCACCTGACCCTCAGCGGCTTTACCGCTTTTCGCCAGCACACCGAGGTGGACTTTGACGGGCTGGACCTGTTCGCGGTGGTGGGGCCGACCGGCAGCGGCAAGAGCTCGCTGCTGGACGCCATGACCTTTGCGCTGTACGGGCAGACGGCCCGCCTGGGCGCCACTGGCCTGGACGCGCTGATTTCGCAGGGCGAGCAGGCCCTCTCGGTGGCGCTGGTGTTCGAACTACAAACCGAGCAGGGGCCGCAGGTGTACCGGGTGGCCCGCACCAAGGGCCGCCGCACCGCCGAGAACGAGACCCGGCTGGAACAGCGCCAGCCGGACGGCCGCTGGAAAGACCTGGCCCCCGGCGCCGGGCAGCGGGTGGTGAGCGCCCGGGTGCAGGAGCTGGTGGGGCTGGACTTCCGGACCTTTGCCCGCTCGGTGCTGCTGCCGCAGGGCGAATTTGCCCGGCTGCTGCACGGCACCGGCAAGGAGCGCCAGGAACTGCTGGGCGAGCTGATGGGCCTGGACAACGTGCGCGCCATGCACCGCTACGCCGGCGACCAGGCCAAGGCGCTGGGTTTCGAGCTGAGCAGCCTGCACGCCCTGCTGGAAAACGAATACGCCGGGGTGAGTGCGGCGCAGGTGAAGGAACTGCGCGGGGCGCGGGCCGCCCTGGCCGAGCAGCTGGACACCTGGCAGGACGAGCGTGAGGAAGTCGCGGCAGGCATGGTTCGCTGGCAGGACGTGGCGGGGCTGTGGCAATCGCGTGAAGAAGCCCGGCGCCGGTTGGCTGTGCAGCAGGGCCGCCAGGCCGAGATTGAGCGCGGCGCCGAGCGGGCCGCCCAGGCCCGGCGGGTGGCCGGCATTCTGCCCCTGATTGACCGCGAAGGCCGCGCCCGCATTGCCCTGGGGCGCGAAGAAAGCGAGCTGCGTTCTGCCCAGGCACAGGCCGAGCAAGCCCAGCAGGCCGCCGAGCAGGCGGGTGCCGCGCAGGCGCAGGCCCAGGCGACCGAAGCCCAGATTCCCGACCTGGAAGCCCGCGCCGAGACCCTGCGCGACGCCGAGGCCCTGGCCGCCCGCCTGAAGCGCGCCGGGGGCACTCCGGACAGCCGCCACGCCCAGCCGCTTCCCTGGGATGAAGACGCCCACGCGGCCGCCAAAGCCGACGCCGACCGACTGGAAAAGCTGCGGCTGGAGCGGGTGCAGCTGAGCAGTCGCCGCGCCGCTCACCAGGCCAATCAGGAACGCTTTGCGGCCGACCGGGAACGGCAGGCGCTGCGCCAGGCCCAGCAGACCCGCATTCTGGCCGAGGGCAAGGCGGCCGGCGAGCGGGCCAAAGACGCCGAAAGCGAGCTGCGAGCCGCCGAAAGCCGCGCCGGGCTGGCCGCCTTTGCCCAGGACCTGCGCGGGGGCGAACCCTGCCCGCTGTGTGGGCAGCCGGTAGACGCTTCGCACCTGCCGGCCCATCCCAGCACGGCCGAGGTCGAGCAGCTGCGCCAGGCCCTGAGCGCTGCCACAGCCCTACGCGACGACCTGCGCGCCCAGTACAAGGAAACCACCGCCGAACTGGGCGTGCTGGACAAGGACCTGGCCCGCCGCGAGGCCGAACTGCGCGACACCCAGGCCCAGCTGGACCAGGACGAAGCCGATAACCGCGCCGCGCTGGAACGCATTGCCGGCGACCCGGCCGAGCAGGTGGCTCGCCTGCTGGCCGGCCTGGCCGAGCAGGTGCGGTCCTTCGGGCCGAACCCGGCCGCCGAACGCCAGAAGGCCCAGGCCCGTATCGGCGAGATTCGCCGGAACCTGACGGCCGCCGCGCAGGCTCTGGCCGAAGCCAGCAGCGCTGCCGCTGCCGCCCAGGCCACCCTCAGCTCGGTGCGCACGAATGCCGAGAGCCGCCGCCGTGAGGCCGACGAAGCTGCCCAGGAGCTGCACGCCGCCCTGGAGCAGTCGGGCCTGAGCGCCGAAGCCGCCAAAGCGGCCGCCCTGCCCGAAAGCGACATCCTGGCGCTGGAGCAGGCGGCCCAGAGCTGGCGAGCCGGCCTGGACAGCCTCAGCGCCCAGGAAGCCGCGCTGGGTGAACAGTTGACTGCGGCGCTGGGCGGCGCCGAATACGACCCGGAAGCCCTGCCGGGTCTGCAAGCGCGGCTGCACACGCTGGACGCCCAGATTGGCGCCGGGCGGAGCGAGGCCGGCCGCCTGGAAGCCGAGGAGAAAAGTGCCGCCGAACGCCTGGCCCGCAAGACCGAAATCGAGGCGCAGACTGGTGGCCTCAGCGAACGGATGGACACCTGGAAGACCCTGGCCAATAGCCTGAAAGCCAACGAGTTCCAGCAATTCCTGCTGGCCGAGGTCGAGGCCAACCTGCTGACCGGGGCCGGGCACATCCTCTTTGAAATCAGCGACGGCCGCTACCGCCTGACACTCGACGGCAGCGACTACGCCGTGCAGGACCTCTGGAACGCCGGCGAGACACGCGGGGTCAAGACCCTGTCGGGCGGCGAAACCTTCCTGGCCTCGCTCAGCCTGGCGATTGCCCTGAGCGATTATCTGGCCGGCAACCGGATTCTGGGCGCGCTGTTTCTGGACGAAGGTTTCGGCACTCTGGACCCGCAGGCGATGGAAGCAGTGGCCGGCGCGCTGGAGAACCTGCGCACCCAAGGCCGCATGGTGGGTGTGGTCACGCACGTGGAAAGCCTCAGCGAGCGCCTGCCCAGCCAGCTGCTGGTCAGCAAGAGCATTGCCGGCAGCACGGTGATGCGGCTGGAGAGCTGAGCCGCCAACCTCCAGGCGTCCAGCGGCGCGGGCCCGTCCATTTTTTGGCTGGCCCGCGCCGCTGGATCACTTCAGCCCCGGACACCTTGACCCGCACGAACTCGGCCCCACTCCCCTCATACTCGAATCTGTCGTTCAGGCCCAGGCGTGGAAAGCTGGGCCAGGGCGTATCCAGCAGGTTCAGGGCCGAGATGGCTGCCGCCCGCAGCAGCACATTTGCCCCTGCAAAGGCGTCGTAATCGGCGGCCAATGCTTCGCCGTCCGGGTAGCGCTCCGAGAGCAGGCGCACCGCTTCCAGCAAGCGGGCGTAGTCGGCGGCGGTGTCGGCCAGCATGGCGGGGGTCAGCGGTTCCAGTTCGGTATGCCGGCCCCGGCGCGCCTGAGCCGTGTCGGCCTGCTTCAGATAGGCGCGTAGCTCGGCCACGGCTTCGGCGGGGGTCTGGGAGCCAGGGTAGGGCCTGGAAGTCATTCCGTAGGGTATCCCGTCGGCACTGCGCCCGTGATGTCCGGGTGAATCCCGAAATCCTCGGCAATCAGCCGGGCCGTCATCTTGGCCGACATCATCACGCTAGGGGTGCCGCCGCCGGGCTGGGCGCTGGCGCCAACCAGATACAGCCCCTCCACATCCTCGCTGCGATTGTGCGGGCGGAAAAAAGCACTCTGAATCAGCTTCGGTTCCGGCCCAAAGGCGTTGCCCACGTAGCTGTCCAGCGTCTGGTCGAAGTAATCGGGCGTGATCCATTCCAGGTGGGTCAGCCGCTCGGCCAGGTGGGGAATGTAGCCGCGCTCTTCCAGGAATTCCATCACCCGGCGCACCAGCGCAGGCCCCTCCTCCGCCCAGTTCAGCGCCGCGCCGCGCCCGGCCATGTTGGGCACCGGAATCAGGGTGTAGGCGGCGTGGTGTCCGGCTGGGGCCAGCGCAGGGTCGGTCAGGGTGGGAATGTGCAGGTACTGGCTGAAATCCTCGCCCAGCGCACCGCCGCTGAAGATCTCGCCCAGCAGTTCCTCGTAGCGCGGCCCCAGGATGATGTTGTGGTGCCGCAGGTCCAGCGGCGGGTAGCCTTCGTCCCGGAACCCGAAATACACCACCACCAGGCCCATACTCTGGGCCGCCGCTTTTACGCGCAGGTCGCTGTTGACCCGCCGGGCCGCCGCCGGCAGTCGCTTGAGGTAGGTGTTGGCCCAGTCACCGTTGCTGACGACAATATCGGCCTGCAACTCCTCGCCGCTTTCTAGCCGCACGCCCCGCGCTGCCGGCTTGCCCAGCAGGCCAGGGCGCGGCGTGGTCAGAATCTCCTCTACCCCGGCCCCGTAGCGAATCTGGCCGCCCAGCTCCTCGTACTTGCGCACCAGCGCCTGCACCAGCGCCCCGGTGCCGCCCATCGCGTAGTGAATGCCCCAGGTCTTCTCGACAAAGTGAATCATGGCGTAAATCGCCGGCACGCTCAGCGGGTTACCGCCCACCAGCAGAGTTTCAAACGAGAACACCTGCCGCATCTTGTCGCTGGCGAAATACTTGGACGTGAACGAGAACAGCGTGCGCACCGCGTCCAGCCGCAGCAGGTCGGGGACCACCGCCAGCATGGTCGGCAGATCGCCAAAGTGGGTGTAGCCCAGTTCCAGAAAACCCCGCTCGAAAATGGCGCGGGCGTCGCGGTTAAAGTCCTCGTAGCCCTGCAAGTCTTCCGGGGCCAGCTCGGCAATCTGCTGGCGGGTGTGTTCCGGGTCGCCATCGTAATCGAAGAAGGTGCCGTCATCGAAATAGATGCGGTAAAAAGGCAGAATCGGCACCAGCTGCACGTAATCGCTGGTGCGCGGGCCGCCGCTCAAGCCTTCTTTAATGCGTTCGCCGGTCAGGGTGGAGGGTGGGTAGTCGGCAGCGTCCAGAGCGGCCTGGTCACGCTCCAGCGCAAACAGCTCCTCGATAAAGTGGGGCACCGTCAGCACGGTGGGGCCCATGTCGAACACGTAGCCGTCCTCGGTGCGCTTCTGGTAGGCGCGGCCGCCGGGGGCGTCGAGCCGCTCCAGAATCTGGGTATCGAAGCCCAGACTTTGCAGGCGAATTCCCATGCTGAGGCCGCCAAAGCCCGAGCCGATAATCAGCGCGGTCTTGCGCAGGGGGGCTGTGGAGCGGTCAGAGGCAGACTGGCTGGAAGGAGAAACAGAAATAGACATGGCACCTCGGAGAGAAAGGGAAGGGGGGGTTCAGAGAAGGAAAACGAAAACGAGATACGGGCGGCCGGTGATCGTTAGAGGGATAGAGAAAAGGACGCGAAAAGCAAGAGGCCCCGGCCCCTGAGTTCATAGAATCAGGCGGCTCCGGAGCGGCAGCGGCGGCCGCGTAAGGAGCAGCGGGACGCGCTTTCCTGTAAGGCAGCGCGGGCGGTCAGGCGCAGCTTACGGCCCCGGCTGACAATGGCCCGGCGGCTGAGGTTGTCGAAGTCGTTGGCTTCCAGCTCGTCGAGGATGCCCTCGTACAGCTCGGCGGCCACCGCCACGGCCCAGCGCCCCCGCCCATGCAACTGCGGCAGTCCGGCGCGGCCATAAGCGTAGTCGGCGCGGGCGCGCGCACTCAGGTGCGCCATCAGGGCGCGGTACTGCGGGGTGACCCGGCCGGCCGCGATATCCTGCTCAGTGACGCCGAACTGGGCCAGCAGATCCAGCGGCAGGTAAAGGCGCCGGCGTCCCCAGTCCTCGCCCACGTCGCGCAGGATGTTGGTCATCTGCATGGCCTGGCCCAGCCGCAGCGCCTGCTGCACAGTCTGTGGCCCGCCCGAATACCCGCTGATGGGCGCAATCATCAGCCCCACCACGCCGCCCACGCAGTAGCAGTAGTGGTCCAGCTCGGCCAGGCTGGCGTAGCGGCGGCCCTGCTGATCCATTTGCAGGTCCAGCTCCATCCCGGCGCGCAGATCGGCAAAGGCATTCAGGTCCAGCGGATACCGCTGTGCGGCCCAGGCCAGCCCCTGCGCCACCGGGTCGCCCGGCGCGGCCTCGCCGGCAAAAGCGCCCTGCATCCGCTGCCACCAACCTTCAACGGCCGCCGCAGGGTCATGGCCCGGTTCGTCCACCAGATCGTCCACCTCGCGGCAGGCGGCATACACCGCCCAGACGGCCGGACGCTGGACCGGCGGAAAAAAGAGTGACCCCAGGTAAAAGGTCTGGCTGTGTCGCCGCGTCATCTGGCGGCAGACTTCCTGCGCGTGCGGGTTCATGGCGGGTTGAATCTGCGGCAAGAAAGCACTCCTTAGGTCCTCAGCCTAGCCCCTGGAAGGCCGCCGGCTGGCCGGGTCCCACCTTTAGACAACGGTCATGTCCCGGCCTGCTGGGGCCCCGGCAGGGTCAGGCAGCCTCATCCGGCTTGGCGAAGATCATGCGGCCCACGTTGGTCTGCACGTTGTTGACCACCATCACCCGCAGCGGCTTGCCCTTGAACTTGAGCCCACCTTCTACCACCACCATGGTGCCGTCTTCGAGGTAGCCCACGCCCTGTCCCTGCTGCTGCCCACCCTTGCTGACGGTAATGGTGAGGTAATCGCCCGCCTGCACCTGCGGGCGCAGAGCCACCGCCGCCTCGTGGACGCTCAGCACGTCCACATCCTGCAGCTTGGCAATGCGGCTCAGGGCATTGTCGTTGCTGACCAGCTTGCTGCCGGTCTCGCGGGCAAAGCGGATCAGTTTGTCGTCCACCTTGTCCAGGCTGGGGTCGTCCCAGTCGTCAATGCGCAGTGGACGCAGTCCCTGCAGCTCTTCCAGCACGGCCAGCCCGCGTTTGCCACGGGTGCGGCGCTGCGCGTCCGAGTGATCGGCCAGCAGTTGTAGCTCGCGCAGCACGAAACCCGGCACCAGCAGGTCCCCTTCCAGAAAGCCCGCCTTGACCAGTTCCACGATGCGCCCGTCGATAATCACGTTGGTGTCCAGAATCTTGCTGCCGCGCTTGCGCCGCACCTGCTGCTGACTGGCGAGGAGCCCGAAAGCGTCGGCGTGCCGCACCGAGTAGGTTACGAAAAACCAGCCCAGGCCCAGGGTCACCAGCACACTGATGGGCCAGGAATAAAACGGCAGGCCTGCCAACAGATTGGAAAGCAGCACACTCAGCAGCAGCGCCACGATCAGGCCAAAGGTTGCGGCCGCCACCGTGCTGGGGGTCAGCGAGCTGTACCACGTCCGCAGCTGTTCGAAGCGGCGGGACAGCGCCGGCTCCAGGCGCGGCGTGATCAGAAAAGCGATCAGGGCGCCGGCCAGCATCAGGCTAGCGTTGTTCACCAGGGCCATCTCATTACCGTTTTGCGTCAGAGACAGGGCCTGGCTGGCGGCGTACCCCACCAGCAGCCCCACCAGAATCATCAGCAGTCGGAAGACCAGCACAGGCGTATTTTACCTTGCCTTGCGCCGGGCCGAGGTGTCCAAGTCCGGGTTTGCCAGCAGCGGGGCCAGCGGCACATAGGCCGCCGCGCCGCCGTCCAGCCGGCTGGGTGGTCGGCCCGACCGCAGCGCCGCCGCCCCGGCCAGCGCAATCATGGCGCCGTTGTCGGTGTTCAGGCCGCCGGCCGGAAAGGCGGTCCGCAGACCGGTGGCGGCAAAGGCTTCACGCAGCGCCCGGTTGGCCGCCACCCCGCCCGAGACCACCACCGTTTCCCGGCCCAGAGCTTCTGCCGCACGCACCGTGGTGTCTACCAGCGACCGCACCACCGCTCGCTGAAAGCTGGCCGCCAGGTCCTCGGGGCTGGCGCCCCGCTGAAAAGCCAGCAGGGCCGCCGTCTTCAGACCACTGAAACTGAACTCGAAGCCCTGCTGGCCCTGCAGCGGCGGCTTGAACGGCACGGCCTGGGAATCACCCCGCTCGGCAGCCGCGCTGATGGCGGGGCCGCCGGGGTAGCCCAGGCCGGCCAGGCGGGCCACTTTGTCGAAGGCCTCGCCTGCCGCGTCATCGCGGGTGGCGCCCACCAGGCGGTACTCGCCGGGGCCAGTCACATCAAACAGGTGGGTGTGCCCGCCGGAAACCACCAGCGCCAGATACGGCGGGGTCAGACCCTCCTCACTGGCCGCTGCGTAAATGTGGCCCTCCAGGTGGTGGGTGGCGTAAAAAGACAAGTTCAGAGCCTGGGCCAGCCCCTTGCCATACATCAGGCCCACCAGCAGGGCGCCCATCAGCCCCGGCCCACTGGTGGCCGCGACCACGTCCAGGTCCGGTAGGCCAATACCAGCTTCAGACAGTGCTCGCGGCAGCAGAGTATCAATCCGCTCCACGTGCTCACGGCTGGCCAGTTCCGGCATCACGCCGCCGTACTCGGCATGCACGGTCTGCGACCAGATAATATTGGACCGGACCTGGGGCCCGGCCGGGGTCAGCTGCACCACACCTACGCCGGTGTCGTCACAGGAGGTATCAATCCCCAGAATGTAGGTCAGCCCGGCGTCTGGCGTGGGCAGCGGCTCAGTAGTCACTAAGGCAGCATAGCCCAAGCGGGCGGAAGCCTGCCGGATCAGAGGTCACGAAACTCTGGGCCACAACGACTCAGAAATGCCGTGGGTCGGCTTCCGGATAGGCGGCCAGCAGGTACAGCTGCTTGCCCTGAGCGGCCAACCGCCGCTGGGCCTCGGTCAGTGTGGCGTCCAGTTCGTTGCTGAGGCGCGGCATTCGGTAGCGAAAGTCGCGGTAGCCCAGCAGCAGAATGCCGAACCGCTCCGGCTGGTCAGGCCGGGTCAGGGCGTCCAGCAGGGCGTCCCAGCTTTCGGTGGTCTCCAGCGGCACCGAGAGGCCCATCATCAGTTCCTCGGTTAGAGTGTGGCGGTCGTGGGCACAGTTCAGTTTGATGGCCCGCAGGCCCACCTGATAGCCCGCCGCGCTAAGGCGGGAGTCGTGGGGCGCATCCTGGATGCCGTCGGCCGGCTGGGAAAAAACGTCAAGCACCCGCTTATGCTAAAGCGGGCGCCGCCGCTGCCGGTCTGCCCAGCGCGTAAGCTTTTCTTTATCAAGCCAAGCCGGGGCCAGCGGGAGAGGCTCCAGGCCGGGTCAGATCGTGTTGGTCAAGTTGCCGCTGTAGACCAGGGCCAGAATCAGGGCACCCACAATCACACGGTACACCGCAAACGGCTTGAAGTTGTTGGTCGCCACGAAACGCAGTAGCCAGCCGATCGACAGGTAAGCCACGATAAACGAGGTGACGGCCCCGATCGCCACAGTGCCCAACCCGATTTCGGCCAGCTGGTCCAGGCTGCGCAGCAGGTCCACCAGCGCGGCGCCGCCCAGGGTCGGAATGCCCAGGTAAAAGCTGAACTTGGTGGCGGTAGGCCGGTCCAGACCGGTCAGCATGCCGCCCAGGATGGAACTGGCCGAGCGGGAGAAGCCGGGCCACAGCAGCGCCAGGCACTGCACTGCACCGATGATCAGCGAGCGCTTCAGGCCAATTTTCTCGATGGAATGCACGGTGGGCTGGGTTTTGCGCTCTTCCAGCCACCAGATAATCACCCCGCCCACGATCAGGGCCCAGGCCACCACGCTGGGGCGGAACAGGTACTGCTTGATCACGTCGCTGAAGGCAAAGCCCAGCAGCGCGGCCGGCAAGCAGGCCACCAGCACACCCAGCCACAGCTGCTTGGTGTCCTGCGCCGGTGCGCCGCCCGCTTTCAGCGCCTGTGCCTGGCTTACGAAATCTTTCCAGTAGTACACCAATACCGACAGAATGGCCCCGCCCTGAATGACCACCTCGAAGGTGTCCTTGACTTCCTTGGTCCAGGGCACCCCCATCAGGTGTCCAGCGACGATCAGGTGCCCGGTCGAACTGATCGGCAGAAATTCGGTGATCCCTTCAACCACCCCGTAAATGAGCGCATACAGCCAGTCCATGCGACCAACCCTATCAGACGGTGCAGCGCTGCTATGCTGGGCGGGTGAACGTGTCTGCCCATGTCTGGGCCACCGGCGCCCCGGTCGAGGGTCGCGCCTGGAAGGCTGCCCATCCCCGCGCTGCCATCTTGCTGACCCACGGGTTCGGGGAGTATCTGTCGCGCTACGTGACCCACTACCAGCAGCTGATCCCGGCCCTGCTGGACCTGGGCTTTGATGTCTACGGGTACGATCAGCGCAGCCACGGGCAGTCGCTGGGCCGCCGGGCCGTGGTGAACGTGGAAACCCTGGTCCGCGACCATCTCAAGGCCCGCGAACAGCTGCGCCGGCAGCCGCTACCTGTGTACGCGCTGGGCCACTCGCTGGGCGGACTGGTCACGGCCCTGAGTGCGGCGCGTGATCCCCGGGGCCTGAGCGGTGTGGTGCTGAGCAGCCCGGCCCTGCTGATCGGTGAGAACGAACCGGCGATTGCCCGCCGCGCTGCGCCGCTGCTGGCCCGGCTGGCGCCTTCGCTCCCGGTGGCCGAGCTGGACACCGCCGACCTGAGCCACCTGCCGGAATCGGTCCGCTCCTATCAGGCCGACCCGCAGGTGTATCACGGCAAGGTGCCGGCGCTGACGGCGGCCACCATGCTGCAGGCCAGCCAGGGTGGCTGGAAACTTTATCCCAGTTTCAAGCTGCCGGCACTGGTGGTACACGGCAGCGACGACCACATCGCCGACCCGGCCGGCAGCCAGCGTTTCGTGCAGGTCATCGCCAGCGAGGACAAGACCCTGCGCCTGATCGAAGGTGGCTACCACGAATTGCTGAACGACCAGGGCGGCCCTGAAACGGCCCAGATCATCCTTGACTGGCTAGATGAGCGGGCGCCGCAGGCAGCAGATGAGAAGGCAGCCGGGAGCTGAATCTCAGCAGGCAGCAAAAAAGACCCCCAGCCACACGCTGGGGGTCTTTTTTATCGTACCGAGCTTGGCTCAGCCGGCGTTGGGGTTCTTCAGCTCAGTCCGCTGAATAGGGGCACCGTCGGCCAGAGCACTTACCGTGCTGCCAGGAACTTCAGCGTGACGCACCGGGCCATTGGGGTCTTCCGGAGTGCCCGCTGCCGGAGCCGGAGCGTGGGCAAACTGCGCTTCCATGCCGGAATTGGCTGGAGCGGGGGCCGCAGCCGCCGGCTGGGTCTGCGTTTGCGCACTGGGGGCAGCAGTCACGGTGGTACTGGTGGTGGCCGGAGCACTGGTGGCTTCAGCAGGGTTACTGCCCGGCTTCAGAAAGCGGCTGACAGCCGGGTTGCTGGTCTGGCGAGCCGGAGCTGCAGCGACGCTCTGGTTCTGACGGGGCAGCGCAGAGGCGACCTGGCGGGTCTGGCCGCCAGCGCTGTTTCCACCCGAGCGGCTGGCCGGCTGGCCGCCCTGCGGGTTTTGGCCGGCCTTGACCAGCAGATCTTCGGCCATGTTCTGCAGGCGGTCACGCACCATGGTGTTGCTCAGGGCGCGGGCGCCGACCGTTACCAACGTGGCGACCAGTGCGCCGCCCAGGTCGGTGCCCTGTTCCTTTTGCTGGGCCTTGAGCAGCCGCTTCTGGTACTTCACTGGCGAGTTGGCGTCCACGTAAATCTTCTTGGTGCGCTTCAGCTGGCTGCCCAGCGCCAGGCCCAGCACCGCGCCAACAGCCGAGGCGCCGCCCAGCATCTTGAGCGGTTCTTTTTGCAGTTGCACTTTGAGGCTGGCGGTTTCGGCCAGCACGTCCACTTTGGCACGCAGGCGTTCGCGAGCCAGGTCCTTTTCGGTCAGCGGCAGACGCACTTCCTCGTAACGGGTCCCGTCGCTGGACGGCGCCCGCAGCACCACAGGTTCAGCCTGGGGGCGGTCATTGTTGCTCATTTGCGTTCTCCTTGGTCGGCGCGGCTCATATCCTCGGCGTAGGTGGGCTGGGTGCTGACCCGCACCTCAGGGGCACCTTCCAGCACTTCAGGATGAACTACGTTGGGATCGTGCTCCGGCTGGTGCGAACCGTGGGTCTGGGGGTCAAGTTTCTCGTTCAGGCCCTGACCGTAGTACTCTGCGCGGCCTTCAGCACCGGGCTCGTACACTGGAACCGGGTAAGCGCCTTCCACGTCAGGCTGCACCATGCCGCTGGGTTCGCCAGGCTCACGCAGGCCAGCGTCACTCACGCGCTGCACGCTGGGTCCGCCACTCACCACGGTGGTGTGGCTCTGACCGTACTGGGTTTCACTAGGCTGGAAGGCACTGGTCTGCACCTGACCGCCCTGCTCGTAGTGGGCGACCGGACGCTGCTGGGTGCCCACCGTGACCGGCACGCCGGTAGCGACCACAGCGCCACTGACAGGAGCAGCGCCTTCGGTGCGGCGGCGGCGCTGCTCGGCCAGGTATTCGGCTTCCAAGCGCTCGTCTTCGGTCAGGCTGCGGTTTTCCTGGCCGATGCCTTCGCTGAGCTTGTTGATGCCCAGGGCCACCATCACGGCCGCGACCAGCAGGCTGCCCAGGAACATGACCAGCGCGGCTGCCCACCAGGGCAGGCCCAGGGCCACCAGACCGAAGTACACTGCCAGGATCAAAAAGATCAGGGCCAAGGTCAGCGGCACCAGGGCCGACAGCAGCATGATCAGGCCCAGACCCTTGGACTTGGCCAGCTCACCGAGCGTGTGGGCAAACGAGTTGATCTCGGCTTTGACCAGCGCTACTCCGGCGTCAAAGACATCGACGATGGCACTGCCCATGGATGTTTTCCGTTCTTCTTGCATTCCGTCCTCCGAAAGACGCGCCTGATTCTTTGAAATCAGGCACACGATATGCCCATCAGCATAAACGCTGTGCGGCGGCAGTTCAGCGGAAGCAAAGAAACTCTCAACCACATTTTGCCGCCTCCCGGCGTTTCCAGCCTCACTGTAGCACCCCCCTCTGCGCGGCCCGGCCGGCACCGCCGTCAGGCCACGCAGCGCCAGACAGACCCTTCCTTAAGGCTGCGCCGCTCCGGCTGAGAGCGGGCGTTAGACTCCGGCCATGACCCATCCACTTGCCGGAAAACGCGCTCCTCTGGACCAGTTGACCTCTATTCCGCACCTGGTGGCGGCCTACTACGAGCGCCGCCCGGACCCCTCGCAGGCCGGGCAGCGGGTCGCCTTCGGCACCAGTGGGCACCGCGGCACCTCGCTGGACGGTTCCTTTACCGAAAGCCACATCCTGGCCATCAGTCAGGCGACTGCCGAGTACCGCGCCGGAGCCGGCATCAGCGGGCCGCTGTATCTGGGGGCCGACACCCACGCCCTGAGCGAACCCGCCTTTCTGACGGCGCTGCGGGTGCTGACAGCCAACGGGGTCCGGGTGCGGGCCACGCCGGGGCAGTTCACTCCCACGCCGCTGGTCAGCCACGCCATTTTGACCCACAATGCCGGGCAGCCGGCCGCGCAAGCCGACGGCATCGTGATCACCCCCAGTCACAACCCCCCGCAGGACGGCGGCTTCAAATACAACCCGCCCAGCGGTGGCCCGGCCGACACCGACGTGACCGGCCAGATTCAGGCGCGGGCCAACGAACTGCTGGCCGGCGGGCTGCGCGAGGTGAAGCAGCAGCCGCTGGAAGCCGCACTGGCCGCTGTGGAGACTTTCGATTTTATCGCGCCTTACGTGGAAGCGCTGCCGGAAGTGATTGATCTAGACGCCATCCGCCAGGCGGGCATACGGATCGGGGTGGACCCGCTGGGCGGCAGCAGCCTGCCGGTCTGGGAAGCGATCGAGCAGCGCTGGCAGCTGGGCCTGGAAATCGTGAACCGGGAAATCGACCCGCGCTTTGCCTTTATGCCGCTGGACAAGGACGGCAAGATTCGCATGGACTGCTCCAGCCCCTACGCGATGGCCGGGCTGCTGGAGTACCGAGACCGCTTCGACGTGGCGATCGGCAACGACCCCGACGCCGACCGGCACGGCATCGTGACCCCGCAGGGCCTGATGAACCCCAACCACTATCTGGCAGTGATGATCGATTATCTGTTCCAGAACCGCCCCGGCTGGCCGGCAGAGGCAGGCGTCGGCAAGACGCTGGTCAGCTCGGCGCTGATTGACCGGGTCGCGGCGGGCCTGGGCCGCCGGCTGGTGGAAGTGCCGGTGGGCTTCAAGTATTTCGTGGAGGGCCTGCTCGGCGGCAGCTTGGGCTTTGGCGGCGAGGAATCGGCTGGCGCCAGCTTTCTGCGGATGGACGGCCGCCCCTGGAGCACCGACAAGGACGGCATTATCGCCGGGCTACTGGCGGCTGAAATCACCGCGCGTACCGGCCAGAACCCCGCCGAGCGCTTTGCAGCCCTCAGCGAGCGCTATGGTGCCACGGCTTACGCTCGCCGGGACGCCCCCGCCAGCGCCGAGCAGAAAAAAGTGCTGAGCGGCCTGAGCCCCGAAGCGGTGCAGGCGGCTGCCCTGGCCGGCGACCCTATCACCGGACGCTTTACCCGGGCGCCCGGCAACGATCAGCCGATCGGCGGCCTGAAAGTGACCACCGAGCAGGCCTGGTTTGCCGCCCGGCCCAGCGGCACCGAGGACATCTACAAGATTTACGCCGAGAGCTTCCGTGGCGAAGAGCATCTCCAGCAGGTGCTGGCCGAAGCCGAGCAGGTGGTGGCCGCGGCCATGTCCTGAGCCGGAGCGCTGAGGGAAGCCGGAAGTGCCGGCCTTTCCTCTTAGGGCAGCGTGCGCAGGTAGTGCTGAATCTGGGCAAGTGAAGCGTCGGACAGTACTTCAGGCGTGAAGCGGGGCATGCTGGACAGCAGCGGGCCAGCGGCACCCCGACCCTGTCGCACGGCGGCCGTAAAGCGCTCGGGCGACCAGCGCGCCGCTGGCCTCAGCGCCGGTCCGAAGCCGCCCCCGGCCGCGCTGCCGTGGCAGCCAGCACAGTGCTTGTTAAAAGACCGCTGGCCCGGAGCTTCAGCCTGGGCAGCCGGCTGATGGGGCTTGGACGCAGTACCGGAAGCCGCCACTGCCGGTTTATGGGCGGGAGAGTTGGACGCGGCGGCCGCTGGAGAAGCAGTCGCTGCGTCATTCTGGCGGCTGGGCTGGTCACTACAGGCGGTCAGAGCCACCGCCAGCCAGCCAGCCCGCAGCAGTGAACCGGGCCGCTTCATACTTCCTCCAGCGGCAGATGATCCGCCAGGGCGGCCAGCTCGGCGGGGGTGTCGGCGTCGGCCAGCAGGGCAGCGGGCAGGTCCAACCGGGCCGGGACCAGCCATTCGCCGGCGTCCCGCAGCCAGGGGGGCAGCAATCGCCGCTCACCGGCGTCCAGAGCTGCCGTGACCCGGGGGCGCAGGGTGGTGTGGTAGAGGGCGGGGAGCGAGTCCGGGCCGCCGGCGCCCTGAAAGCCCACCAGCAGGCCTCCAGGGCGCCGCGCTGCCGCCAGAGCCTGCCAGACCGCCGGGGTCAGCAGCGGGTAATCGGTGCCGCTGAGGGCCACCCAGCCGGGCCCCGCCTGCGCTTCAGCCCAGGCCAAAGCGGTTTCTAGAGCAGCCAGCGGGCCCTCGCCGGGGCGGCGCTCGGACTGCACGGTCCAGCCGGGCAAGCGGTAACGGTCCGGCGGGGCCAGCAGCAGGCGCCGGGGGCACCCGGCCAGGCTGGCGGCCACCCGTTCCAGCAGGGTCAGGCCGCCGAGCTGGATCAGGGCCTTGTCGGACCCGAAGCGGCGCGACCGCCCCCCGGCCAGAATCACCCCGGTCAGGCCACCAAGCAGACCAGCGGGTAACAGGTCAGTAGATATGAAAGCCCCGCAGGCCGGTGGCCTCGCTCAGCTGGGATTCGACGCCCTCCACCCGGGCGTGGGGCGGGCCCTGCTTGAGCCAGTGCACCAGCCGGTCGAGGTCCTCGGGCCAGCCCTCGGCCACCACCTCCACCCGGCCGTCGCTGAGGTTCTCGGCGTAGCCGCTCAGCTCCATGTCGCGGGCGCGGCGCTGCACGAAATAGCGGTAGCCTACCCCCTGCACGGTGCCCGTCACCAGGGCGGTCAGACGTTGCCTCTTGTCGCTTCCAGTCATGAACTCCAGCCTAGAGGATTGCCCAGCTCCGCACCGTGCCCTGCGCCTTCAGCGGTAGTCAGGCTTCAAGCCTCCCGCACCCGCCGCTCGAAGCGCACCGCACCGTACTGCACAGCCGTGACCAGCGGGCAGCCGGGCAGCTGCGCGGTGACCCAGTCGCCTGTAGGAAAAGTCAGCCCGCCCAGTACCGGCCGGGCCAGGCAGCGCTGCACCGGGCCGCCGGTGGCCGTCAGGAACATCAGCCACAGCTGGCCGCCGGGGCGCAGGGCCGCTGCCGCCGAGCGCAGCAACGCGGCCGGGTCAGCCGTTTCGTTCAGGGTGGCCCCGATGGTCACGCCGTCAAAGCGGCCAGCCCAGTCGGGCGGTAGGGTTTCGCTGTTCTGTTGCGCCCAGCGAATCCGGGAACTTCCGCTGCGGCGGCGGGCCACCTGCAGCATGGCCGGGCTGAAGTCGGTGGCGGTGACCTGGCAGCCCTGAGCAGCCAGAACCCCAGCATAGAACCCGGCGCTGGTGCCGATATCCAGCCAGGCCTCGCCCAGGTGCGGGCGGCAGTGCCCCAGGAACAGAGCCGCTTCACGCTGCAGCGAAAAGCGCTGGCCGCTCAGCAGCGTCAGCGACCGGGCCCGCCACGCCGGATACCCCCAGGCCACCGGGGGCAGGAAGTTGCTGCGCTGGGCCAGGGTCAGCATGCCGGGAGGCCTCATCCCAGAAAGCTCAGAACAGCGGCAGGTGACCCAGTGCCGTCACCTCGGGGCGCTCCTCGCCTTCGGTGAACACGGCCAGCACCGCGCTGAGGTCACCGCCCACTTCCTCGATGATTTCGCGCAGCGAGTTGAGGGTGCCGCCGCTGGACACCACGTCGTCCACAATGGCCACTTTCTGACCGCGGATTTTCTGCACGTCCAGGCCGTCCATCACCAGGGTCTGGGGCTTGCCGGTGGTGATGCTCACCACGTCGCGCACCACCGGGTCCACCATGTAGGGCTTCTGGGTCTTGCGCACCACCACGTAGGGCACGCCCGACTCGCGGCTGATCACGTGCGCCAGCGACAGCGCTTTGACCTCGGGTGTCACCAGAATCTTGATGTCGCCCGGCAGCCGCTTGGCCAGCTCTTTGCCGGCTGCTTCGGTGACTTCGGTGTCGCCCAGCATGTTGAACAGGGCCACGCGAGTGGTGTCAGAAACTGGCACCACCGGCAGGTCGCGGGTCACAGACCCAATCTGGACGCGGTAAGAAGTGAGGGGAGCGGAATCGGTCATAGGGGCCAGTGTAGCGCCCGGCCGCCGCCCGGCAGGGCAAACAGCAGGCAAAATTCAGGCGGCCCTCCCCTCTCCGGGAAAGGCCGCCTGCACAGGCAAATGCCGTGACTGCACTCAGCGCTGCGGGCCGCCGTCAATGCCGCCGCTGCTGCCGGTGCCTGCGCCGCCGTGCTCCTCGCCCCCCAGGTCACTGCCGGACAATGAGTTGGGGTCGCCCTGGCGGTCTTCGCCGTCCCAGCCACCCCGGCGGCCGTCGGCAAAACCGGGCTCGTCGTTAGGGTTGCTCATGTCCTCGGCGGTGCCACTGCGCAGCACGTCCTCGTTTTCCAGCTTCTCGGCGGTGATTTCGGGCTTGGTGTCGTCCACCTGCACGTCTTCACCGAGGTTGATGTCCATGTCGTTCATATCGTGCCGGGTCATGACAGGCAGGATAACGCCGCGCTCTGCACAGACGCTGGCTGCCTCAAGGAAACCCCAAACAGGGTCGCCGGCAGGAAAAGGTATAGGCAAAAGCAAAGTAAGTTATTGATTCTCTTGACATGACAGCTGCCAGAAACCTAAAGTTCAGGAGTGATGCTGATGCCCAGACCCGCAGGCAGCTGTTGTCCGGCTCCGGCTGGACGGCGGCCCCCGGTCTGGTGAAGCACTCCCCGCGCTGAACTTTCCTTCCCTCAGCTTGCGGCGCCAGTTCCAGCAGGTTCCAGTCCTCTTCTGCCTCAGAAAGGACCGGCGCCTGCTGTTTTCTTTTGTTCGCCCTCCCCCAATCCCCCATTTCAAGGAGTGCCCATGACCCTGACTGTCATTCTCAGTGTTGCCGCCTTGCTGCTGCTGTTTGCCCTGCTGTACTGGATGAACCGGCAACACTATTCTTTTTCCGCCCGGGTATTCACGGCCCTGGGCCTGGGTCTGCTGCTGGGCGGCGCCCTGCACCTGCTGACCGGGCAGGACGCCGACACGCTGGACGCCGTGCGCGACTGGTACGCGCTGGCCGGCACCGGCTACGTGCACCTGCTGCAAATGATTTCCATGCCGCTGGTCTTTATCTCCATCCTGGCGGCCCTGACCCGGATGGACACCCGCCGCAACCTGGCCGGCACCGCCGGGCGCGTGATTGCCTGGCTGGTGGGCCTGACTGCCGTCGCCGCCCTGATCGGCATGGCGAGTGTGGCCCTGTTTGGGCTGGACGCCTCGCAGATCGTGCAGGGCCAGGCTGAGCTGGAACGCGGCGCCACCATCGCCGAAAAGGCGGCCACCGTGGGCGCGCAGACCGTGCCGCAGCGCCTGCTGGAACTGCTGCCCACCAACCCCTTTCTCGACCTGACCGGAGCGCGGCCCACGTCCACTATCGCCACGGTGATTTTCGCGGCGCTGCTGGGCATCGCTTACCTGGGCATTGCCGACAAGAAACCGGCCGAGGCCGCCACCTTCCGCAGCGGTGTGGACGCCCTGCACGCCGTGACCATGCGGCTGGTGCAGCTGATTTTGCGCCTGACCCCTTACGGCGTGCTGGCGATTCTGGCTTCTACCGTGGCCGCCACCAACTACGCCGCCATCGTGGACCTGGGCAAGTTCGTGCTGGCCAGCTACGCCGCGCTGATTACCATGCTGCTGGTGCAGCTGGCCGCGCTGGCACTGTCGGGCCTCAACCCGCTGACCTACCTGCGTAAAGCCGCCCCGGTCATGCTGTTCGCTTTCAGCTCGCGCTCCAGCGCCGGCACCCTGCCGCTGAATATTCAGGCGCAGCGTGAACAGCTGGGCGTGGAAGAAGGCACCGCCAACTTGGCCGGCTCGCTAGGTATCTCTATCGGGCAGAACGGCTGCGCCGGCGTCTACCCCGCCATGCTGGCGTTCATGATTGCGCCCACCGTAGGCATCAACCCCATGACCCCCGACTTCATCCTGACCCTGATGGGCGTGGTGGCCCTCAGCTCCTTCGGGGTGGCCGGGGTGGGCGGCGGCGCCACCTTTGCGGCCATTCTGGTGCTGTCCAGCATGAACCTGCCGGTGGCGCTGGCCGGCATCCTGATTTCTGTGGAACCGCTGATCGACATGGGCCGCACCGCCCTGAACGTGAGCGGCTCCATGGTGGCCGGCACCCTGACCAGCCGCAGCGAAGGCACGCTGGACCGCGAACGCTACAACGGCGCGGCCGTGGCCCCCGCCGGCGACTAAACAAGGTCAGCAGCACCCTTTACACCACAGCCGCAGGCAGCTGGAGACGGAACTCTCCAGCACCTGCGGCAGTGTCATGTCTTGCCCCGGCTGGGCCGGCAGATCAGCACGGTTCTGGCCAGGATTTCACGGGAATCTGGCTATAGTTCAGCCTTCAGCGCTGTGGGCCACCACGCCGCCCACCACTGTCAGCAGCGGCCAGCCCCTTAGGGTTTCGCCGGCGTAGGGGCAGAACTTGGCCTTGCTCTGGAAGGTCGCAGGGTTCACCTTGCGCTCGGTGTCCGGGTCGAACACCATCAGGTCGGCGGGGGCGCCGGCGTCCAGGCTGGGTTCGGGCCAGCCCAGCACGCGGGCAGGGCCAGCGGTCATCAGGTCCACCAGCTTTTCCAGGCCCAGCTTCTCGGCAAAGCGGGTGTACATCACCGGCCAGGCCACCTCGATATAGGGAATACCAAAGGGCGCTTCCAACAGGTCGCGCTCCTTTTCGGCGCGGGTGTGCGGCGCGTGGTCAGTGCCGATGCAGTCCACCGTGCCGTCCAGCAGCCCCTCAAACAGCTCGTCGGCGTCGGCCTGGGTGCGCAGCGGCGGAGCCACTTTGTACATGGCGTCGAAGGACCGCAGCCGCTCGTCGGTCAGGGTGAGGTGGTGCGGGCTGACCTCACAGGTGACCGGCAGGCCACGGCGCTTGGCTTCGCGCACCCGGTTCAGGCCGGCGGCACTGGAAAGGTGCTGCACGTGCAGGCGGGGCCGGTTGCCCCGTTCGTGCAGCCAGGCCACGATTTCCATGTCGCGGGCAATGCGGGCGGCCTCGGCGGCGGTGGGGTTGCCCGGCACGCCCAGAGCCTGCGATACCTCGCCCTCGTTCATCACTCCGTCGGCGCGCAGGGTCGCGTCTTCAGCGTGCACGCTGACCACCATGTCCAGGCTGCCGGCATATTCCAGCCCCAGCTGCAGCACACGGGCGTTCTCGTTGGTGCGGCCGTCGTCGGTGAACATCACCGCACCGGCTTCCTTGAGGGCGCTCAGCTCGGCCAGCTGCTCGCCGGCCTGGCCCTGGGTCAGCGCCGCCGACACATGCAGCCGCGCCAGCCCCAGTCCGGCCGCTTTTTCCTGCAGCGCCCGCACAACAGCCGGGTCGTCAATCACCGGGGTGGTGTTGGGCATGCAGACCACGTTGCCGTAGCCGCCCGCCGCCGCTGCCGCCAGGCCCGAGGCCAGGTCTTCTTTTTCGGTCTGGCCGGGCTCGCGCAGGTGAGCGTGCGGTTCTATCAGCGCGGGGATGATGGTGCCGCCGCGCCCGTCCACGGTTTCGCCGTGCTGCTCTGCGGGCAGGTTCCAGCCTTTGATGAGGCCGTCTTCGATGGTGACACTCTGGCGCTCAGAGCTGCCGAGGCGCTTGACGTCGGTGATGGTAAAAGTCAGGTTCATGGGTTCTCCTTGGAAGAAATGAGAAGAAACGGAAAGCGGAGGTGGAGCAGGCAGGAAAGTCAATGCAGGAGAGTCAATACAGAGGCCAGACGCCGGCGTACTGCTTGGCATTCAGCCCGGCAACCCTGGTTTCGGCGCACCCGCCGCCGGCCGTCAGATAAGCCGCATAATCACGGGGAGTCGTCAGTTCAGCCGGCAGCCCAGCCGCAGCGCGCAGGCGAAAAGTGAGCAGCGGTGCCAGCCGGGTTTCACCGGAGGCACTCGTAATGTCCACGTCCTGCATGGTGCGCAGTTCTGCCCGGCAACTGGCAAAAAAGCGGTGATCCAGCGGTGCCAGCTCGCTGCAGTGCCGGCGCTCATCGCCCAGCCAGGCGGGGCGGCCCGCCGGCAGCTGCGCGCCTGGCTTCTGAGCCGCCTGGGCCACTCCCCGCAGCTGGTCACGGAGGAAAGCCTCTGCAGGTCTTTGCCACAGGGAATTCACGAAGATACCCCGCTGCCCTTTGTTATAAATGTCCAGCACTTCTTCCGAACCAAAGGTTCGTGTCAGCCGCTGGTGCTGGGGGCCGGGGTGCCCGACCAACAGCTGGTCCAGGGTGGTCAGCCAGGCATCCTGGGCAATGCGGGTCGTAGAGGTACCAGCCGGCAGCTGGTAACAGCTCACCCGCCCGAACTCGCCGGCTTGCCGCTGCCAGTCGGCGCTGCAGGGCCGTGATTCCCAGCCGTGTGGGAGAGTGCCCGCGTCCCAGGTCTGGATCATCGGCTCTGCCGGACTGCACGCCAGCGCCGCCGAGGGCAATACCAGAGCAAAGAGCAGCGGCAGGGTGCGCCGGTTTGATCTAAGTTGATCATTCGCACTCATGCTCACAGCTTGCCTCCGCTGGCTCATCCGGTCCTAGTCCCGGCCCACCAGCAGGTGGTACAGCACGCTCATCCGCACGGCCTGACCGTTGGCGACCTGCTTGAGGATGCGGCTCCGCTCACCGTCGGCCACCTCACTGCTGATTTCCAGGTCGCGGTTCATCGGACCAGGGTGCAGCACGATGGCGCCGTCCTCGGCTTCGGCCAGCAGGGCCTCATTTACCTGATAGGTGTCGATATAGTCCTGCATGGACGCCAAGTAGCCGCCCTGCATCCGCTCTTTTTGCAGCCGCAGCGCCATCACGGCGTGGGCACCGCGCACCGCCGCGCGCGGGTCGGTGGTCACGGTCACGCCCGGCATCTGCCCCAGTTCCAGCGGGAGCAGCGTGGCGGGGCCGCACAGCACCACCTCGGCGCCCAGCTTGGGCAGCAGCTCGGCGTTGGAGCGGGCCACTCGGCTGTGCAGAATGTCGCCCACGATTGCCACTTTTTTGCCCTGCAGCTCGCCGTATTGCTGGCGAATGGTGTAAGCGTCCAGCAGCGCCTGGGTGGGATGGGCCCGGCGGCCGTCGCCCGCGTTGATCACCGGCTTGCCGGAGTAACGGGCCACCAGATGCGCCGCCCCCGAAGCCGAGTGCCGCACGATATAGGCGTCCATCTGGTACGCGGTCAGCGTTTCGACCGTGTCGCGCAAGGATTCGCCTTTGCTCACGCTGGAGCTGCCGGCCGCAAAGCTCACCACGTCGGCGCTCATGCGGCGGGCGGCCAGCTCAAAGCTGGTCTTGGTGCGGGTGGAATTCTCGAAAAACGCAGTACACACGCTCAGGCCCTGCAGGGCCGGCACCTTTTTCACCGGCCGCGACAGCACATTCAGCATGGTGTCGGCTCCGTCCAGCAAGGCACCGAGGCGCTCCGGGGACCAGTCCTGAAAGTCCAGTAGATGTCTGGGGCGGCCAGCTATTCCTGTGGCAGTCATGCGCGCTCTCCTTCCCCGTCCTGCGCGGCGCCGCTCAGCGCGGCACTGTTCAACGCAGTGCCGTCCCACAGCTCTACACTGTCGGTGCCGTCGGTTTCCTGCAGTTTCACCTTGACCACCTCGTCCTGCGCGGTGGGCAGGTTCTTGCCCACGTAGTCGGCGCGGATCGGCAGTTCGCGGTGTCCCCGGTCCACCAGCACCGCCAGCTGAATCCCGCTGGGCCGGCCGATGTCAATCAGGGCGTCGAGCGCGGCGCGCACGGTGCGGCCGGTGAACAGCACATCGTCCACCAGAATCACCCGGCGCACCGCCAGGTCGAACGGCACCTGCGTCTCGCGGATGATCGGCTGCCGGGCCACCTCGCTCAGGTCGTCGCGGTACAGGGTGATGTCCAGGCTGCCGGTGGGCACCTCGACCCCTTCCAGTTCACTGAGCTTGGCGGCCAGGCGTTCGGCCAGGGGAATGCCGCGGGTATGTACCCCGATCAGGGCCAGGCCCTCGGCGCCCTTGTTGCGCTCGATAATCTCGTGGGCAATGCGAGTCATGGCGCGGCGCACCTCGTGGCTGTCCAGAATCACGGCTTTGGGCTGTGCGGCGTCAGGCATGGCAGCCTCCGCTCAGGCACAGCGGCGCACAAAAAAAATCACCGTTCAGCTCGGGCTGACGGCATATCAGGGAATGGTTCATTTCGTCGCTCCTTCTCCTGCCTCACGGGGCGGGTGCAGCCTCACGGGACTGCTGGAAAAAAGGATGAATAACGCAGACGGCCTTTCCGTCTACCGCCCAGCAGCATAACAGAAGCCGGGCAAGCCAGACGCGCCCGGCCGCAGGATTCTCCCTAGAGCAGTTGCTGCGCCAGCTGCCGCCACATCTCGTTGGCGGGGTCCAGCAGCGGCACCGGGCTGAGTGGTGCCAACGCCGAGCGGAACGCTGGAAAGTGGGTGCAGCCCAGCACGATGGCCTGCGCGCCCAACTGCGAGAGCAGCATGGTCAGCTCGGCCAGGTGGAAATCGCGGACAATTTCTTCCGGCGGGCGCCCCTCCTCGACAGCGTCGGCCAGGTCCAGGCTGCCGAACTGGGTCAGGCGCAGCTGTGGGTTGGCTTCCAGCAAGGTGCGCTCAATCCCGGCGTGGCCGCTGGCATTGGCCGCCATGACGCCCAGGGCGCGGTATTCCCCGGCCCACTCGCGGTAAGCGTGCAGCGGCGTGACCAGCGGCAGGGCCAACTCGCGGCTGAGGCTGGGCAAGTCGGTGGAGCCGCTCAGCGAGTTGCAGTACACATAGACGCCCTGCGCCCCCTGCTGCTGCACCTCGCGCAGCACGCCGCGCATATGATCCTGCCGGGCTGCCGGGTCGGCGTTCTGAAAGCGGGTCTGCGACCGTGGCGAGTCTGAGATGGGCCGCTCCAGCAGCCTGACTCCCTGCGGGCGCAGAATTTCAGCGCCCAGCCGGGTATCTTGCGGGCTTCCTCCGATGACGGCCACAACTTGCTGCATGGTTCAACATAACAGGCTTTCGCCCGGCTGCGGCAAAAGCCTGAAGATGACAGAAAGGGCCGTGCCAGTGGTTAAAAACCTGCCCAGCCTAGAGCGCGCTTACTCGCTGAGAAAGTGCGAGTAGCTTTGCCGCAGCTTGGCGACCTTGGGGGCCACCACAGCGCCACAGTAAGGGTTTTGGGGGTTGTTGGCAAAGTAATCCTGGTGATAGTCCTCGGCCACGTAGAACTCGCTGTTGTCCTCAAGGCTGGTTACGATGCGGCCGTCGTAGGTGCTGGCGTTCAGTTCGTCAATCACGGCCTGGGCTTCGGCGCGCTGGGCATCGTTCAGCGGGAAAAGGGCGCTGCGGTACTGGGTGCCGCGGTCGGCGCCCTGACGGTTAAGGCTGGTGGGGTCGTGGGTGCCGAAGAAGATGTGCAGCAGGTCGCGGTAAGTCACCTGCGCAGGGTCGAAGGTCACCCGTACCGCTTCGGCATGGCCAGTGACGCCGGTGCAGACCTGTTCGTAGCTAGGATTGGGGCGCCGGCCGCCGATATAGCCGCTTTCCACCCGCTGCACACCGCACACCCGCAGCATCACCGCTTCGGTGCACCAGAAGCAACCACCGGCAAAGATGGCCTGTTCGGTTCCATGTTCACTCTGAGTCATAGCCCCATCATCCCGCGCCCAGCAGGGCACAACACTGCGGCACCTTACCAAAGGCGCCGGCGGAGCGGCAGATCCCAAGAAGCGGTCAACAAAGCATAAAAAAAACCACCCCGCGGCGGGGGTGATGTCTTTGGTTGCAGGGACAGGATTTGAACCTGCGACCTCCGGGTTATGAGCCCGACGAGCTACCAGACTGCTCTACCCTGCGTTATTTCGTTTGGCTGTTTCCAGCGCTCAAAGAGAATAACCCCGCTGGGCAGTTCTGTCAAGGGAGAGGCTCAACTCAGCTGAGGCGGTCCAGCACTTCCAAGCGCACTTCCTCGAAAGCGTCAAAGAACTCGTCTTCCAGCTCGAAGTCGCGCTCCAGGGCGTCCTGCTCGGTGTGCATCTGGGCGTGGGCCCAACGCAGCCGCGCCTCGCTGGCCGAGTACACGTTGCCCTTAGCCGCCACGTACTGCGCCGCATGCCGCACCGCCTCGGCCGGGTCGGAGGTGGGAGCCACCACCGAGAGGTTGCGCAGGTCACCCTGGTCATTCACCAGCGAGCAGGTGACTTCCAGCCGCTGACCTTTACGGGCCAGAAACACCTGATCCACCCGCCACATCGCGGTGGCGCGGATGGGGGTGTGATCGGTTTCGCGGCGGCGGCCTCGGTGCTTCATCTGCCCGCTCAGTGTAACGCGCTGGGAGCAGGCTGCTCAGCGGCCGGCTGAGCCGTCTGCGCTGCCTGGGCCGGCTGTACAGCCTGAGTCTGGCCAGCGGCTTCTTCCGGTACCAGATCTTCCGCCACCGGCGGCCAGGCCGACACCGGCGCCCAGCCCATCAGCGCCCGGCCGGCGGCGCGGGCCACCGCTTCGAATTCCGGGTCGCCGGGGATAACAAAGACCGGGGCCATCCAGCTGAGCCGGGCTTCCAGGCGGTCCATCACGCTGTCCCAGCGGGCCAGCGGGCCGGCCAGCACGATGGCGTCGGGGCGCACGGTCAACGCCCCCACCTGCTGTCCCACCGCGCAGGCCACCTGATGCACGAAAGCGGCGGCGGCCGCCTGCACCTGCGGGCTGCTGTCCTCGCTGGTCATCAGCTCATGTACGGTGCCGCAGCCGGTCAGGGCACGCAGCCCACCTCCGCCGGTCCAGAACTCGGTCCAGGGGTGCGCGGTCTGCTGGCCCTGCTCAGCTTCTTCCCAGAGGCGCTGCAAGGTGGCAGGAGCCAGCATTCCGGCCTGCCGCAGCCCCAGCGGACCGCCGAACAGGCCCGAGCCGGTGGTGTTGACCACCCGGCCGCCCTGATAGGCCGTCACGCTGCTGGTGCTGCCCAGGTGAGCGGCCACCACCGCCGCTTCACTGAAACGCTTACCCACGTTGAAAGCTCCCTCACGGGCCGCCATTTCCGAATTGAGCACGTGAAAGCGTGGCTCGCGGCGCAGGCCCGGAATGCCGGTTTCGCGGGCTTCAGGGGGCAGCTCGGCGCTCTGGGGCAGCGGCACGGTCAGCAGCGGCACGCCCAGGGCCTGTGCCCAGGCAATCGCCAGTTGCAGGCCGCGGGTGCCCAGCACCGCTCCAGTAGGCAGGTTCTGCTGCGCCAGCGGCAACTGCTCCGGCTCGGTGCGGATGACCTGTGGGCGGGCCGCCCAGTGGCCGAGCATAAAAGAGTCCTCCCACTGCGCCAGGGTCGCCACCGCGTCGGGGCGGGGCCAGTCGGCCGTTTCGCGATCCAGATACGCCAGGGTGCTTTCCAGGTTCAGGCCGGTGCCGTTGAGGAGGTCGTCGCCCACCGGCAGGTCGGCCCGGGTCAGATTCAGGGTCAGCCGGCCGTCCGGCCCCAGCGCTTCAGGCGCCCCGGGGCCGCCCTCGCTGGCCGGCAGGGTCAGATCCGCCAGCCCCACTTTCAGCCGGCTGCTGCTCACGCTCAGTACGTAGACACGCATAAACAGTCCAGTTTAGCAGATGGCCCACGCTGACCGGCGCCAGCAGAGCACAGTCGGCGCGGCCGTTCCAGTTGGAGGTTTCAGACTGGGACCCCATTCAGTCAGTGGGGCGCGCGGCCGCATTCCCATCACCCATAAAAAACTGCGCCGAGGAGCACCACGTCCGCAGCACGCAGGCGGGACAGGCCGGGTCGCGCCGGGTGCAAATCTCGCGGCCATGCCGCACACCGGCCCGGTGAAAAGCGGCGCGGTAGGCGGCATCAGCGGGCAGCACGCCTTCGAGCCATTCTTCCTGCCGGTCGGCCTTCCAGCCGGGCGGCACCACTTCCAGCCGGTGCAGCAGCCGCTCGATATTGCCGTCCACGGCCGCCGCCGGCTGTGCCAGATGAAACAGCAGCAGCAAGCTGGCGGTGCGCCGGCCCACGCCAGGCAGCCCTTGCAGGAAAGCGCGGGCCTCAGTGGGCGGCAGGCGGCGCAGGAAACGCAGCGAGGGCTGGCCCCGCTCCTCTGCTAGCCGCTGCAAAATGCCCCAGATGCTTTTGGCCTTGGACTGCGCCAGGCCACCGCCAGCGCCTTTCAGCACAGCCGCGATCTCATCCGGCTCGGCCAGCAGCGCCGCTTCCCAGCGCGGGTAGGCGGCTTTGAGGGCTTCCCACTGCCGCTGCGCCACCGCCCAGGTGTTCTGCTGGGCCAGAATCAGGCGAATCAGGCCGTCGAGCGGCTCGGGGTTGGGGGTCAGCGCCAGGCCCTGTGGGCCATAGCCATGGGCGGCCAGCAGTGCCTCAGCGGCAGCCGGCCACCAGTCCGGAGCCGGCAGCTCGGCCGGGGTCAGGCGGCGGGGTGCTGTTGGACTTGACCGTGCCGTCTTGCTGGACTTCACCACTCTACTGAATCACCTGAGCGGGTCACCTTACTGAACGCGGCGCTCGACCTTGTTGCCGGCGCGGTCAATCACGGTCACGTCGGCGTAGATGCCCTGCGTTTCGGCATAGAAAGTGACTTTCTGGTCCACCGCGATGTTCAGGCGGCGGCCGTCCACCAGCACCTCGGCCACCTGATCGTTGTCGGTTGCCACGCCCGCCACCCGGATGGTCTTACCAAAGCGCTCGAAGGAAGTGATCTGCACGGTCGGCGGCTGGGGGTCCAGTTCCAGGTTCATGGTCAGGTTGCTTTCGTTGCCGGCGCGGTCGCGGGCCTTGAACACGAAGGTGTTCTTATCGCCCTGCACTTTGGGCCGGTAGTTGAAGTAGCGAATCTTGGTGCTGCCCTCGTCCAGCGGCACAGCCTGATCGTTGATGGTGAGCTGAATGGCGCCGCGGTCGTCCATCACGTAGCCCTTGAGATAAAGGTCGTCGGCCTTGGCGACCCCGCCGCCTTCGGGCGACGTGACCACGATGCGGGGCTGGAAGGTGTCGTTCTGCCGGGCACAGCTGCCCAGGCCCACCGGCAGCAACAGGAGGGCCCCCAACCCCCAGGAAGAAGGCGTACCAAGTCCGAATTTTTGCCGCTGCGAACTGCTCATTGCCTGCCAGTATAGTCGGCCCCGGCCCGCCGCCTCCCGGCCAGGGGTAGCATGGGCGCCATGACGTTTCTGCGGACCCTGACGGCGGCCACTTTCGGTTTCGCTTTCAGCCTGATTTCTTTTGCCGCCTTTTACGTGCATGGCAACCTGGGGGCCATTTTCCGTTATCTGGGCGCCCGCGGCGACGCCCGCCGGCTGGAAGCGGCCGCAAACGCCACCCCCGAGCAGATTGCGGCGGCCCACGCCCAGGCCCGCGCGCTGGCCGACAGCGCCGCCGACCCCGACTTTGCCGTGCGGATGATGCCGGTGGCCCTGCTGCTGGGGGTCGCGGCCGGCTACGCGCTGTGGCGGCTGTTCGGCTCGCGGGAAAACCGTGCCGACGCAGCCGACGTGCAGGAGCGAATGCTGCTGCGGCTGGCCTACCGCTGCGGCGGGCGCTTCAGCCTGGCCGACGTGACTGCCTCTTCCCCGCTGACCGAGGCGCAGGCCATTCACGTGATCCGGCGGCTGAAAGAAGAAGGCCGCCTGCGTGATGTGGCGGGCGGCCTGTACGAGCTGGTGTAAGTCTTAGTCTCTCAGTCCCAAGTGTTGAAGAGCACCTCTGCCCGCGTGCCGGGGCGTTCCTTTTGTACCGCTTTCGCCTCCCAGCCATTGCCGGCAGCCGAGGCGAGCAGTCTAGCCCGCTCGCTGGAAGTAAGGTCGGCGGTCAGCCAGGCAGGGTCCGGCAATACCAGCACACCAGACGCACTGAGGGCGTCCCAGAGCGGCCCCGTATCCAACAATCCGGCACCCAGCAAAGGCCAGGGCGTCACATAGGGCTGGCAGGGCGCAGCCGCCACAGCAGCAATGTTGCTGCTCAGCAACACCCAGCCCAGGCTGGCGCCGAAGCGGTCCACAGCACGCAGCTGGTAAAGGTCGCCGGGTTCGGGGTGCCAGGTCCAGCCATGCCGCCGGGCCACCTCGGCCAGATAACCACTGACCACCTCTGGCGGCTGAGGCTCCCCGCCCCAGCGTTCATAGACCAGGCGGTAGGCGACCCATGCTCCAGAGGTCTCCCAGCTTTCAGACCTGTGGCTGGCCGTAATGCTCCCGCACGTATTTTTCCAGCAATTCCTGGAAGTCCTCGGCAATGCGGGGGCCTTTCAGGGTGGTCAGCAGCTGGCCGTCCTGATACACCGGGGCGCGGGGGTCCTCGCCGGTGCCAGGCAGCGAAATGCCGATGTGCGCGTGCTTGCTCTCGCCGGGGCCGTTCACCACGCAGCCCATTACCGCCACCTGCATGTCTTCTACACCGGGGTAGCGGGCCTTCCACTCGGGCATCTGGTCACGGATATAGTCCTGAATCTTCTGAGCCAGGCTCTGGAAGAAGGTGGAGGTGGTGCGCCCGCAGCCGGGGCAACTCGTGACCTGTGGCAAAAACTGGCGCAGGCCCAGACTCTGCAGAATCTGCTGGGCCACTTCCACTTCCAGCTTGCGGCTGGCGCCCGGCTCCGGCGTCAGGCTCACGCGGATGGTGTCCCCAATGCCTTCGGTGAGCAGTGGGGCCAGCGCCACCGAGGTCGCCACCATGCCCTTCATGCCCATGCCGGCTTCGGTCAGGCCCAGGTGCAGCGGGTAGTCGCACTGCGCGGCCAGCCGGCGGTATACCGCCCACAGCTCGGGGGCGCTGCTCACCTTGACGCTGATGATGATCTTGTCGTGCGGCAGCCCCAGCTTTTCCGCGTAGGCTGCCGATTCGAGCGCCGAGACCACCATCGCGTCGATGGTCACGTCGGTGGGGCTGCGCGGGTTGCCCCGGGCGGCGTTCTCGTCCATCAGCCGCGCCAGCACCTGCTGGTCCAGGCTGCCCCAGTTCACCCCGATCCGCACCGGCTTGCCGTACTCCTTGGCCACCTCGATCATGGTGGCGAAGTTGGCGTCGTGCCGCTGCCCGGCGCCCACGTTGCCGGGGTTGATGCGGTACTTCGCCAGCAACCGGGCTGCTTCGGGGTGCTCACGTAGCAATTTGTGGCCGTTGTAGTGAAAGTCGCCCACAATCGGCACCTGAATGCCGAGGTCGGCCAGCCGCTGCACGATTTCGGGCAAGGCGGCGGCGGCCTCGCCGGTGTTCACCGTCACGCGCACCAGTTCCGAGCCGGCGCGGGCCAGCTGCGCCACCTGCATGGCGGTGGCCTCGGCGTCAGCGGTGTGGGTGTTGGTCATGCTCTGCACCACGATGGGATGGGCCGATCCCACCATCACCCCGCCCACGTTCACGCTCACGGTCTGGCGGCGCGGAATGGCGGCGAATGCGGGCAGGGTGGTGGATTCCCCACCGTCCATCTCTAGCTGGGGCAGCGACTCGAAGCTCATGCCCGACAGTCTAAGCCCTGGCTTCAGTTGCCTTCGGGGATTTCCACCCACTCCCAGCGCGGCAGGCCCTCACAGAGAATTTCTACCATCATGGACAGAGAAGAAATAAACAGGTGACGGTAGCGGGGGCAGGGTTGTTCCAGCTCGGCCTCCTGGGAAAGGGCCAGAGGCGCGGGGCATGACCCTGGCGGAGAAAAGCGGCCTGTAGGCGTCTCCCAGCCCTCATTTCCTTTGTTGCGCTCCCAGGTATCGGGATGCACCTGTACCGGGCGCCCGCCCAGAGGGAAAACTCCGTAGCTCGGATTTTCCAGCAGAATTTCGGTGACCCAGGGGTCCGGGTCGTTCATCACTTCCAGAAAAGACGAATCCGGCGAGTCGCCGCGCCAGGAGCAAGTTTCGGCAAAAGGCTGCGAATATTCCTCCGGATACAGTTCAAGCGCATAAACCCGGTCTGTCCAGGTCAGCTTGAGCAGACGCTCTGGCCTCAACGCCGTCATGGGCCATACGTCAATTTGCAGCTCATAGGGATTGGTGAAAGGCAGCTGTCGCCAGTCCACCCGTACAACGGCCAGATCCTCCAAAAAGGGCACTCGGTAAGCCTGTTGCAAGCCTTCATCCGGCCATGCAGCCCACTCGTACTGCGAAAAGCGTTCGCGTCTGCCCATGCCCCAGCGTAGCCAAAAACCGGCCCCCAGCGGTAAGGCCGAGGGCCGCAGGGCAGGGGCTGCCGGTGCCCGGTTCAGCGGTCCAGCCGCCGCAGTTCCGCCGCCGTCACCGTGTTGGCCATCAGCTGCGCCACCGTCAGCAGCCCCACGCCACCCGGCACCGGGGTCAAGCCGCCGGCCACGCCAGCCACGTCCGGGTGAACGTCGCCCACGATTTTGCCTTTGCCGTCCACCTCGGTGCGGTTGATGCCCACATCGATCACGGTGGCGCCCGGCTTCACCATCTCGGGTGTGATGAACTGCGGGCGGCCCACGGCCACCACCAGGATGTCGGCTTCGCGGGTTACGGCGCCCAGGTCGGCGGTGCGGCTGTGGGCGATGGTCACGGTGGCGTCACGGCCCAGCAGCATGGCGGCCATTGGCCGGCCCACGATCTCGCTGCGGCCCACCACTACGGCGCGCCGTCCCGCGACCGGAATGCCGTAAAAGGCCAGCAACTCCAGAACGCCGGCCGGCGTGCAGGGATTCAGCCGAGCGCGGCCAGCCCACATCTGCGCCACGTTCACCGGGTGAAAGCCGTCCACGTCCTTGGCGGGGTTTATCGCCAGCAGCACCGGCTCCTCGTCGATGTGGGCCGGGAGCGGCAGCTGCACCAGAATGCCGTCTACCCCGGGGTCGGCATTCAGCCGCTCGACCAGAGCCAGCAGCTCGGCCGAGGACGTGCTTTCCGCAAGGGCATGAACCTCGCTCTGAATGCCGACCTGATGCGCTTTCTTGTCCTTGGAACGCACGTAGCTTTCGCTGGCGGGGTCGTCGCCCACCCGCACCAGCGCCAGCCGGGGCGCACGCGGCAGGTGCTGCACCCGCTCGGCTGCCCG